>JBFHWK010000071.1:0-12723 GCA_041589075.1 Rhodothermales bacterium
AGAGGGATTGCAAAAGTACTCGGGACCGCGCGCCATGTAGTCAGCCCCAAAAAACTGATCCCGCAGGTTGACGTTCGCGGAGTCGGGCTCCGCCTCGACCACGTTGTAGCACTTTAGATGCGATACGGTTTTTGATTCAAATGTCGAGTCTTCCGGCGGTTTGTATGAATCGGAATCCTTCCACTCGTTCTTTATGGCCGGCACGAGCAAATGCGATGGACGGCCGGTCGTCAGTCCCAACCCACGTTCTCCGGTGAACTGATTGGTGTAGACAACTTTTCGTTGCGGATTTCTAATCCGGGAACGGACGAAATACCAGACCAGGTGCGTCACCGAATCCTTTACGGCCTCCCCGTTCTTGCTTACCGGATTGGCAAAGTACTGGACGGTGAGGGCATCGACCGAGTCTTTGACGTTGCGCCTACGGTCGAACTGATCTTCCAGGACAAGCGGGCCGGGGCCGATTGTATCAGGAGAGACATCGTAGGCCTTGAAGTACTCGAGCGTAAAAACGGGGCCGCGGTTGCAGCCGGCGAGCGCCACTGCCGCGAGTATAAGATGCGGGAAGTATTTCATGGCTCACAAGAGAAAGTGCCAAGGCTGTCGTGAGCAACCCAGGCTGCATTGCTTACCGAGTAGACACGCTGACTGCGGAGACGGGGCGCCCTCTGAACCCTAGACTTCTTCGCTCATTTGTCGTAGAGAATCAATAGTCCATTTTGATCAAAGTGCTTGATCGTGACTGACTAAACTAAAAGCTTATCGCGTCGACAAACCTCAACTTACCACCTTGACTTACTTCTAACACGTATCTAAATACCCGCCACTGACATCTGGTGACCCTGGGCAAGTCACCGAGCCTCTCTCATATCGTGCAGTTGATCGCCATGAATACCTGCCGAGGCCTGTCGTTCTGTCTTCTCCTTCTGGCGAAAGGATTGAAAGCAGATTTCGCATCGCGCCCAAAGATTTATTCTACTATCTCAATGCTGTGGCAGTCATGAATGCTCAGATAAACTGCTCCGCGTCACGAATTATCGCGACAGCCATCGCGCTCGTCTTACTTTCAAACGCGGGTGTTGCCGGGCCGCTCGGTTCGCCGCTATCGGCGGTGATCAACGTGGCGCCGGGTGCCGTAGCGGTTATTCCCGGTGACACAGTTTGCTCTCTTCGAGAGGCAATTATTAACGCCAACACCGATTCAGATTTTAGTGACGGCGACTGTACTGCTGGCTCTGGCTCGGACACAATCGTTTTATCGCTCGGAAGCACCTATTCGGCGTCGGACGCCTACCTTTCGACGGGACCCGCCGGCGTAATTCGTAGAAGCGTACTCCCACCGATTAGATCCGACATTTCCGTCGTGGGGAATGGCTCCACGATTGAGAGGGTGGGGGACATTCCAATGCGGATCCTTGTCATAACTGAAGACGGAATCGCTACAGTAGAAGGTGTTACACTTAAGGGCGGCCTTTTGACAGGCGACGGCTTGGATGGAGCCGGCGTATATAATGAAGGCTTGGCTTTCATACGCAACTCGACGATCAGTGGGAATGAAATCGTCGGTAATGGCCGGGGCGCGGGTGTGTTCAACGGTGGAGGGGTGATCGTTCCACCGCTTCCAGAGGTTGAGAAACCGACGCTGGTGATATCAAATAGCGTTATTGCGAACAATTCGATATCAAACGTTTCCGACTTCTCCCGAGCGGGCGGAGCCGGCATCTTCAATGAATCCGGCTCATTCACTCGCGTCGAATACTCGACCGTACAGGCAAATCGAGCCGAAGCGCCCGGGGGAGGTATCCATCACTCCGACACGGTCTTTGAACTCATCAGCTCAACAGTCGCATCCAATACTGTCGATTGCGCGACATTCGCGGGCGAACCTGCAGGTGCCGGCGTGTACAACGCATTTGGCGCCATGAAGATCGCTAACAGTACCATATCCGGCAACCATGCTGACTGCAGTGGAGGGGTGGGCGCCGGCATCGTTGCGGGAGACCCCGCGGGAGGGGTAACCCTTACTCACTCGACAGTAACAAAAAACCTTGGTCCCGGCGGTAAGGCACTCCTGGGTGGACTGGCAATTGTTCACCGGTCCATAATCCTAGCGAACGAAGCCGATCCGTCATTCCCGACCGACTGCGGAATTATAGTCGGAGGTGGGGGCACGATCGATAGTAGGGGCTTCAACGTAGTCGGTGGCGGCGAAGGCTGTCCAGACACGGCGCCGGGCGACGAAGCTGTAACTCCTGCGGACGCCTTCACGACCGTACTTGACGAGGTTCTCGCGGACAACGGTGGTTCAACTCTTACACACGCACTTCTGGATCCCGCCGACACCGGTTCGGACAATCTCGCAGTCGATAGGATCTATCGCCGCGCGTGTACCGAACCGGCTGATCAGCGTGACGAAGATAGACCCAAGGATGGAGATGGAGATGGCGATGCGGAATGCGACTCCGGTGCCTTCGAACTCGACGGTGCTCCCCCATCGGGTGGGACAACTGGCTGCCAGGAGCCTTTCCCGAATGAGCCGACTTGGGAAGGAACGGCTTTGACATCGGTTCCTGGCTTCGTCACTCTCGTTCGAATACCGTGCGGACTCCTGCGAATCAAACTGTTCGACGTCTTTAACCTTCGGGTTCTGACTTATTTCATTCAGGACAAGCAGACTTCTCAGTTCGTCGACATTTCCCAAGAGTTCGAAACGATTGTGGATGACAAGGCCTGCATCTCGAATCAGGGCCTCTGCTTGCAATCGACATGGACCGGCGAGAACGGGCCCTACGAAGACGTCTACGTACTGATTGCTGCCGACAACGCCCAGGTACCGGAAGGTGCGCTGGGCCTTTCTATCCTCGACGCGATAAGCCAGTTTGCGGAGTTTGAACAGACTACGCTGAAACTGGTGCGCTAAGTGTTGCCCTCCGAATACGAGCTCCCTCAGCTTCGACATCGAGGTCAGCACGCGGAAACAAGTGACCCAGATCTCTGATCGAGGACACATGAAGCGCCTACTACTTTCATTCGCACCTATCGTGGTGGTCACGACTGCCACCGCCCTTCTCCTAGATTCATTTTACAACGAATCGAAGATGGAACCTCGAATAAGCATCGTGACACTGGGTGTCCGTGATCTACCGCTTTCGGTCGCGTTCTATCGCGACGGTCTCGGGCTTCCGCTTGAAAACGACGGCGAAGGAATCGCTTTCTTTGCACTCGAGGGAACGAAGCTGGCCCTGTATCCGCGCCGGAAACTCGCCGAGGATGCCACAGTCGACTCGACTGGATCGGGCTTCGCAGCAATCACACTTTCCCACAACGTGCGGTCGAAGGACGCCGTCGACTCGCTGCTTCGGTTGGCTGAGGCGGCAGGGGCCAAGATCGTCAAGCCGGCACAGGAGGTCTTTTGGGGCGGATACTCAGGCTACTTCAAGGACCCGGACGGCCATCTATGGGAAGTGGCCTGGAATCCGCACTTCGAAATCAAGTAAAGGCTGTACGCGGAAGCCCCGGACTGAACACTGTTGACGTCCGAGCCGGGCACAATGCGGTGACCGTGTGCGAAGTTGGTTGATAGCCTCTTAGTTTGGCGTGAGATCTGATCAAGTCAACGGCACCATGAGTGTGAGACAGCTCTGTGTGGCAGGTGTCCTTCTACTGTTTGCCGGCTCGGCCGTCGCACAGTCCGCACCGGGCACATGGAAGTTTCTTCGCAACAGCCCAGACGGCGGCGGCATTCGCCTGCGCCACGACGACATGGTCTTTCTGAATCCCTCCTCCGGATGGGTGGTCAATCTTCGAGGCGAAGTGTGGAAAACGGACGACGGCGGCGAGACGTGGAGCTTGATCCATGACTCCGGGGGCGTGTATGGATTTCGCAGCATCGGATTCGCCAATCAATCGGTCGGCTGGGCCGGCGCGGTCAACAACCCTGGCAATGTCCTGTTCGAGACCAGGGACGGCGGTGACTCATGGACGGAGATATCATCGCGCATCTCAGGGTCAACTCCTGCTGGAATCTGCGGCATCCAGGTGATCGATGCGTCAGTGATTTACGCAGTCGGAGCTTTCCATGGTGTACCCCACTTTGTGCGGTCTCTCAACGGCGGCTCCTCGTGGACATCGATTGATCTCAGCAATCGTATCGGGTCGATCGTCGATCTGCACTTCTTCAACCGAAACACCGGAATTCTGGTAGGCGGCAGTGGAAGCAACCTGGACGGTGACGCCGTCGTCCTGAAGACGTTCGATGGCGGCACGACTTGGAACGCGGTACACCGAACTCGCCGCACGTCCGAAACCGCCGGCGAATGGGGTTGGAAGATTTCGTTTCCAACGGCGACGGACGGTTTCGTATCGATCGAATACAATGCGCAGTCGGTCGGCCAGCCGGCGAAGATTCTTACGACAAACAATGGAGGCAATACCTGGACCGAGCGTTTGATCCGCGGAAGCACGGACGTGGCGGGGCTGCAGGGCATCGGCTTCGTGACGCCGCAGATCGGGTACGCCAGTGGCCGTGGCACGTCCTCCCGAACAACCGACGGCGGGTTGACGTGGACGCAGCTCACTCACTACTCCATGGTGTCACCGGACGGCCAGCTCGATGGCGCCGTAAATAGAATTCGAGTGCTGAACGATACGCTCGCCTACGCGGTAGGCCGTCGGGTCTACAAGTACGTCCTCGACTCAGTGCCCACCTCAACCGAACCCGCTGATAATCCCCCGCCTGCGTTCACGCTCGAGCAAAACTATCCGAACCCGTTTGCTCCCTCCACAACGATCGGCTACACGCTGCACCGACGCACTAACGTACGCCTCCAGGTGTTTGACTTCGTCGGACGGAAGATTCGGACATTGGTTAACGAGTATCAGCCTGCCGGGCGCTACGAAGTGACATGGGACGGTCGCGACGAAGCAGGTGCCCGTGTCGCGTCCGGTGCCTATATGTATCTGCTGGACGTCGGTGAGGCGCCCGAAATGAAGCAAATGATTCTGATCAGGTAGCGATCTCTTCCGGGTGCAGCGTCTACTGAGACCACGCGGTCGGCTCCCGGTCCCATCGGTGCTGCTTTAGTGCTTGCTGACGTTCGGAGTCGAGCGGCCCGGCATCGCTGGCGGCGAAGTTCATCCTTACGTGCCGCTCCTTCCGCATACCCGGAATGATCGTGCTCACGGTCGGCTCGGCAAGAATGAAGCGCAGGGCCATATCCGCCATCGTCATACCTTCCGGGACAATTGGTCTGAGCGCGTCCGCATGCGCGACACTCGACGCAAGATTCTCCGGCACAAAGTATGTGCTGCGCCAGTCGTCCTCAGGCCAGGTCGTTTCAAGCGTGACATTACCAGTCAGCGTTCCCTCGTCGAACGGTACGCGCGCAATGACGGCTACGTCGTTTTCCTGGCACGCCGGAAACAACTCGTCTTCCGGGTTCTGATCGAAGATGTTGTAGATAACCTGCACCGCATCAACGAGGCCGCTTTTCACCGCCTTCACCCCGTTCCACGGTTCCCAGCGGTTGATACTGATGCCGATCGCGTGAAACAGACCCTGCGCCTTGAGGTCGGCCATCTTGTGATACCAGCGATCATCGGAAAGCCAATCGTCCTCCCATGTGTGCAGCTGCATCAAGTCGAACGATTCCAGCCCGGAGTTCCCGAGACTGCTTGCCACGAACCGTTCGATATGATCCGGCGGGAAGCAGTCGTCAACGGTGAAACCGCGTCTGCTCGGCCATTCGAAGTTCTTTGGCGGGATTTTGGTAGCGGTGTAAAGGCGGCGTCCGGCATTCGTGCGCACGATCTGTCCGAGCAGCGCCTCGCTCTTCCCCTCACCGTAGCCCCAGGCCGTATCAAAAAAATTGCATCCGAGTTCTACCGACAGCTGCAGGGACCGCAGCGACTCCTCGTCGTCGGATCCGGTCCATCCCGCCATCCCCCACATCCCGTATCCAATTTCACTGACCTGCCAGCCGGTCCGGCCAAAGTTTCTGTAGCGCATAATTCCCACCTGAATGTTGCTATGGAAAATATTTTAAACTGCCGAAAGGTGCACTGGGCCAAGATCCCCCCGGACGGTTCCGGTTCACAGGCGAGTGTTGACCTTTGCCGCTGAGCTTCCCTCGTTGCGCGGCACATAGCAGACGTCTCCCCGGGCCGGCCGACAATGTTCGCGGCCTGCCAAGCGGCCGAGGATCGGGCTCGGCGTCTGCGTGATCGACGCGCTTCCGTCTCATTTCGGTACCTCCACCGCCCCCTCGTCTCCGTTTGCGACAGCGCGCGCATCGAGGAACCACTCAAAACACATGCAAAAAGGCCAAATTCGTCCCTCGAATCGAAATCGCTACCCTTTGGAACGCCTCTTGAAAGCGATCACACCGCACTACAAACGGAGATGAACACGTGCCTCAGACTTTAGGAGCATTTCTGGCCATCGTCGCGGTGATGACCTTCGCGCTCAACTATCACCGGTCGACGCTGCACGCCCAGCACAGCGTAATCAATAGCGAGTACGAGGTCATGGGCAGTGCAATAGCTGCCGACGTGATGAATTACATCGCGTCGAAGCCGTTCGATGCCCGCACCGCAGACAACACGGTGTCCCGCAGCAATCAGAACACCCTTCTGCTGACGGGTCCCGCCGAATTCGGTGGCTGCGCCGACTTTGACCTTTGCAACGACATCGATGATTTCGACGGGCTTGCCTCTCAAGTGCGCAGTTTCGAGGTCGAACCGGGCGTGTCGATCGATTTTCTCGTCGACGTGAGTGTGAAGTATATCGACGACGCCGGCAATACGGCAACGAGCCCGACATGGGCCAAGGAGGTCGCCGTTCGTATCGCCAGCGCCGACTCCGTCGGCGGCATCCCGCGTCTCATTCGTCCGATTCAGCTCAAGCGGCAGTTCTCACCGCAATGGTAGCACTAGCAAGAACGACTTAGCGATGCATCTGATTTTCGACAAAATGACGGCCACGCTGGTTGGCGCGATCGTACTGGTGATGCTGTTCGGGTTGCAGTCCCGGATCCAGAGTAACACCGTCGAGAGCACCATCATGTACGCGGCTAAGAAGCAGACCCTTGCGTTCGCCGAAATACTTGAGCGCGATCTGAGTAACGCCGGTTATCTGACAACACCGGGCGAGAAAGCCATCCTGGCGTTCTCGAATCGCATCGAGGCCGGTCGCTCGCTTACAGACACGCTCGAATTCTGGGGATCGGATGCCGCAGGAGACCGTGTCCGCATCCGTTACGCACTCGAGACGGCGGGCTCCTCCATTCGCGAGGGTGTATCCGTGCCGCTCTATCGTGTGTCTCGTTACGAAGAGGACTACGGCATGTGGAAGTTGGCGGGCGCGAGTATGTCGACGCTCACCGCATTCCGGGTTGATCTGCTGGACAGCGGCAACAACGGCGTAATCGACACTTCGGACGCGCGCAAAATCCGAGTGCGCTTTGAGAACGCGATCGTCGGCCATCAGGCCCGCGACAGAGACGGGCGCACCGGCAACATCTTTCTGCAGCGTCTGCGCTGGGGAGTCACTTTGTCTCCTCGCGGTCTGGCACTGCAAGAGTTTCAGGGTTAGTCATTTCGAATTTCAACTAAGCAACATTAAAACAGAAAAATGGGACGAGGAACTGTACTCATAGCCGTTGCCGGATTGCTTGCGGCGGCGTCTATCGCCTACATAGGCCAACGGTCACGTTTTGAGATGAACCAGGAGGAGAACCGCTACGGAAGGCAGGTCGTGGCACGCGAAGTGGCACTCTCGGGTCTGCAAAGAGGACTCAGTACCGTCAAGCTGGATCTTATGGACGCGCCGGAATGGCTCGGCGACCGTCCCGTATCTGGCGGAACCTATGATGTCGCAATCACCGATAACCTGTATGGTGATCTGACGGTCGTCTCTCGCGGAACCGTGGGCGACATGCGGCACGAGATCGAGTCCAACGTGATCTTCGAGACGCCGCTGGACGCCGCGCTGGTCCTCGCTGCAAACTCTGTCCGTGTCGATTCATCCGGTACCTACATGATCTCCGGTGTCGACGCGCGGTCGCCTTCGATAGCGACGGGACCAGGTTTTCTGAAGGCTGCTAAGGCCGTGATGACGGACGGGGCCATAAACCAGTCCGTCATCGAGTCGTCAATCTCCAGCGAGAGTCTGCAAGGTGACGGTGGTTCGGGCAGCGTCGGACAGGGAGCGGACATCGCAAAGCTGGAGCAAATCTATGCCGAGGCCGTGCTTCGTCCGGACAAGGTGGTTCCGATGTCTCCCTACGTGGGCACCTACGGCTCTCCAGACGCACCCGCGGTCGTGCATGTCACCGGCGATTTTCAGCCCAGTGGCGTGTTCAGCGGCTACGGTGTTTTAGTGATCGAAAACGGCGATTTTCTCGTGTCCGACGGCTTCTCGTGGGAAGGTCTGGTCCTTGTCCGCAAGAGCGTGCCGTCCGACATCGAGGTCAGCCTAACCGGAGATGCGGTGGTGTACGGCGGAATCGCGGCGTTCGAGCCGCCCTCGGGCGCTTCTTCGGTGAGCTGCACGGACGTCCCGTTCACGATCGACGGCATCGAGACGGTACCGGACGTACCGTTCCAGCTTCGGACCGACGTCATCGGGACGGCGATCAGCTACGGCGGATCGTACGACATGCCAGTCACAGCGCGGCTGCACACGGGCGATCTCGACAGTGACCCGTGGGGTTCTTTCGACAGCGCCCTCAGTGGCAACGTAAACAAGGACGGGACGTTCTTCTACGAGCCCAATGAACCGCTTGCTGCCGGCACTGGCGTGACCCTAAGCGGTTCTTCGTGGAAGCGCGACTCCGGCGACGGTACCCAGGAATCGGACTGGACCCGCCACATGGCGCAGAACTCCGAAACCGGTGGGAGCCAGTTGATAGTGCTGCGAGACGGAGACCCCGTGCCGGACATCTCCGGATACCTCGACCAAGGTTCAGTGGCCGACTTCGTCGACGCGTTTATCGACCCGGTCACCAACCGGATCACGCTCGACCAGAATCAGTCGATCTACCTCTTCGAGTTGGGCACGACAAACTCGACTAGTGCGGCATATGATTTCCAGGACTTGGTCGTGCTGGTTAGCCTTCTTCGCAGCGATGCAGGTTGCAGCTTCGGGGGTGCTGGAGGTGATGAAATCAGCTTCACCATGAGCGGCGCCTCGCAGATTCGCTACTCGGGCGAAGCCGTCGCAAAGATCGGCGCCAAACTGGCGGGTATCGAGAGCGCCGCACGCGTTGTCGTCGCTTCGCAGAGAGATGTACTTGTCACGCCGGAAGAGTCTGGGGCTGTCTCCGTTGCCGCCGACTGATACCGCGCCCGCGCGTGAAGCACAAGTACAAAAGGCCCGGCCGAGACAATCGACCGGGCCTTTCTACTTTTTCATGGCAGTGGCGAACCTACTCCCCGTCCCGATCAAGTCGATCACTTAGCCGCATCCGGACCACCGGCCACTCGTCATCAAGAATGCTATAGTAAATCGTGTCGCGAAATCCGCCGCCCTCAATAGCCATGTGCTTGCGCAGCACTCCTTCCTCAACGGCACCAATGCCGAGAAGCGCATTCCGGGACTGCTCGTTTCGCACGTCCGTCTTGAATTCCACACGTGCGCAACCAAGAGTGTCGAAGGCATACTGAAGCATCAGAAGTTTTGCCTCCCTGTTTAGTCCCGTTCTCTGCCAGGCAGGTGCAATCCACGTCCAGCCGATCTCCACTCTCCTGTTAGCCGGATCGATGTTGCCGTAGCGTGTGCTCCCGACGACTTTGTTTGATTTGCGGACGATCGTAACGAAAGGGAACATGTCGCCACGTACGCGGCCGTCGATTGCCTCACCTACGTAGCGCTCCATTCCCTCGCGCGAGGTAACGGGACTGCTGTTCCATTGCCAGATCAGAGGGTCCAGTCCCACCTCAAACAACGCATCGATGTGATCCAGCCGAAGAGGCTCTAGTCGAACACGTTCTCCCTCAAGAGCGACGAAGCGCATGCCTTCTCAGCCTAGAAACGGTAGTCTTCTCGCACCGGGCTGAAGATGTCCAGGAGTCGGCAGTCTGTCCTTGCCATCCCTGAGTGCGGCACGTTCGGCGGAATAACGAATACATCCCCGGCCGAAAGAAGATGGGGTTGGCCGTCGACCGTGAGTTCGTACTCACCGTCCAGTACGTTGACGATTTGTTCGTTATGGTGGGAGTGCAGCGGTACCGGATACCCCTTCTCAATTTCCCAGAGGGCCTGTGTCATGTGGTTGCTGTGCACGAAGCGACCGTGGTATCCGGGAAAGACCTCCTGCGAAGGTAACTCGGAGTGCTTGAACTTCATGGGTCGTGGCGATTGCTTCGATCGTTGTTTCCCGAATCGGCGTGCTCCGGGCTCCGCCGAAGACCGCGCTAGAACCGGTACGAAACGCCCGTTATGACGTTGCGTCCCGGTGCCAGAAGGTACGACCCGTGCTCCCGATAACCGGTATTCAGGAGGTTTTCGATTGCTGTGTAGAGTTGCAGCCTCGTTCCGGCCCGATGCGTGCCACGCACGTTCAACGTCGTCCACGCATCCGTTCCGGCGATCTCTGCTGCACCATCGGCATACTTGACGGCGGGCGTACCGGCAGCGCTCCGCACATAGGATTCGACCATCAGTTGTTGATTCAGGTACTGGAAGCCGATCCGTACCACAGCCGGTGGAATGAATTTGGGGGCGCTCGCAGGCGCGCGCACGTGCTGCACGATCGCGTTTGCCGTAAGACGAACCGAGTGGACTGCGTCCTGAAAAAGGAAGGCGGCAGCCTCGATCTCGGCACCGCTGATGTCAACGGCCTCAAAGTTGACGAAGCGGAACAGATCATCGCTCGTGCCACGGACGCGGTCCGGGCCGCCGCCCGCCCACGACCGATAAATAGGCTCGCTGTACCGCGTGTGATACGCAGTTGCGCTGAACCGCCGGCTCGCTGAAGCGGAATTCGAGATGCCAAACTCCACCTCGAGTGCGTTCTCAGCACGCAAATCCGGATTGGGCACGTCGCGACCCTGCTGCCAGTCCGCGTTGGCAGCCACTTCGTCCAGATCCGGCGGCCTGAATCCGCTGCCGACGGAGCCGAACAGCCGCCAGCCGCCACCAGCCTCATGGTCCGCACGCAGATGCCACGAGATTCCGCCGAAGGTCTTGTCGACGTCACGCAACGCGGCTGACGAACCGAACACGGAAGGACCGTAACCCACGTGGACTGCGCGCACGGACAAACGCGCACCGTACTCCATACGGAACCTCACCGACGGCTTCCAGGAGTCTTCGACGAACACGCCACCGGTGTGAGACCTGACGTCGCCCGGAAATCGACCACGCTGATAAAAAACGTCCCCGTTGTCACGTACCTCCCTTCTCCGCGCATCCACCCACTCGGTTGCAAAGTCTGCGCCCGCCCGAAGTCGGTGAGTCGGTGTAAGTCTGAAGACGGCATCCGCTTTGAGGCCGGCCGCCGTCATCCGGTCATCGTCAAATAGCGTTTTCGTCCAGCTCGCCTTTCGGAGTGTGCGCGTTTCTCGTTGGCGGTTTAGCCATGCGGTCAGCTGAGCCGACTCGAGAGACTCACCGCTCCCAATTCGCGCCGACGCATACGCAATGGACATCTGCCGCGGATCGAAAATGGCAAAACCGGGAGCCAAAGCGCCGGCACCCGGGACTTCAAACTCGTCGATGGCCGACTGTTGCGCCCGGCCCGATGACAAGACCCCTCCCCGCAGTTCCAGTCGATTGTTGATGCGGAATGCTGCCACGGCGTGCACTGCGGACTCTCGCACTCCCGTATACGGCTGGACGGGGTCGCCCGCTTGCGACTCCCCGGACCGCAGATCGCTCAGCAAACGCCCGAGGACTCCAAGCTGAAAGCGAAAGCGCCCTGTCGTTCCGGCTGCGGTCAACCGTCCCGACCAGCCCCTATCGGCACTGGAAAACTGCTGGGCCGTCGTGATGCGAGAAGCCTGCACGGCCTCTGCATCGTCCACAAGAGGAACGAGGTGTACGACACTCGTAGCGGGACCCGAAAACAGATCTTGCGGTCCCGGGCCCAACCGCAGCCGCACCGAACCGAGTGCGGCCGGATCGACCATGCCCAGCGGCAGGAAAGACGGGCCCGCTCGAAGTGCCGAGTGCCCGAGGGGAACACCGTCGAAAAGCACCGTCATTCGTCGCGGGCTGGTTCCGCGGATAATCGGCACGGCCGTGGCGCGGCCCACCTGTGGTGCTATGCTCCCCGTGAGCTCGGCAAGGAAATCCGAGATGGGCCGAAGCGAGGCGTAGGCCGGCGCGGTGGACACGTCGAACGTGGCTGCGGTGGGCAAGGGCGTCGCAACATCACCTGACAGAAACGCCAATTCCGTTTCCTGAGGGCGTGGCTGAGCCACGTCACTGGAATCCCTGTCACCGCCGAATGCGGCGGCGGGCTCCAGGACGAGCAGGAACGCCAAAAAAGCGAGAAGGGAGCGCAACATGCTGTGGGGCGAAAGCGAAATGTAGATCGCCCGAAAACACCTCGAAAGAGAGGTTTTTGCAGATCAGACCAATTCCGGGCAGTGTGCGATCGATGGGCCTCACAAATCCTCCACCGCGACATCGCGCACCATCCGGCCTTGCTTCATCTAACGACGAAAATCCGCGTTTTTGCGGTGGGCGAGCGGCTATCTGGTCGCGCAAGCCCGCAACCT
>JBFHWK010000072.1:0-12650 GCA_041589075.1 Rhodothermales bacterium
CCAGGGGAGCTACGTGGGCCAGCCAGATGATCGCGTAAAGGATGCGCACCCACGCACGTGAAGCCAGCCCTCCACGAGCCCATCGCTTGCGCTGTGCGATCGCGGCACCGAGACTTGGCTCCGGCAGCGTAACATTCAGTAAGTCGGCGTCCGGATCGAGGCGTGAACGAAATCCCTTCAAGGCATTGACGCGGCGAAACAACTCGTAATCTTCGGTAGGCGTATCGGCAAGTGCGGCAAAACCTCCTATTCGATCGAGCGCTTCTCGAGTTACTGCCATGTTGTTTCCCATACCGGTAATCGGCAATCCCACTAATGACGCGGCACCGGCCACTCCAAAAAGGAGGAGCCAATCGAGTCGCTGAACCTCTGCCGTTAGGGTTTCTCCGTCGACGACCGTTACGCCGCACAGCACGTCTGCGCGCTTCGCGCGTACCCGTGAGGCGATCCCATGCAACCACGTGGGAGGAGGATGGCAGTCTGCGTCGGTTGTGACGATTATATCCGCCCGTGTTGCGTCAGCTCCAGCGGCGAGCGCCATGGCTTTGCCCTCTAGACCGGCCGGCGACTTCAGGAACCGGACGCGACGGTCGTTGGCTGCAAACGAAGCCGCGACAGCAGCTGTAGCATCCGTGGAGTGGTCGTCTACGACCACAA
This sequence comes from Rhodothermales bacterium, assembly GCA_041589075.1. Lineage (GTDB taxonomy): Bacteria > Bacteroidota > Rhodothermia > Rhodothermales > JABDKH01 > JBFHWK01. The sequence continues at coordinate 658 of JBFHWK010000072.1, forward strand.
CCTCGAAGTATCCGTCGTAGACCTGCCGCGACAAGGCAGAGAGGCAAGCGGCGATCGTCTCAGCCTCGTTACGCGCAGCGACTATTACGGCCACATTCGGCAGCCGGCCCACTCTCTGTCCCGCTACGTCCGCACCTTCGGCAAACCGAAGCACGAGTGCACACCCCAGGGCGAGCACCGCATAGATGAGGACGGGTATCCAAAGAATCATCACGGCGAGTCCAGCTTCGACAGTGATTCCGAACTCCATCCGGTGTCGCGAAGGCGACCTAGTATGAGTTCCAGAGCGGCAGCCGTGTGTTTCTGGACGTTCGGATTCAGACTGTCATGAAGTACGACGATCGATCCGGAACGAATACGCTTCAGCGCCCGGGTGGCGACCCTATGGGCGTCGATAGTCCCGAGATAATCGCCCGGCATCACACCCCACATCACGACGTCCATGTCGGCCTGCATGGCCCAGCGGTGCAGTGCCGGCGTCAGACGGCCGTATGGAGGGCGGTATAGATCCGGCGCTTTTCCGAGCACCGCCGCCACCGAATCATAGCCTCTCTCAATGTCCTCGACGGCCGACGCGGTAGGGACACGCCAGGCGTCGAAGTGCTGATAGCCATGCAAGCCAACGGCATGGCCGGCCGCAACTACGTCGCGTGCCTGTTGCGGAAACGCATCAACCTGCCTGCCAAGAAAGAAGAAAGTCGCCTTCGCCTCGTATCGTGACAGTGTCTCCAGAATAGCCGGTGTCAACGTGCTCGTCGGACCGTCATCGAACGTGATGTGCGCGACGTTCTCGTCCGTCACAGGACCGGTCCAACGTAATGATCGGAAGAGGTGCTGTGCGACTATCGGGCCATATGCACCTGCCAGGTATTCGAGACGGCGTCGTAGTTCGATCATCAGCTGAGGTTTCGGACGCCCGGATGCGCGGCGACCTCTGCGTAACGCTGTACGGGACGCCCCTTCCAGACGACATTCCCTAGAGACGCCATCATCACGGCCACAATCACTGTCGGTGCGTGGAGCACCTCGGCGACACAAAAGGCCGTGAGGGATCGGGGCAAGTCGAGCCGGCGCGCAAACGGATATACGACGGCCGCATCACCCGCCGTCTTTAAAACCAAGGCGATGCCAAATGCGACGGCTATGTCGGCGCTTGCCAGTCCGCCGATGAAACCGACGATCATCATGCCGAAGAACACAAAGGCCGCCGCAAGTACCAACAAGCCGGCGCCGGAAACAAGGTGACTCGTCGACGCGGCCCACCGAGCACGCCGGCTGAAAAAGTCATGGATCGAATTGCTTCCCGATGTCATGACCAGAGCGTCGCGCGAAGAACAGAACACGACCTCGTGTTCCGTTTCGGAGTGCACGAAGTGCATCAAAGTCTCATCAGCCGCAGCCTCGTGGACCTCTTCCGATTGCAAGCGGTATCGAAAGTACAGGTCTCTTCTGTAGGCCGCGTTCGCACTGTTGCAGATCGTGGGCGAACCCAGGCCAATGGTGCCCGCGCCAACGGCGACCAGTGCAAGAAAATCGATGGCCTCGGCTCGCGAGACCAAGTTGGGCGGGTCCGTGTACGCAACCGGTCCGGCAACAAATCCCGTTCGATCGTCGAACCGACGGATCATGCTGCGAATCCATTGTCGCGACACCGCACAGTCCGCGTCTGTCGTGAGAATAATTTCACCGGACGCGGCACGAATTCCCAGATCGAGAGCATGTTGCTTACCGCCTGAGCCATGTCCGCTCCGCAGCAAATGCGTGGTTGGAGCAGTTCGTCTTCTGCGTGTCTGATCAAACAACGAAGCTACAATCTCCGACGTGCCGTCGCTCGAATGATCGTCTACCACGATCAGTTCCAATCTGTTCGGAGGATACTCAACGTCAAGAATGCTTCGGAGGCAGCTTTCTATGTTTGTCGCCTCATCGCGCGCCGCGACGATCACGGAAACGGTCGGCGCCGCAATCTGCGACCGCGACACCTCCGTGAAAACACGCCGCACGCCGGCGGCGACCGCCAGAAGACCACAGCAGTAGGCCGCGGCTGCCACGCACAGTAGCACGGAGAACAACGTGATCATCGGAAGGATGTGTTTGCGGTGGCGACCCTACGATCGATTCGGCGGGAGGACGGAATCCACAACAACGCAAGACCGGCGAGCGTTGGGATGACAACGTTGATGAGAAACAGCCCGAAGGCAGCACTGAACCCGACCGAAGCGCCCAGACCGAACATCCCAAAGAAAAACGCTGCCGCTCCCTCGCGCACACCAAGGTCCAGAAAAGTGAACGGCGGGATTACCGTCTTTACCAGGAAGGTGAGGAGGATCGCATTGAAGGTCACGAGCGGGTCGAGTGACGGAAGCAACGCGTGTGCCAGGATCCAGAACTGAAGCGAGAAAATGCCCAGTCGAGCGAATGAAAGCGCCGCGAGTCGGAGCGTCCTGTCGCGCCCCGCTTCTCCAAGGAACACGATCTCCTGTCGCAGCCTTCCTTCGGGAATGAGGCGTGCCACAATCCGACCTACACGCGCCGGAGCGAAAAGACCGTACAGCAGCAGGACAACCGCACCGAGGCTGACAACGGCAACGATTGTCGACCCCGGGAAATGAGCAGATTTCGCGTACAGGGTATAGGCCAGCGCGGCGCTCCCGGCGATCAGTAGCGCAAGGAGCTCGGGCAAACGAGCCGCGGCTACTGACAGACCTACTCCCAGCTTGTTCTTCGTGTTGATCGTCAGCGTGCGCCCCGCAAACTCGCCGACGCGGCCCGGCGTCACAAAGCCGAACGGGAATCCCGCAAGCACACCGCGGAAAGCCTCTGCTCGCGTCGACTTTGGAGCAACGCGCCGTAGGAGTACGTACCAGATCTCGGACTCCAGAATAAGGTTTGGCAGCAGCAGCAGCAGCGCTCCCATTACCCATATTGGATGCGCTTCGCGGGCCGTCTCAAGGATGGCCGCAGGATTGACGGCCTGGGCGACAAGCACCGTCACAAGTACGGCCAGACCGATTTTAAGCCACGTCTTCATCCTCGATGGTCGTCACGGTGGGGATGACGTTGAATTTCGGTGGAATGCCGTCGTACGGCGCCGGCTCGAACCGGCCTTTGCGGCCTAGCCGCTATCTTTGTGGGACGTCAATAAGATAAGCAGCGTCACTTAGATGAGAGTACTCGTTGTGGGTTCCGGCGGACGTGAGCACGCGATCGCGCATGCACTGGCGTCCAGTGCTCGGAAGCCGGAGGTGCTGGTGGCACCCGGCAATGCTGGAACCGCCACCTGCGCCACCAGCGTCGATGCCGATGCCGGCGACATCGATTCGCTCCGCAAACTTGCAATCGAGAGTAACGTGGACCTCACAATAGTCGGTCCCGAGAAACCGCTCGTAGCAGGTCTCGTCGATGCGTTTCGTGCTGACGGTCTGCCTGTTCTGGGTCCCACGGCGCCAGCCGCACGGCTCGAAGGAAGCAAGGCGTTCTCAAAAAACTTCATGACGCGTCACGGGATTCCGACAGCCGCATATCGAACCTTCGATACCAACGATCTGGCCGACGCAACTGAATTTGTTCGGACAACTGGCGCCCCGATCGTAGTCAAGGCCAGTGGACTGGCCGCAGGAAAGGGAGCGATCGTCTGCGACTCCATTTCCGATGCCGAACGCGCTTTGGCCGACATGCTCGTTCGACGAAGTTTTGGAACTGCCGGCGAGCAAGTGGTCATCGAGGAGTTCATGGAGGGGGAGGAGGCCAGCATCTTTGCCGTATGTGACGGAACCGATTACGTGCTCCTTTCAAGTGCACAGGATCACAAGCGCGTTGGCGAGGGCGACACAGGTCCGAACACCGGAGGCATGGGCGCCTACGCACCGGCCACACTCGTCGACGACGGACTCCTCCGGACGATTGTTCACGATATCGTCGAGCCGACGTTGGAAGGTATGGCGGCCGACGGCCATCCCTACACCGGGTTCCTGTACGTCGGACTGATGATCGGCACATCCGGCCCGCGGGTGGTCGAGTACAATTGTAGACTCGGTGACCCGGAGGCTCAGGTTGTGCTCCCGTTGCTTACGACTGACTTTCTCGAGATTGCGCAAGCCGCCGCCGCCGGTAACCTGTCGTCGATAAAACCGGTCGACTTCAGGGACGGCGCGGCGGCGACCGTTGTGCTCTGCTCCGGTGGTTATCCCGGTTCCCACGAGACGGGTCATGCAATCACGGGGGTCGATGTCGCTAATGCGCGGCCTGGTGTGACCGTGTATCACGCGGGCACCAGGATGATGGAGGGGACGTTAGTCACCGCGGGCGGCCGTGTTCTTAACGTGACGGCCACCGGATCATCACTCGCCGATGCGGTCGAATGCGCGTATGCCGCCGTCGGCGATATAAGCTTTGAAGGCATGCAGTACCGGCGCGACATCGGACGCAAGGGGCTTTACAGAGCAGCCACGGCATGAGACGTTCGGCGGTTCTCGCAATGGCCCTGTGCGTCGTGCAGGTAGCCTCCTCACAGGATACGCTGTCAACTGAGGGGCGTCTGGTGGCGCGGTACGTCGATGCCCGCTCGGTGGCAACGGATCCGTCGAACCGGATATATGTGGCCGACGCCGGTCAGCATTTTGTCGATATCCGTGCGGCCGACTACACGCGGCTGTACATCCTGGGCGGTCCGGGAACGGCCGAGGGAGAATTTGATCAACCTTCAGGCGTTGACGCTACAAATGGTCTGGTGATCGTTGTGGCTGACGCGGGCAACGCGCGGCTACAGCGCTTCACGCGGAAGTACCAGGTCATAGAATCGATCCCGCTGTACGCGTCCGGTCCTGAACCCGTTGGATCAGCGCCGAGGACGGCCGGCGCGGCGGCCAGAGTAGGCGATGTGTCCGCTCCCGGTCGTCCCATTGCCGTCTCGGTGAGTACTTCCAACGAAACATTTGCGGTCGACGAATCACGTGCCGCTGTGGGGAAGTGGAACGTAAGTCGCAGGTTCTCCGGGTGGCTTGGTGCGCAGGGTGATTTCGGCCGTCTCAAGGAACCTGTCGATCTGGTGATCATTGCGGATCAGTTGTTCGTTGCCGATCGTGGTGTCGCAAGCGTCGAGATCTTCGATCTCTTCGGCGGTTATGTGACGTCAATTGCAGGCGGCCGGCTGCCCGACCTGGCGGGACTTGGCCGTCTGGCATCGACACTTCTTGCTGTTCATGGACAAACGCTGACCCTTTTCGACTCCAGCGGCCGACGTCTCGGCTCTGTTCACGTACCGGGAATGGATTCGTTACAAGACGTTGCTGCCACCGATACGGCATTGCTGTTTCTTTCGACCAGGGAGCTGCGCGCGTGGCCCGTGAGTGAAGTGAGCGACCTTCTGCTCGCTCGAGAATCGAAGAGCGAGCGGCCGAGACGTTGAACATCGCCGAACGCGCTCTCTCACCGAAGTCATGATTACCGGTAGCGGCTGTCGCCCACTTCGATCCACCCGCCTGCGCGTCGCCCGTCCGGATCATGATGTGTCCAGTGAATCACCCCGCCACGCTCATTCCACTCGTATTCGCCACGGAACGCCACACTAGCGCCGCGGTCCACCGGCACCCGTGGAGCAAGGTCGATGTTGTGAGCGATCAGAACGGTGTGCCCTCCGACAAGCTCGACGATGAAACGCTGGTGTCTAGGCGGACGTGTATCGTCTGACAAGACTCGAGTAACCTCGCCGTGGGCTTCCACCATCAGGCCCGACTCGCGGTTGCGAAAGGCTTCGACGATTCGGTCGCGATCGTCTCGGACGTCAGCGCGTGTCGGGGCACGCCTGTCCATGTTACAGCCGAGGATCAGCAGCGCCAGCCAGACGGCTACGCCGGCACTCCAAGTCGTCTTTCGCATTAGAGCGTCCCGCTTTCAGTGCATGGCGGCCGACCGCGTTTCTGGATGCTCTCGCTCAAAATCTGCCATCGCCCCCAGATAGCTCGTCACCGGCGGACATTTGATACCGGTGCCCGCGAGATCCTCGGTCGTATTTCGCGCAGAGTACCTGGTAGGGTGATCCAGATAGTCAACGGCCTCGGAAGGTATGTCGAGCCGAGGATGAATCCTCGACGCCGCCCGCACAAGGAGTCTAGCGGCCTTGCGGGGGCAGCGAATCGACAGAACACGTCTGTCGGTTGCTTCGGCAAGCGCGCGTACGAAATCTTGAAGCACAAGCGGGTCGGGATCGCACAACTGATACGTCTTTCCATTTGAGTGACCCAGACGCGAGAGGTATGCAATCGACCGCACCACAAAGTCTGACGGGACGATGTTCACGAACGTGCTTTCAGAACGGGCGAACCGTGGCATGATTGCGACCCGCGGTTGTGCGCGAAGCCATCGAATGAAATGAAAAGGACCGTCCAGCTTCTCCGCTGCGCCGGTGCGCGAGTCTCCACCCACAATGGACGGACGGTAGATCGTCGTCGGCAGGCCTGCTTCTGCAGCCTTTCGGACCAGTTGCTCGGATCGAAATTTCGTCTCCTCGTAATGGTTGCCGAAAGGCTGACCGCGGTCCAGGTCTTCTTCGAGAAAGAGCCCGTCGAATCGACCACTGACGTAGCAGGTACTTATGTGGTGGAAACGGCGCAGCCGGCCGGTGTCGGACGCAAGTCGGAGCACGTTTCTGGTTCCGTCTACGTTGACTGCCGTTGCCAGCTTCTCGCTCACGGCGAGATCGTACACTGCTGCGAGATGGAAGACTTCCACACAGCTCCTACGAACTGCAGCAACACGTTCGCCAAGCCCCACGTCCGCGCTTGTGATGTCTCCGGTTAGGACGCGTACGCGGGCTGCGTCGGCGGCGGGAAAAGCACGGACCTTCTGTAGCGCCAGGCTCTCGTACGCAGGCTGAACCAAGCACGTTACGGTTTCATTAGGTTCACGCGCCTCGAGGATGCCCGGCAGAAGGGCGGAAGCGAGGTATCCCGGGAAACCTGTGACGAAAACTGTTTGACGGTCTTCCAAGGCGGACAGCCGGCTCTGTTCAGTCGGCTACGTTGTCAATCTGCGCCTTCTGCAGCTTGCCCGAATAGTCGACGTAGATCGTCTTCGTTTCGGTGTAGAAGTCAAAGACTTCCCAGCCACCTTCCCGATGGCCGTTGCCGGTTGATTTCACACCGCCGAAAGGCATGTGTGCCTCAGCGCCGATAGTCGGTCCGTTAACATACGTGATGCCGGCCTGGATGTCGTGCATCGCTCTGAATGCACGGGCGACGTCACGCGTGTAGATCGATGACGAAAGACCGTACTGGACATCATTCGCGATGGAGACCGCTTCGTCGTACGATCCGACCTTGATGACGCACAGAACCGGACCGAAGATCTCCTCCCGAGCGATCCGCATGTGACGTGTCACGCCAGTGAAGATCGTCGGCTGGAAGAAGTTTCCCTCATCGAAGGCGCCCCCGGTTATACGCTTTCCACCGAGCACAATCTGCGCACCCTCCTTCACGCCGATTTCCACGTAACCCGACACCTTCGTCAGGGCTTTCTTGTTGATCAGCGGACCTACCTGAACACCGTCGTCATTTCCATAACCGAGCTTGAGTTTGCCGGCTGCATCGGCAACCATCTTTACGAACTCGTCGTGCACCTTCTCGTGCGCGATGAGTCGGCTTGTGGCCGTGCAGCGCTGACCCGTCGTACCGAAAGCTCCCCAGAGCAGTCCCTCAAGGGCGAGGTCGAGATCCGCGTCGTCCATCACGATCATTGGATTCTTGCCACCCATTTCGAGCGAGACGCGCTTGTGCGTGCGGCCGCATGTTTCCGCGATCCTGGCTCCCGTTTCTGTCGAGCCGGTAAAGGACACTGCGTCGACACCCGGGTGTGACACAAGCGCCTCGCCCACGTTACCTCCGCCCTGGACGAGATTGACAACGCCGTCCGGTATACCTGCATCGGTAAGCACCTTGACCAGCAGAGCTCCACTATGCGGCGCATCCTCACTCGGCTTGAAAACGACTGAGTTTCCGCAGGCAAGCGCGGGAAACATCTTCCATGTGGGCACCGCGACGGGGAAGTTCCACGCCGTGATGATGCCGCATGTCCCAACCGGCCGACGAATCGACATGTTGAACTTGTCGGGCAGTTCGCTCGGCACGGTGTGTCCGAAGAGGCGCCTGGTTTCGGACGCAGCGTAGTAGGCGGTATCGATGGCTTCCTGCACATCTCCCTTTGTCTCGAAGAACGGCTTGCCCATCTCTCTGGTCATCTCAAAAGCCAGATCGGTCTTGCGCTCGGTCAGCAGATCACCGATTCGGCGAAGGTATCCTCCGCGCTCCGGAGCCGGCGTCCTGGACCACGACTTCTGCGCCTCGCGGGCTGCAGTCACGGCGTTGTCGACGTCGTCGGCCGTCGAGGCCGGAAATTCACCGATGATGTCGGATGATCGTGCCGGATTGACGTCCGTAAACGTCTGGCCGTTGCTGGCGTCCTGCCAGCGGCCTGCGATCAGGTTCTGATATTTCTTTGCCATGCGATTGCACTGAAATGAAAACGGCGGGACGGCCGATACGATAGGTCCGAAAAAATAGGCTTGCCCGCACCGGAGAACAAGGCGCTCCACTACGCCGGAATAGGTTCTCGCCAGAACCATTTTACGTCGGCAGCCGTCCTATATTGCTCCGATACCATGCTGACGTAGAATTGCTATGGCCTCGTACGAACATCTTCAGAAATACCTGTCTGAGCGCGTCTTGAGCGTTCCGCCCAGCGGCATTCGTCGCTTCTTCGAGATCGCCGCCACGATGGATGACGTGATCACGCTTGGAATCGGCGAACCGGACTTTGTATCGCCCGCGCCAGTGATCGACGCAGCCGTGTCGTCACTACGTGACGGGAAGACAGGCTACACGGCCAACGCCGGTCTAATCGAGTTGCGGGAGGCAATCTCGGCGGAGCTCCAACGACTCTACGGTGTGTCATACGATCCGCAAAAGGAGGTGCTCGTTACGGTTGGCGTCAGCGAAGCCCTGCAGCTGGCCATGCTCGCGCTGCTGAATCCCGGCGATGAGATCCTCATTCCGGAGCCCTGCTTCGTGTCCTACGGACCCACGGCGATATTCGCGGGCGCCACGGTGGTGTACGTGCCGACATCCGTCGAAAACGATTTCCAGGTAACGGCCGAGGACATTGAAGCGCGCATCACGCCGCGGACGAAAGCAGTGTTTCTCGGGTACCCGAACAATCCGACCGGTGCCGTGCTCAGACGAGCCGTCCTTGAAGAGATCGCGGAAGTGGTGGTTCGGCATGACTTGTTCATGATATCGGACGAGATCTACGACCGATTGATCTACGGTGAGGCGTTCCGGGACGGCCACACCTGCTTGCCTTCGATTCCCTCCTTGAGAGATCGAACGGTGCTGCTGGGAGGGTTCTCAAAAAACTACGCGATGACGGGCTGGCGGGTCGGTTATGCCTGCGCGTCAGGACCCGTGTACACGTCCATGTACAAGCTGCACCAGTACATCATCATGAGTGCCCCGACTATGGGGCAGTACGGTGCCGTGGCCGCTATCCGCGATGGCCAGGAAAGTGTCGAGGAGATGCGCCGCGCGTACGACGCCCGCCGACGGGTCCTGGTCGATGGGCTTCGGGCCGCCGGACTTCCGACTTTCGAGCCGGAGGGCGCCTTCTACGCCTTTCCCGATATTCGATCGACTGGCCTTACATCCGAGGAATTTGCACAGCAGCTTCTTGCTGAGGAGCGTGTGGCCGTCGTGCCGGGCGACGCGTTCGGACCGAGTGGCGCCGGGTTCGTCCGATGCGCCTACGCCAATTCACTCGAGAACATCACAGAGGCCGTGGCCCGAATCGGCCGGTTTGCGCGCAGACAACAGGAGCGTTTGGAGCATGCATAGGGCGCGCAACGCCTACTTCCACACTGCGCTCGTACTCACGATTGGCTTGCTGCTTGCTGGTTGCTCCGCAAGCCGTGTACCTGAGGCGCCACCCGAACAACCCAGCTCTCCTTTACAGGTCGAAAAGGATGATGCGGTTGTTGAGGATGCGGCGAAGAAGCCTCCTCCGCTCTTTCCACGAAACTACCGCGTCGTGACCGAGCCGGAGATGTCTCCCGCTGAGCCGGTGTCAGGGTACGACATTCTACAAACGTCGCTCGATCTCGAGTTCGACTTCAGCCGGCGCGCGGTCAAAGGCACGGCGCACCACAAACTTGTAGTTGTCGACGACTCGCTGCGTGCGATCACCATGCACGGGAGGGGTCTTCAAATATCTTCCGCCTCCGTGCTACATGGCGACACGGATTTTGCGCTATCGTGGGAGATCGAAGGCGAAAAGATCAGGGTGCCCCTGCAGCGAACGGTACATGCGGACGACACGCTTCTGGTCTCGATAGTCTATGAGGCCTTTCCGGAGCGCGTCGCGCGGGGTAGAGGCATGCGGTTCGTCGATCCGGAAGGTAACGACCCCTCGCGTCCTACGCAGATCTGGACTATCGGGCAGCCCGAAGACAACCGGATGTGGTTTCCGACGTGGGACTATCCGAACGACCGGATGTCGTTCGATATTACGCTTACCGTGCCCGACTCGCTCGCTACACTCTCGAATGGAACTCTCACAACCAGCGAGACCGTTCGTGACGGCTACCGCCGCGACCGGTGGATCTTCAATGCGACGCAGCCCTCGTATCTGACTGCGCTGGCCGTCGGACAGTTTTCGTTTCGCTCGGTCGAGTATCAGAGCCCTGTCGGCAAACGCGTGCCGCTTCTTTACGCTGCGGAGCCGCAATACGCACATCTATTGGAGATGATCTACGGAGAGACTCCGCGCATGATGGAGGTTCTCGAGCGAAAGACCGCTCTCGAGTATCCGTTCGAGAACCTCAAGCAAGTGTCGGTGCGGGAGTTCACGGCCGGAGGTATGGAGAACTCGACGCTCGTCCTCTACGGTGAACGCTTGCAACACGACCGCCGCGCTCATCTCGACTACACGGGTCGCGACCTGATCGCTCACGAAGTGGCCCACCAGTGGTTCGGTAACCTGGTGACGTGCCGCAACTGGGCACACCTCGCCCTCAACGAAGGTTTTGCAACATTCTTTGAAGAGATCTATCTGGAGGAGGAGTTCGGTCGAGACGCCGCACAGGAGCACCGCATCGAAGACCGACAGGAATACCTGCAGGAGGCGGCGCACTTTCGGCGACCCATCCTGTGGTCCGGGTATCCGCGCGCCGACAGCCTCTTCGATACGCACACGTACGAAAAGGCGGAGCTAGTACTGCAGGCACTCCGATTCGAACTCGGCGACGAATCTTTCTGGCGCGGCGTGCGAACATACATCACGACACACGCGGGCGACGTCGTCACCTTTGATGATCTTAAGGAGGCCATGGAGAGGGCCGTGCGACGTCCACTAACCCGGTTCTTCGATCAGTGGTATAGGCAGCCTGGACATCCGGAGCTCCTGGTCACCCACGAATACAACGGGGATCTCGGTCTCTACGAGCTGCGTGTCCAGCAAGTCCAGGACACTTCCGCCTTTCCCGTCTACGATCTCGACGCGGTTGTTGAACTCAACTTCGATGGGAGGGAGTCCTACAGAGAGCGGATTGAGATTGCATCTGTCGACACGACGTTTCGGTTCGGTATCTCCGGCAGACTTAGCTTCGTGAGGTTCGACGAAGGCGACTGGCTGCTGGCCGACATCGTCCAACGCAAGCCGCTCGAACAATGGCTGACCCAGGTTGTCGCAGACGATGAGATGGCAGGCCGCTATGACGCGATCCAGGCGTTGGCCGACTTCCCACCCTCTTCCGAGATACGAGATGTACTTCTTGAGGTGGCCGCGTCGGATCGAAGCGATTTCGTCCGGGCCGCTGCGGTCGGGGCGCTGACTCCGTACAGTGCCGACACTCCCACGATACTCCATGCGCGAGAGGCGGCGCGTGCCGACCCGATAGCGCGCGTTCGTCGTGCCGCCGTTCGCTTGCTGGCGGCGTCGGGGGATGCATC
>JBFHWK010000073.1:0-12441 GCA_041589075.1 Rhodothermales bacterium
CATTCCGGCCATACCAGTCCAACCTGTATGTCCATTACGTTGGTGCCTGTTGGGCCCATGAGCACATGCCCCTCGCCACTGGCGGCGAAGTATCCGTACGAGTCGTTGTTGGCGAGGTATCGGATCGCGTCGAGGCCGGCCCGCATCCCCGTCTCCAGTGTGAGAGGAGTCGCAACCGCTCCGGCAGCTTCCGTAGGACCGTCGACACCGTCCGTGCCGCCGCTCAGCAGCGCCACTTTCTTGTCACTGCCGGACAGCACCGTCGCCGCGGCGAGCACGAGCTCCTGATTGCGCCCTCCCCGACCCGTTCCCGTCACTTGTACGGTCGTCTCGCCACCCCACAAAAGACAGAGCGGTCTGTCGGTACGTTCGGTAAGCAGGGTCCGCGCCATCGATGTTCCCACCTGCGCTGCATCGCCCGTCACGGACGACGAAACGATTTTCACACCGTAGCCTCTGCGTGACGCTTCTTCAGCCGCCGCGGCCAGCGCGTCACCGTTAGATCCGATCAGGAACGCTTGGTGGCGCCTTACCTCATCGGCGTCCACGCCGGGCGTCTCAGGCACCTCTCCATGGACGCCGGCCACGAGGTAGGTTACGGCGGCGGTAGGATACGCGCCCAAGCCGCCGCGACGCTTCACCACATCCAGTGCGTCCGAAAACGTGGTTGGATCACCGACCGTCGGACCGCTTGCAATCACGTTCAGATCGTCGCCGACGACATCGGAAATGATGAGCGAGCGACCCGCGGCCGGAAATAGCGCAGTGGCCAAGCGTCCGCCCTTGATGGTCGAGATATGTTTACGCACCGTATTGATCTCGTGGATCGTGGCGCCCGACCTCAGCAGCGCTCGGACCGTGGATTGCTTGTCGGAAAGGGTCAGACCCTCGGGCACACCCGCCCAGAGCGAAGAACCGCCGCCCGAAATCATTATAAAGGCGATGTCCCTGTCCCCGGCCGTCCGCGCAAGAGACAGCGCCCGCTCGGCAGCCCGGACGCTGGAATTGTCGGGAACCGGATGCGCCGATACCATAAATTCCACTTTGGACAGCATCGACGTATCCGTGCCGGACGGAACGGTTGCTTGTGTCTCGGTACGGCGAGGCAGGTGCCGGAGCATACGGGCCGTCATGCGTGCCCCCGCCTTACCCACCGCAATCAGCAGCACCCGCTTGTACCGCTCGACATCGGCCACAAGATCGTTCCGCTCGATGGCGCGATCGATAAGCGTCTCCGGCGAAACACCAGCGACGGCTGCGTCGAAGATTCTCCGCGCATCCGAAACCACCCGGTCAACTTTTTCAATCCCTACAGACATCCGGCATTTGGTGAACAAAGTCTCTCAGTGTGTTTTCTGCCAACGAGTTACAATCTCTCGCCTGCTACCGCTTGTCGCCGCTCTCACGCTCACAGTGGGCCGCACAGCCCTTGCCGCGGGTAATGGTGCGTCCGATTCGGACACGATCAAAGTACTGATCGTTTTTGTCATGTTTTCGGATGACAACAGCCCGGACGACCCGACGGTTTACTATCGAGGATGGCCGCTTTTTGAAGACCGAAGTCGCCTGCCGTTGTCCGCGCCGCACCTCCTCAGCTCGAGCCCCGACCCACCGTTTGTGGACTCGACGCTCTCGGCTTACTACTACGTACAATCGGGTGGCCGGCTGATCCTGTATGGCGACGTCCACCCTCGGACTATCGTCAGCAGCGAACCGGAGGCCGCCTACCATGCTCCGAGCGGCGGCTACGGCCGGCTCGCCCAGGACGTTATACGGCAGCTCGACCGGCAGGGCGTCGATTTTGCCGACTATGACCACGACCGCGACGGCGTACTCGACCACCTCTTTATTGTGCTGCGCGGCGACTCGGCAAAAGACTCCCGGCGTATCACCTGGACCGGCGCATCCTGCCTCGACGCACGGTGTGCAAACGGGCCACCGAAAGGCCCGCCCGTGAGCGAGATCCACGTTGACGGTGTACGCATCGACTGGAATCTCTCCGGCTCCATCGTCTTTAACCGGGTGGCGGGCAACGTCAGCCCGCAGTACTGGCTCGTCCGGATGATGGCGCACGAAATCGGACATGACCTGTGGAGGCGGTTCTTCGTACACGTGCCGGCTATCACCGACAACGACGTTCCGGCAGAGAGCAACTTCCGGCCCGCGACCAGAACTCTCGGTTACGTATTGATGGCAGGAGCCGGCGGTGGGTACGACGCACGCGGCGATGAGACCATCTCGGCTTTCGAGCGTGACCTGCTCGGATGGATTGACTGCCGTGTCCTCGCACAAACCGTGAGTAACGTTGCAGTTCGCGACCTCTACACGTCCGGCGACTGTGTCAAGATCGAAACGGGCGATCTCCGGCGGCCGCGTTCACTCTACCTGTCCGTCCGAACGCGCACCGGACCGTTCGATCGCTACCGCCGGGCGGGCACACGCGGGCAGTACGAGATGGGCCTCCTGAGAACAGAAGGGTTACTCATCACGATAGCGGACCGGCGGCGCTTCGACGTCATCCCGGCCGACAACAGCCTCCATCTCAGTCCCGAAAATGGGCCTTACCAGGGTGATATGTTCGGCCCCGGCACTATGACCCAACTGACTCCCTGGACTCGCCCGAACATCAATGGCTACAACCGCAATCCGCAAAGGCTCCAGCCTCACTGGCATGCCATCGACGCTATCCGTTGGGAGGAAGACCGTCCCGACGCGATGCGATTCGACTACCTGGAGGATTTCCGGCTGCGGCCGGTCGTCCGCGAGGATTCCTGGATTACGGGCGAAACGGGACCCGTTGCTATCAGCGGTGGCCTTGTTGTCACCGGCACTTCGACCCTATCGATCGACACGGACGTTACGCTGACCGGCGTCGCCGAAGTCCAGGGGTCTGCCACTCTCCGTGTCGCACCCGACGCGGTGCTCACACTCGATCCGCAGTCCGCAATCATCATACGTCCCGGCGGCCGCGTCATCGTCGACGGCACCCTCATTCATCCTGGAATCATCTCGGGCGCCGCCGGAAGCCGCTTTCGGATCGGTACGAGCGGCAGCGTTCGAATCGCCCGGTAAGTTCTGATGTCTAGAGATGCGCCAGTCGCCGCTGCTCTACTCCCTCGGGCGTCGCGACAACCATCGACCCGCCTGTCGGATGAATCTCGGCTCCACCGAATGTGCCGTCGCGGCGGAGCGCATAGAACTTCACGTTGAAGTTCGGAAGCCCGTCCGTCCTCCGGAGCCGCGCGATCTTGGTATTCGACACGATTCGTTTGCAAGCGTGAAGACACGCGTCTGTCGGCGAATCGCCGGCGCGCATCCGCTCCACAATCAGAAAACAGCAGAGGTTTTCGAGGTTGGCTTCGCCGCGCCCGGTTGAACCGGCGGCGCCGATAACGTTGTCAACGTAAAGCCCCGCACCGATAATCGGTGAATCGCCGACACGCCCCGGAATCTTATAAGACAGACCGCTCGTGGTCGTAGCACAACTGAGGTTGCCGGCGAGGTCGATAGCCGACAAATGAATCGTGCCGTGATGCCGGTCGGCTTGCCGCCCCGCACGACCCCCGATTCCCCCGTCACGCTCTGGTGTGACATAGTCGTCCTCCTCGGACAGTTCTTCGCGCCACTTCACCCACTCCTTCCGTGCACGCTCGGTGAGCAACTCTTCCACCCGAAAGCCCTGCATACGTGCGAACTGCTGCGCGCCGCTGCCCACGAGCAACACATGATCGGTCCGTTCAAGAACGCGACGTGCCACTCTTGACGGTTGCTTGATCCCCTGAAGCGCTGCAACCGCACCCGCTCGTGCGGAGGCGCCGTGCATCACGGCTGCGTCAAGCTCAACGACGCCGTCAAAGTTCGGAAGACCGCCGTACCCGACGGAAGTGTCCTCAGGATCCGCCTCAACGATACTCACTCCTTCCACAACGGCGTCGAGCGCGTCACTGCCTGACTGTATCATTTCAAGCGCCTTGCGAACCGCCGCCCCTCCATTTGCACTGGCGACAACGACTGGCATCGACGCCGCAACCGGTCGCCGCAGCTGCAGGGGCATCGGAGTAAGCGCCGCTCCCGTGGCAAGCGCCGCGCGCTTCATAAATCGCCGCCTGGACTCGTTTCCTCTACCGTTCTCGGTCGCCATAAGCCGGGCATCCTGTTTATCTTTAACTGGCTTCGCCTTCGCATACAAAGATAGGGGAATGGAGATAGGAAGATTACACGTGTTGACGGACTTCGTCTTTCAACAGCGCCACAGCCACGCTGACATCGCGCGGCTTGCTATCCGCGGCGGTGCGGAAATCATCCAGTTTCGTGAGAAGCGCGCAGGGATTCGCCATGTCGTCCGTGAGGCGGCCAAGGCGGCGGACGAGTGTCACGCTCGATCGATCCCGTTGATCATTGACGACCGACTCGACGTGGCACTTGCCGTCGGGGCCGCCGGCGTGCATCTGGGTCAAAAGGATTTACCGGTAGCGCTCGCGAGAAAGATTCTCGGCGTCGATGCCATTATCGGTGCCACGGCAGATACCATTGGCCAGGCCCGGATTGCCGAGAGTGACGGTGCCTCCTACATCGGTTTCGGACCTGTTTTCAGAACGGCGTCAAAGGAAAGCCCCGAGTCGGTGCGCGGAGTCGATGCGCTCGCCGACGTATGCGCAGCCCTACGTATCCCGGTCATCGCCATCGCGGGTATCACAGCCGAAAAGGTGCGTTCCGTGATCGAAGCTGGCGCACACGGCGTGGCCGTCATGACCGCCGTTACGCTGGCCGAGGATCCGGAGTCCGCAACACGCGAGCTCGCGGAAGCCGTGCGAGAGGCTAGTCTCAGTCACGCGCTGTGATCTTTGGCTGATAGCGCGTGGATCGTTAGCTTCAGCCCACACCAGTAGATACGCTAGAACAGAATGAGCGGAAAGAACACCGCCGCGATCGCGGAGCGGCAGTCGCGGCTGCTTGAGACGCTCGACGAATTCGGACTCGACGCCGTTGCCGTCAATGCGGGACCATCTCTCGTCTACCTCACCGGGCTGCACTTTCATCTATCGGAGAGACCCGTGCTTGGCGTCTTCAGCGCTGCCGGTGCTCACCTGGTACTGCCGGAACTGGAGTCGGGCAAAGCGGCGAAAGCCGGCTTCGACCTCGCCACCTTTCCGTACAATGAGGACCCGTCGTCGTGGCAGCTCGCCTTCGACAAAGCGCTCAAGGCCGCGGGTGCGACATCGGGAAAGATCGGCGTCGAACCTACGTCGCTTCGCTTTCTTGAGCTTCGTTTTATCGAGGCGGCGACGCCGAAAGCGGAAATCACCTCGGCGGCCGATTGCCTCGCAGAGCTTCGTGTCCGCAAAGACGCGCACGAGATCGCAATGATGCGCGACGCCGTACGCATGGCTGAAGAGGCCGTCGAAGCCACGGTAAACAACATCCGCCCGGGCGCAACAGAAAAAGAGATCTCCTCGGAGCTCGTCGTGCAGTTGCTCCGTGCCGGCAGCTCGCCAACGCTGCCGTTCGATCCCATCGTTGCGGCAGGACCAAACAGCGCCGACCCGCACGCCGTGCCGACCACTCGCAAACTGCGGGAGAACGAGATCCTCCTGATCGACTGGGGTGCAAGCAACGATGGTTATTTCTCCGACTTGACGCGTCTGTATGCGTTCGGTGAACCGGACGAGCAGTCCCTCCAGATCGCAGAAATTGTCGCCGAGGCTAACGCCGCCGGCAGGTCGGCGGCAGAGCCGGGCGCAACCGCCGCATCAATCGACCGTGCGGCACGGGAGGTGATCGAGAAGAGCGGCTTCGGAAAGAAGTTCACCCATCGCACGGGCCACGGGCTGGGACTGGAGGTTCACGAGGAGCCCTACATACGCGCGGACAGCGATCGAGTGCTGGAAGCGGGTATGACCTTTACCATCGAGCCCGGCATTTATCTCGCCGGCACAGCAGGCGCCAGAATCGAAGACGACATGGTTATTACCGAAGACGGCGCCGAGTCGCTCAGCAGCATTAGCAGAGACCTGGTCATCCTCTGAACCGCACCGGATGGAGCCGACATCGCAAGGTCTCATTACGGAACCGACCGCGCTCTTCGCGTTCCTGGCCGCAGCACTTGGCCTCGTGTTCTGGTTGAGCACGCTGCCGAAGCTGCAGCGCTTCTTCGAGTTCTTCCCGCCGGTAATCTGGGCTTACTTCGTCCCGATGATCGCCACCACCATCGGGATTACGCCCCCCGACAGCCCCACGTACTCCTGGATGGCGCGGTATCTACTGCCGCTGTCACTCTTCCTCTTGATGATCACGATCGATCTCGGTGCAATCATGCGTCTTGGACGGATTGCCCTGATCATGATGCTTGCGGGCACGATCGGTGTCGTGATCGGCGGCCCGATCGCCTACGCGGTGTTTCACAGTCTGCTTCCACCGGACGCATGGAAAGGTCTTGCGGCGTTGTCCGGAAGCTGGATCGGCGGAACGGCTAATATGGTCGCTATCCAGCAAAGCGTCGGCGCCCCCGACGCGTCACTCGGTCCCATCATTGTCGTGGACACGGTCGTCGGATACGGATGGATGGGCATCTTGATCTTCATGAGTGCCTTCCAGAAGAGATTCGACCGCTGGAACAACGCGGACACGTCGGCCATCGACGATGCCGAGCGTCACCTCGAAGAGATCGCGCAGGAACGCAAACCAACCGGCATGGGAGAACTGTCGATGATCGTCGGGCTCGGCATGGCTGCGACGGTCATCGCCCTGGCCATCGGCGCGCGGCTGCCGGCTGTAGGCGAGCCGTCCGTGATCTCGAAAACTACCTGGGCCGTGCTGGTCGTCGTGACAGTCGGGCTCATTCTTTCATTCACGCCAATTCGACGGCTGGAGACCTACGGCGCGTCACGCGTGGGCTACGTCGGCCTTTATTTGCTGCTGACGTCGATCGGCGCTCGCGCGGACCTAGCTGCCGTGCTCGATGCGCCGGTATTCCTTATTGCCGGAATAATGTGGATGAGCATCCACGTACTGGTGCTGATGACTGCCGCGCGCATCTTCAGGTCGCCGCTATTCTTCGTCGCCACCGGAAGTATGGCGAACATCGGCGCCGCGGCAAGTGCTCCGGTCGTCGCGGCCGCCTACGTACCGTCGCTGGCACCGATCGGCCTGATCATGGGTGTCTTCGGATATATCCTGGGTATCTATGCGGCTCTCGGCTGCGCGTGGATACTCGGACAGCTCTCACTCATCCTTTGAATGCCCCGGTCACGCGGTGTCGGCCGCACCCATCGACTCCGCCTCCTCGATCAGTGCCTCGATCGAGCGAAGTCCCGTCTGCCAGAAATCGTGATCGGTGAGATCGACGCCCAGTCGTCCCACCAGCACATGCGGGAAGTCGGACCCGCCCGCACGCAACAGCTCAATGTAGTTCTCTGCAAAGCCGTTCTCGCTTTCGCGATATTGTTGGTATAGCGCCAGCACGAGAAGCTCACCAAAAGCATAAGCGTATACGTATCCCGGCGTGTGATGGAAGTGCGGAATGTAGCTCCACCAGAGCCGGTAATGCTCGCCGAGGGTCACGCTGCCGCCGAACATCGCCTCCTGCGTCTCAATCCACAGTTCGCTGAACCGCTCGGTCGAGAGCTCCCCTTTCTCGCGGCGCTCGGTGTGTATCACATTCTCGAACCGGTTCATGGCCACCTGACGAAAGACAGTCGCCATCGAATCATCGATCTTTCCGACGAGCATCGAGAGCCGATTGCGCGGATCTTTTTCCTTTTGCATCAGCCTTTGGAAAACCAGCATCTCTCCGAACACCGACGCAGTTTCAGCGGTCGTTAGCGGCGTGTCCGCATGCAGCACCCCTTGCTCGCGCGACAGGTACTGATGCACACCGTGTCCGAGTTCATGTGCGAGCGTCTGAACATCCCGAATTCGGCCGGTGAAGTTCATCATGATGTACGGATGCACACTAGGCACCGCGCCGTGACTGAACGCGCCGCCGCGCTTGCCCGGACGCACAGCCGCGTCGATCCATGACCGCTCAAAAAACTCGCCCGCTATCGACCCCATCTGCGGATGAAAGGAGTGATACGCGTCGAGCACGACCTCGTGCGCTTCCTTCCACGAGTACCGCGTGTTCGCTTCGCCGACCGGCGCATACCGATCGTAGTCGTGCATCTGTTCGACACCAAGCAATCGCTGCTTGAGTCGATAGAAGCGTTCCGCCAGATCGTAACGGGAGACGACGGCTGCCACAAGCGCATCGACCGTGGCGTCGTCCACCTCGTTGTCGAGATTGCGGCTAGACAGCCAGTGCGGGTACGCACGAAGCCGATCCTTTATGCTCTTGTCCGAGAGCAGCGTGTTTCCGATAAAGGTGAGCGTATGGCTTTGAGCCTGCAGGCCGTCGGTGAACGACAGTGCTGCCCGACGGCGCAGGTCGCGGTCGGGCTCGTGCAGCTTGGCTAACACTTCCTGCTCCGTGATCGACTTGCCGTCGAGTTCAAAACGCATCGCGGACATGGTCTCATCGAATAGGCGGTTCCATGCCGAGCGACCGGCTACATCCAACTCCGACATCACCTTCTCTTCCGGCTCGGTAAGCAGATGTGCCCGGCGCCTCAACAGCAGCTCGAGGTGGTGTTTATACCTCGCTAACTCTGGCGAATCCAGAAACGCGGCGGCACGATCCGTGTCAACCCTCGACCACTCCAGGTCGAAAAAGATGAGCTTCTGGCTGGCCGCCGTATACGACTCGCGCACTTTCTGTAAGAGCGCACCGCGTGCCGCATCGTTCGTGTCAGTGACCCAGTACAAGTACGCGTACGTGTACGCGCGACCAAGCGCGTCGACGATCGACTCATAGCGACCGATCGCCACGGCAAGATCGGCTGCCGTCAGGGCCGCGATGCGCCCGTGGTAATCGTCATGAAAACCGGCCGCATCACCATTCGCCGTCGTCAGAGCCGCGAAGAGGTCGTCCTGCGACGTGTATAGATCTGCAAGATCCCATCGTATCGTCTCGGCGCCGGTCTGATGTTCGTCGGACATGGTAAGTCGTTGTGATGGTGGGAAGACGTACCTCGTAACAAAGGGACGCGCTCAGGGAACAGAGTTACCTTGCGATGGCCGCCGGCGAAACCCGTCTCCGGGTGTTCGGTTAACGGAGCCGGACGGCCGCTCGCGCGGCGAATAAGAACCTAACCAACGCTAGGGAAACGAGCATTGTTCACACCTTCGGAGGCACACGAGTTCGACGATCTTTCAAGCGAGACCTCACTCGGAGCAGCTCTGGAACGATCAGCGGCAGGTCCCGTGGTGATCTTCAAGCACAGTAACATTTGCGGCCTGAGCTCACGAGCAAACGGCGAGCTGCGAAGATTCCGCCAGCGACACGATTGCCCCGTCTTTCGACTGACCGTTCAGCATGCTCGTGGTATTTCCGATGCGATTGAAAGCCGGTTCGGCATTCTCCATCAGACGCCCCAAGCGATAGTCGTGGTTGATGGCCGCGCCGTTTTTCACGTATCACATCGTCAGGTGACTGCAAAAAACATAGCCAAGGCAATCGCATCGGGTGGAGGCGAATGAGGGGGGCTGTTAAAAGCAACTTCGTTGCGATCCTGTTAGGGCTGACGGTTGTTGTTGGCTGCGGACGCGCAGATTCAAATCAGACCGGCGGCGCGGCCGTGCCACCGACGCGCGTTGAGACGGACCCGGCCTTATTCACGATCGGCCGGCCGGTCGATCTGGAGCCGTTTTCGGCACCCGCCATCAGGGCCACGACCGTTCGCGGCGACCCGTTCGACCTACATGCTCTGCGAGGCCGCGTCGTCATCGTCAACTTCTGGGCAACCTACTGCGCCCCCTGTGTGAAGGAAATGCCGCTGCTGGTAGAAGCATACACCCAGAAAAGGGATTCCGGGCTGGTGGTTGTCGGTGTTTCGATGGATACGGCGGACAACCCAGAAATACGACCGTTTCTGGATCGTTTTGACGTCGAATATCCCGTAGTGGTCGGCGGCGAGTTCGCCGAGGCTTTTGGCGGCGTGTACGTGCTGCCGACGACGTTCTTTGTCGACCGCAGCGGCCAAGTTGTCTCGCGCATCAACGGGCTGATTCGTGAGCCTGTCTTGTCCGATGTGCTCGCCCACATGCTGTAAGGAAATCCCCTACAAAGTAAATCGAGATTCCCCTACATACCCGTGACATTGGTCCACATATGTTCGCGCTTGCGTAAGTCTCTAGTTACTGGACAGCGGTCACATGTCAATGAGTCGAGCGCAACAACAAATGGCCGCCAGAAGGTAGCCGGAGCACCGGCAGACAAGGTCTGTCTCATTTCTTACATATAGCATTTCTGCTGGTGTAGAAGCCCGGTGTGCTGGTGGGGTCGCCGGGCTTCGCTCTTAATCGAACTTCCCCTTCCGCGGCACCCAGTATCCCTAGCGATTCGTCCTCGCTCGCCGGCATCTTGCAAACGAGACTACCGTTGCCGATCATGAGCGCCCATTTTTTCGTGCACGCGAGATCCTCGCAATGTGACCTACGTTCCAAGCCCCTCCCGTTACGACACGCTTAACTATCGACGCTCGGGTCGAAGCGGCCTGCTGCTGCCGTCAGTTTCGCTCGGTCTATGGCACAACTTCGGGGGTGTCGACGCTCACCAGGCCGCGCGCGAGATGACTCTCCGGGCATTCGATCTCGGAATCACGCACTTCGATCTGGCAAACAACTATGGGCCCCCACCGGGCTCCGCCGAGGTGACGTTCGGACGCGTGATGCGCGAGGATCTTACACCGTTCCGCGACGAGCTTGTCATCTCCACGAAAGCGGGCTACCTCATGTGGCCCGGACCGTACGGCGAGTGGGGCTCGCGAAAGTACCTCGTCGCCAGCATCGATCAGAGCCTCCAAAGGATGGGCCTCGACTACGTCGACATCTTCTACTCGCACCGTCCCGATCCCAAGACACCGCTCGAAGAGACCATGGGTGCGCTGGATTTCATCGTCCGCTCCGGTCGGGCTCTCTACGCGGGCATTTCGTCGTACGATCCGGAGCAGACGCGACGAGCCGCCGAAATTCTCAGCGAACTCGGGACGCCATGCCTGATTCACCAGCCGAAATACAACATGTTCGACCGGTGGATCGAGGATGATCTGCTGCAGACACTCGAAGAGCTGGGAATCGGGTGCATTTGTTTTTCGCCGCTCGCACAGGGGTTGTTGACGGACAAGTACCTCAACGGCATTCCCGCCGGTTCACGCGCCGCAAAGGAGACCGGCTTTCTGCGCGCGTCCGAGATAACCGAGAATCGTGTCGAACGAGCGCGAAAACTGCAGACGGTCGCGAGGCAGCGGGAACAGTCGCTGGCCCAGATGGCGATCTCGTGGGTGTTGCGCCATCCGGCTATGACCTCGGCGCTCATTGGCGCGAGCCGCGTCTCACACATTGAAGACGCCGTGGCAGCATCCGACCGCCACAACTTCACGGACGACGAACTCAGCGAGATCGAGCAAATATTGTCGGCCGATTGACGGCGACCTTCACGATCGCACGGTGTCTACTCGATAAACGTCGTGACGCAGGAGCGGTCCAATATCGTTCTCTTGCTCGTCGCTCTGGCGGTTCTTGGCGTTCTCGCCGACACATGCATCTACCGGGACCGGCCGGACGAAGCTCTCGCGGTTTTCGAAGAGGACCGTCGGCAGCGAATTGAGATGCTCGGGCGTGTGAATGCGGCCGAAGATTCGGTAGCATCACGTAGCGCGAACAACCAAACGTTATTTGCGCAGCGTGCCCGGATGCGCGCCGCCCTCATCGCCGCGCGCCCTCCCCGGATTCCCGTCCGCTCAGGCTATCTTCAGATAGTCCACATGGACGACCGGCTACTTGCGGAGATGTACGCCGAGGTAGCCCTGCGTGAGGATCTCGGAGCGGATTACCGGCGCCTATCCGAGTTGTATGAGCAGGAGGCACGGGCCAGAGACGCGGCCACGCAAGCATGCCGGCAAGCAGTCAAGAGAAGGCGGGTTCGACGGACGCTGATGACGGTGGCCGTCACGGCGGGTATTACGTTGCTGATCGTTGAGTCGTAAGACCGTTCGGTCGTTTGGGTCTGCAGAACCGCAGGGCCACTGCTGCTAGTCGTACAGCTAACCGGCCGTTCAAGGCCGGCGGCTTGCCTATAGAAAAGAAAAACGGGCTTCGGCGTGAGTGCCGAAGCCCGTCGTTCTGCGCTGCTCTGAGGCAACGTCTTCTTAGAGCTGCACACCCAGCTTGTTGAGCGTCTGAAGCGTCAGCTCTCCGGTCGCCAATCCCTCGGCCCGCTGATACGCCGACACCGCCTGCATCGTACCCGGTCCCAGCTGTCCGTCAACCGACCCCGGATTGTATCCCTTCGCCTGCAGCGCGCGCTGCAAACTGCGCACCGTCTCCGTCGTCACGTTCGTCTCACAC
>JBFHWK010000074.1:0-12434 GCA_041589075.1 Rhodothermales bacterium
CGCCGTCGAACCCGCAGACGAAGATCTTCATGTATGTCATGCCGGTGATGATCTTCGCCATCTTCAACCGGTTTGCCTCGGGCCTGAGTCTGTACTACCTGTGCTATAACGTCTTCACGGCCGTGCAGCAGAAACTGATCAACAAGAGCATCGAGCGCGAGAAAGAGGAGGCGTCGACGAACGGCAAGGGGACCAAGCGCGATGCCCGCGCCGCGAAGGCCAAGGCGCGAAGTCGCAAGGGCGACGGCAAGAAGCAAAGACAGCGGGTCAGGAAGTAGACCCGCCCGCCGGCATCTGCGGACGCTCGTCCGCGCTCCAAATGGTTCACAGCGGAGACACGATAGCAGCGATTGCGACGGCGCGCGGCCGTGCGGCACTGGCCATCGTTCGCGTGTCGGGACCGGAGGCGATCGGGGTGGCGGATAGCTGCTTTCACGGCAAGTCACTTCGGGATGCCGCTCCGCAGACGGTGCACTTCGGCCGGTTCGAAACCGCGGACGGCGACGAGATCGATCAGGTCGTGGCCACGGTCTTTCGGGCGCCGCGGTCATCGACAGGCGAGGACGTCGTCGAAATCTCCTGCCACGGCGGCGACTTTGTGCCGCAACTGATTCTGAAGGGCCTGCTCGCGGCCGGCGCACGTATGGCACAGCCGGGCGAGTTCACGCAGCGCGCCTTCATAAATGGCAAGGTCGATCTCACCCAGGCGGAGGCCGTGGCCGATCTGATTCACGCCCGATCAACGCTCGCCCATCGGACCGCCATCGCGCAACTCGAGGGACGCTACTCGGCGAGCCTCTCGGAGCTACGCCGCGAGTTGCTCGAAGTGTGTTCGTACGTGGAGCTTGAGCTCGACTTCTCCGAGGAGGACGTCGAGTTCGCGGATCGCAAGCATCTCGTCGACCTTCTGCAAAGGGTAGGCAAAGTGACCGGCGATCTTCTCGATTCGCATCGCCTCGGCACGATGATTCGCGATGGCGTACGCGTGGTGATTGCGGGCCGGCCGAACGCCGGGAAGTCGACGCTCCTCAATGCGCTGGTGGGCCGTGATCGCGCCATCGTCAGCGAGACGCCCGGGACGACGCGCGATGAGATCGAAGTCGACATGGAGATCGGCGGGCTAAATTTTCGGTTCGTCGATACGGCCGGGCTGCGGGAGGCGGCGGATCTGATCGAGGCCGAAGGCGTGCGGCGTGCGCACCGCTCGATCGAACACAGCGACGTGCTGCTGTACGTGTTCGATGTTACGCGCGGTCTCGATGACGGTGAAGAAAAGTTTCTCGAAACACTGCGACGCAATCGCTCCGAGCTACCCGCGATCATCGTGATGAACAAGTCGGACCTTGTCGATGATGACGTGCGGCCGGTGGACCTATCCGGCATTCCCTCGGTAGTACTGTCGGCGGTGCGGGGTCAGCGCGATCCGGCGGAAACGGCGGCACTCGTCGAGCTGCTGCGCGAAGCCGCTGCGGATGACCTGAGTGACACCTTGTCCTCGCCCGTTCTCGTGAACGAGCGTCACCGCCAACACCTGGTCGCCGTGTGTGAGTCGGTGTCGCGTGCATCCGGTGCGCTGGCTAAGAATGCGTCGGGTGACGTGCTCTCGGTGGACCTTCGGGTTGCGCTCCGCGAGCTCGGCGAAATAACGGGCGAGATAACCAACGAAGACGTGCTCGATCAGATCTTCTCGCGGTTCTGCATTGGAAAGTGACGGACGTGTCGGACTACTTCACATATGATGTGATCGTTGTGGGTGGCGGGCATGCGGGGGCCGAGGCCGCGGCGGCGTCTGCGAACATGGGAGCGCGCACGCTGCTAATCACCATGAACCTGCAGGCCATCGGCCAGATGTCGTGCAACCCGGCGATAGGCGGGATCGGCAAGGGGCAGATCGCGCGCGAAATCGACGCGCTGGGTGGCCTGATGGGCCGCGTGACCGACAGAACGGGCGTTCAGTTTCGAATGCTCAATCAGAAAAAGGGGCCGGCGGTGTGGAGCCCGCGGGCGCAATGCGACCGGGCGATGTATGCCGCCGCCGTGCGCGAGGAGCTCGAGAACATCCCCGGTCTGTTCATGCGTGCGGACATGGTGACGGAGGTGCTGGTGGACGATGGCCGAGTCGCCGGCGTGAAGACACAGCTCGGGCAGACGTTCGGTGCCGCGGCCGTCATTCTTACGAGCGGGACGTTCATGAACGGCGTCATCCACATCGGGTCGCGCAACTACGGCGGCGGCCGCATGGGCGAGCGCGCATCGACCGGCTTGACCGCGTGTCTGCACAATCTCGGATTCGAAAGCGGCCGACTCAAGACAGGCACGCCGCCGCGCATCGACGGCCGCACGATAGACTACGCAACGGTGGAGGAGCAGCCGGGCGATCCGAACGCGAGCCCGTTCTCGTTCATGACCGACGCGCTTCCCGCAAAGCAGCTCAGCTGCTGGATCACGTACACAACACCCGACGTCCACGCGTCGTTGCGCTCAGGCTTCGACGAGAGTCCGATGTTCGCCGGCCGCATTAAGGGACGCGGGCCACGCTATTGTCCGTCGATCGAAGACAAGATCGACCGGTTCGCATCGCGTGAGCAGCACCAACTCTTTCTGGAGCCGGAAGGCTGGAACACGCACGAGGTCTACGTCAACGGCTTCTCTACCTCGCTGCCGGAGGAGGTGCAGTACGAGGCGCTGCGCAAGGTGCCCGGACTCGAGGGTGTGCACATGCTGCGGCCCGGGTACGCCATCGAATACGATTACTTTCCGCCGTACCAGATTCGCTACTCGCTTGAGACAAAGCGTGTGTCCGGGCTCTTCTTTGCCGGGCAGATCAACGGCACGACGGGTTACGAAGAAGCCGCGGCACAGGGACTCATCGCAGGCATCAACGCCGTTCAGTATCTGCGGAGTGAGGATCCGCTTGTGCTCAAGCGGTCCGATGCATACATCGGTGTGCTGATCGACGACCTCGTCGCGAAGGGCACGGAAGAGCCGTACCGGATGTTCACGTCGCGCGCCGAGCATCGGATGCTGCTGCGGCAGGACAACGCCGACGTGCGGCTGACTCCGCTGGGACACCGGCTTGGGCTGGCGACGGCCGAGCGAGACGAGCGGATGAGAGCGCGCCGCCGTGCTGTAGAGGCGACACGCGCGGCTGTGGAGTCGACCGCCGTTCGACCGGAACAGGTTAACAGTTACCTCGAGGCTGTCGGTACCTCACCGATCACGCAGCCCGAACGTATCGTGAGACTTGCGCTGCGGCCACAGGTGTCACTCGAAGATCTTCTGGCGCACGCAGGTTTGCGAGACAAAGTGGTCCGCGCGGGGCCCGGCCTCGAGTCGGTCGCAACACAGGTGGAGATCGATCTCAAGTACGAGGGGTACCTCGATCGCGAAGCCGAGCTCGTCCGGAAGATGGAACAGCTCGAGTCGTGGGACATCCCGCGCGACTTTAGCTACGCTGAGCTGGACAACATCACGATGGAAGCGCGCGAGAAGCTGTCCGCGATTCAGCCCGACAACCTCGGCCAGGCGTCGCGAATCAGCGGCGTCAGCCCGGCGGATATCTCCGTGCTGATGGTGCTGCTCAAGAAGCGCGGTGCGCGTCCGCGCCCGGCGTCCGTACCGGCATGAGCTCCGCGCGCGGATGGAAGGGAGCGGACGATCTCTCGAGTCTGATGCCGCCGGCGCTCTCCCCTGCCCAGAACTCCCTGCTGCGAGAGTATGCGGATCTGCTCGCTCAGTTTAATCGCAAGCTTAACCTCGTCTCCCGCGATTCCATGGAGGACGTCCGGGATCGGCACATCTTTCACTCGCTATGCCTCGCATATCGGAACTTTCGTTCTGAAACAACGGTGGTCGACTGGGGCACCGGCGGGGGTCTTCCACTGATTCCACTTGCCGTCGCATTTCCGGATGTACGCTTTGTCGGTATCGACTCGGTCGAAAAGAAGGTGATGGCCGTCCGCCAGATGGTGCGGCAGCTCGGGCTTCAAAACGTTACGGTGCACGCCGGGCGTGCCGAGGATTGGGATGGCACTCTGGACTACTCGGTGTCACGCGCGACCGCTCCGCTCGCAACACTGTGGTGGTGGCACGTGCGATGCAGCATGGCACGGGTGAGCCGCCCGGCCCAAGGCGAATGGCCGCCCGGCCTTATCTGTCTCAAAGGAGGCGATCTAGCGGCCGAAATGGATAACCTGAAAACAAAGTTTCCCGATTTGACCGTCGACACGATATCGCTTGCATCGGTACCGGGAGCGGTGCAATTTGCGGAAAAGGTAATCGTTGTGGTTGCGGACATCGACGCCGCGAGAAACGGCGGCAGTTAAGATCGAGTCCCCCGTCATGGGTCAGAAAGAACGACGAAAGAACCGGACGGACCGGCTGTTTGAGATCATCCTGATGCTGCAGTCGCGTCGATCCCTCAGCTCGCGTGATCTCGCCGAACACTTTGGCGTCAGCCGGCGGACGATCTTTCGTGACCTTCGTGCACTCGCCGAGTCCGGCGTTCCGCTCACGTTTGCGGACGAGGGCGGCTACGAGATTCTGGAGGGCTACCAACTGCCGCCGCTCATGCTCACGGCGCGAGAGGCGTCCACGCTGCTGATCGGACTCGAGTTCATGCGGCTGCAGTCGGACCCGTCATTGAAGGCGAATGCCGACCACGTGGAGATGAAGATCTCGACCGCGCTGCCCGCCGAGATCAAACGCTACATCGAGCAGCTCAAGTCTCGCACAATCCTCGATCCGTACTGGCTGCACGCTGCTGACGAAGGCGGCGAAGAAGAAGGGCGATGGCACGAGCTGAGCCAGGCCGTCGCCGATCGCCGCGTCGTCTCGATGGAGTATTTCGTGGCGAGCCGCGGCGAGGTTACCAAGCGCACGGTCAACCCGCTCGGCATCATTTACTACACCGATCACTGGAACCTGATCGCCTTCGACCAACTGCGCGGAGAGGTCCGGAACTTCCGGTTTGATCGGATTCGCAGCATGCACGTCACGATGCAGCGGTTCCAACCGCCAGAGGCATTTGATCTGGAGAAGTATCTGCGAGAGGGGTTCGGCGCCCGCGATCAGCGGGAGATCAAGATATACTTCGACGCCGAAACCTATCCTCACGCACGACGCACGGTTCCGGCGTCGATTCTCGACGAACAGCCGCGCGACGAAGGCGCCGTGATCACGTTCAACTTCGATAACCTTGCGTACGTCGCGCGATGGTTGATGCGCTTCGGTACGAAGGCGCGTGTGCTGGAACCGCCTGAACTGAGAGCTGCGGTGAAGGAGGAAGCACGAAGCGTGGCGTCGCAGTACTAGCGCGTTACGTCGCGGCGGCGGCTTTTGGCGCGGCTGTGGTTGCCGCCGCCGAGAGGCGGTCGAGTAATGAAATCCCAAGTTCGGGTGACGGCACTTCCTGGATGATGATTCTCGTCTTCCCGCCCCGCGATTCCTTGATCACGTATCTGTGATCCAATGATGCGACGGCTTCAAGGAGCGGGTAAAGAACCTGGTCGTGGAAGTGAGCATCTTCGGCCGCATCCGGCATCGAAAGAAAGAGCCGCTCGTTCTTGTAGACGATCCGGGGCAGCCGCAGCGTCTGTCCGAGAATGCGCAAGCGCATCGCGTCAAAAAGATTGTCGACCTGCTGCGGCGCCGCCCCGAACCGGTCCTCCAGCTCGGCACGCAGCTCGTCGAGATCTTCGGGGCGTGCCACTTCGCTGATTCTGCGATAGATGTTGAGGCGCTCGACGTTGTCTTCGAGATAGTCGTCCGGAATGAGCGCGTCGACATCCAGATCGACGGTGGTGTCGCGCGACGGGCGCGGCGGCGGTGCGTCCTTGAAGATGTTGGCAAACTCTTCCGACCGCAGCTCCTGCACGGCCTCGTCCAGGATCTTCTGGTATGTATCGAACCCCACGTCTTCGATAAAGCCGGACTGCTCGGCGCCGAGCATCGCTCCCGCACCGCGAATGTCGAGGTCGCGCATCGCCAGGTTGAAGCCGCTGCCCAGCTCGCTGAACTCTTCGACGGCCTGCAGCCGCTGACGCGCTTCGCGGGTCAGACTCCGGATCGACGGGACGAGCAAGTAGCAGTACGCTTTCCGGTTCGACCGCCCCACCCGTCCTCGAAGCTGATGCAACTCGGCGAGACCGAACCGGTCGGCGCGGTCGATGACGATCGTGTTTGCGTTCCCAATGTCGAGCCCGTTTTCGATGATGTTCGTGCTGACCAGGACGTCGAACTTCTTGTGCTTGAAGTCGAACATCACGCGCTCGAGCAAGCTGGCCTTCATCTGGCCGTGCGCCACCTGAATGCGGACGCCGGGCAGCAGGTTGCGCAGCGTGCCGGACATCTCCTCGATGGACTGGACACGGTTGTGTATGAAGAAGACCTGTCCCTGCCGGCTGAGCTCGTACTCGATCGCGTCACGGATCAGATGTTTGTCGAACGTGTGTATCTCCGTGAGAATTGGTTGGCGATTGGGGGGCGGTGTCGCCACGATCGACAGATCGCGCGCGCCCATGAGTGAGAACTGGAGGGTCCGCGGGATCGGTGTGGCGGTGAGGGTGAGCGTATCGACCTCGGCGCGAAGTGCGCGCAGTTTTTCCTTCGCCGACACGCCGAAGCGCTGCTCTTCGTCGATGATGACGAGGCCGAGATCCTTGAAGCGGATGTCCTTCGAGGTGACCCGATGGGTGCCGATTACGACGTCGACGTCTCCCCTTTTGAGGCGCTCGGCGACGTCTTTTTGCTCGGCCCGCGAGCGGAATCGGGAGATCGATTCAACGCGAACCGGATACCGCCCGAGCCGCTCGGTAAACGTATCGAAGTGCTGTGCGGCGAGAATCGTGGTCGGCACGAGCACGGCCACCTGCTTGCCGTCCTGAACGGCTTTGAAGGCAGCACGGACGGCGATCTCCGTCTTGCCGAAGCCGACGTCGCCGCAGACGAGCCGGTCCATCGGAGTGGGCTTCTCCATGTCGGACTTGACGGCGTCGGCGGCGGCGGCCTGGTCGGGTGTGTCCTCGTACTGAAACGAAGCCTCCATCTCATTTTGCCAGAGCGTGTCCGGCGGGTATGCGTAGCCGGGTGTGGCGAGACGGCGCGCGTAGATCTTGATCAGGTCGCGGGCGATGTCTTTGACACGCTTCTTGGTCCGTGCTTTGGTTTTCTCCCACTGCCCGGACCCGAGTTTCGTGAGCTTCGGCTGGTGTCCCTCTTTGCCGGTGAAGCGGTGCAGTTTGTAGAGCGCGTTGATGTTGACATAGAGTACATCGTCGTCGCGATACTCGAGACGCACGGCTTCCTGGTAGCGGTCACGGACGCGGATCTTCTTCAGGCCGGCGAACCGCCCAACGCCGTAGTCGATGTGCACGACGAAGTCACCGGGGTTGAGGTTGCGCAGTTCGCGCAGGCTGAGCCCGCCGCGCTTGCGGGCACGCCGCCGTGTCGACGGGCGATGATAGCGGTCGAAGATCTGGTGGTCGGTGTAGAGTGCGATGGCCGAGTCGGGCAACTCGAAGCCCTCGTGCAGCGAGTCGACCCGAAGGACCACCGGGAGGCGGCCGGACTCGACGTCGAGGAGCTCTTCGAGACGCGCGCGCTGCCCGGGGCTGTCGCAGACAATGACGGGTTTAACTTTTTGGTTAATCAGTTCCGTAAGACGTTCTCGGAGCAGACCGATCGTGCTGTTGAATGACGGCTGTGGCCGCGACCGGAAGTCGATGGCAGTGCCGGCGCGATCCGCACCGAACGACGCGCCTACGTGCAGGCGCTGGAAGCGATCGGTCCTATTCGCATAGGTCTCGCTGTCCATGAAGAGTTCGGGTGCCGGTCGCAAAGCGACGTCGGGTTCGGACTCCAGCCGTTCGGCGCGGGCGTCCGATGCGTCCTGGCAAAGCGCGTCGAGTCGGTCGGTGACGATGTCCTCGGCGTAGGCAATGAGCAGCGTGTTGTCAGGTAGGAAGTCGAAGAAGGTGGAGAAGCGGCCGCCGTGGTTCGAGGGCCGTTCCAGGTTTGGCGTGAGAACGGTCTGCTCGATCTTGCTAACGGACCGCTGGGTGTGAATGTCGATCTCTCGTACGGAGTCGATCTCGTCGCCAAAGAATTCGATCCGCACGGGGAAGTCGCCCGAGAACGGATACACGTCCAGTATCCCGCCGCGGATCGCCAGCTGTCCGGGCTGTTCGATGAACTCGACAGGTTCAAAGTCGTGCCCGACGAGGTGCTCGACGAGGGCCGTCGGCTTCCAGGTGTCACCGGTCCGGATGCGGACGGCTTCTTCGAGGAGGTGGTTGCGGTCGGGTACTTTCTCGACGAGAGCGTCGGCGCTGGCGACGACGACTCGGCGCTGATCCTCGAGCAGGGACTGCAGCGTGTCGGCTCGGGTGATCAGACCGGCGGCCTCGTGGATCTGCTCGTCGTCGTAGGGTTTGTAGCCGGTGGGCGGGAACGCCAGAATCTGCGGGAGGTCCGGATGGACCTGCTCCAAGTCGGAGGCCAGGAACGCTGCTGCGTCGGCGTCGGGTAGGACGCAGAGGATGGTGCGGTCGATGGCGTCGAGCAGCCCCGAGATGACAAAGGATGGGAGGGACCCTGCGGCAGCCTTCAGCGTGAGGGAGTCAGCCCCGGCTTCGACGGCGGAAACGAGATCCTGAAAGGGGCGGGATTCGATGACCCGCTGTCTGATGTCACGAAGATCCACGGTCGGCGTGGCGACGGTCCGGTGGGAGGGCCGCAATGTACGATGCGGAGGAAGGCCGGTTCTCCGCGTTACGTTTCACGTGAAACCTCCGCACGACGGCCGGCGGTCAGCGCCCCCTGTTTCACGTGAAACCTATTCCCCGATCGCGCGCCGCACAAACCCGTCGGCGCGCTCCAGCCGTGTGCGGGCCTCCTCCGCGTCGACGTCCGCAAAGATCATGACGATCGCCGTCTTGACGTGGCCGCCGGCTTTCTTTAGTGTCGCGGCTGCTTCATCGTAGTCGACTCCAGTGACCATCATAACCACCCGCTTCGACCGCTCGACGAGTTTCTTGCTGGTCATCTGAAGATCGATCATCATGTTATGATAAACCTTCCCGAGACGGACCATTGACGCCGTCGTCAGCATGTTGAGCACCAGCTTCTGCGCGGTGCCGGCTTTCATCCGCGTCGAGCCCATGACGACTTCCGGACCGACGACGGGGCAGATGGCGACGTCCACGTCCAAGTCGAATTCCGAGCGCGGGTTGCAGGTTACGTACAACGTCTTGCAGCCGATCGACCGGGCGTACTTGACCGCGCCGACCACGTACGGCGTACGCCGACTCGCGGCGATTCCGCACACTACGTCCGGTGGCGCGACGCCCTCGTTCTGAAGGTCACGCGCGCCGTTCTCCTCGAGGTCCTCCGCACCCTCCTGCGAACGGAAGACGGCCTCCCGGCCACCGGCGATGATCCCGCGCACCATCTCCGGCGGCGTCCCAAAGGTGGGCGGGCATTCCGACGCGTCCACGATGCCGAGCCGGCCACTTGTGCCCGCGCCCACATAGATCAAACTCCCACCGGCACGAAAGGCGTCCACGAGAATGTCGACGGCCTCGGCGATGTAGGGGATCTCATTGGCGACCGCCGGCGGCACGAGCGCATCCTCAGCGTTGATGATCTCGAGAATGCCCCGCGCATCCAATGCGTCGATATCCTCGGAGCGCGGGTTGCGCTGCTCGGTCGCCAATTTTCGTATCTGATCAAAAAGCTCTCTGTCGCTCATCGCCAGCTGCTTTCGAAGGGTGGGTCCAGCTGTCTATCTTCACGGTGCAAGGCCGCGCCGCCGCCGGCGCGGAAACTACGGACAACCACCCAAACTACGGCACCCCTACTCACCGTCCGCAGCGTGATCATCTCCGATCTCTTTCTGAAGTCGTTCCGTGCTCACACGGACACGCACGTGCAGTTTAACCAAAAAGTTAAC
The DNA here is from genome assembly GCA_041589075.1 of Rhodothermales bacterium. GTDB lineage: Bacteria > Bacteroidota > Rhodothermia > Rhodothermales > JABDKH01 > JBFHWK01. The sequence continues at coordinate 9,950 of JBFHWK010000074.1, forward strand.
GCCGTCTGCGGGCCCAACGGCGCCGGCAAAACCAACCTGCTCGAGGCCATCCACTACCTCTGCCTGTCGAAAAGCTTTGTCGCCTCCGCCGACAGCTACGCGCTGCGCCGGGGCGACGCCTTCTTCGAACTCCGCGCGCAGTTTGTCTTCGACAGCGGCAAGCCGGTTCCGGTGCGCGTCGTCTACATGCCGACCGAAGGCAAGACCATCTCCGTAAATGCGACCCCGCTCGCACGCCTCTCCGAAGTGGTCGGCCGATTTCCGTGCGTGATTCTCTCACCCGAGGATCACGGCCTCACGGCAGGCGGTCCCGAAGAGCGTCGCCGGTTCATCGACAACATCCTGTGTCAGGCACACCCGCTCTACCTCGCCGATCTGCTCGCATACCGGCGCGCGCTCCGGCAGCGCAACTCCCTGCTTCGACAGGCGGCCGCCGGCCGTAACGGCGACGCGGCCAACCTGGTGTCGTGGACCGACAAAGTCGTGACGCTCGGTGCCCGGCTGATATACAAGCGGGCGGCGTTCATAGAGCACTTTGGCACGTTTCTGGCCGAGGCCTACACTACAATCGAGAATGTCGCCGAACAGCCGTCCGTCCGCTACCTAACGCTTGCCGCCGAGACGGACCGTGGCTCAAAAGAGGACATCAGCCGAGCGTTCCGAGAAAAGCTCAGTCACGCCGCGGCGCGTGAACGCGAGCAGGGACGCACGGCCGCCGGACCGCATCGCGACGAACTTCGCTTTGCACTCGACGGCCTCGAAGTGCGCCGCTACGCCTCCCAGGGTCAGCACCGGACATTTGCTCTAGCGCTCCGACTTGCACAGTACTTTTATCTGCGCGACACGCACGACGAGATGCCGCTGTTGCTGCTCGATGACGTCCTCGATAATCTCGACCCGATGCGACGCGCGGCGATCCTCGACCTGCTGCAGTCGGACCGCGTCGGGCAGACGATCATCACGGCCGCCGACAGGCGGCTCTTCGACGGCATCATGGAATCCTCCGACAACCGACATAGTTTGATCGAAGTGCTTCCGGGTGACCCGGTCACGGTCCACTTCGATCGGCTCACAACCAGTTCCTCGCAACATCACCGCACACTATGAATAAGTTCAAGGCCCGGTGGGTCAGGTTCGTCCTTCTCATCGCGATCGTGGTCGGCGTTGGCGCTTGCGTCGTGCAGCGCAACCCGATCACGGGTAACAAGAGAGCCTACGGCTACTCGTGGGAACAGGAGAAGCAAATTGGTGCGGAAGCCGACCCGCAGATCATCGCCCAGTACGGTCTGTATCCCGATGACAACCTGGCCAGATACGTCGACGGGATCGGCCAGAAGGTGTTGGCGAACAGCCACCTGCGCCGCCCCGAAACACCAGCCGAATACCGGTCGCTCGAGTTTCACTTCCGCGTGCTGGACAGCCCGGTCGTGAACGCCTTTGCGCTGCCCGGGGGCTATGTCTACGTGACGCGGGGCCTTCTGGCGCACCTCGAAAACGAGGCGCAGCTGGCGGTCGTTCTCGGGCACGAGATCGGGCACGTGGCGGGGCGCCATGCGTCAAAACGGGCTTTCCAGTCGCAATTGGGCACCCTGGGGCTGATCGGCGGCGCCATTATCGGACAGGAAGTGCTCGGACTGCCCGGCCAGGACTTGCTCTCGGCCGGCGGCAGCGTGGCGCAGCTTCTTTTTCTGAGCTACGGCCGTGATGACGAACGCGAGTCCGACAAGGTGGGCGTCGAGTATGCCGCGCTGACCGGCTACAAGGCGGAAGAGGGCTCGGAGTTCTTCGTCACTCTGAAGCGGCTTGGCGATCAGTCCGGCAAAAGCATCCCCGGGTTCCTGTCGACACATCCCGATCCCGGCGAACGCGAACAGCGCATCAAAGAGTTGGCGCAGCAGTGGTCGACGCGCACCTCCATGACATTGACCAAACGACCCGAGTACCTCCAACGCATCGACGGAATCGTCTATGGTGACGACCCGCGACAGGGATACACGGAGAACGGCATCTTCTATCACCCGGGGCTTCGATTCGAGTTTCCGGTGCCGCCGGGTTACCAAGTCATCAACCAGCCGTCGCAAGTCGCGATGGTGGAGCCGAACCAGAACGCGATACTCGTCTTCACTTTTGCGCGCGATGCATCTTCGGCCGCAGACGCGGGACAGAAGCTGGCGGGCCAGCAGGGCATCACCGTCCGCGACGGCGGAAGCACTAGCGTGAACGGCAACCAGGCGTACTATGTGCTCGGAGATGCACAGACGAACAATCAGACGATCCGCTTTCTGGTGTACTACATCGAGTATGGCGGCAACGTCTATCAGATGCTCGGCTACGCGACACAGCAGACATTCTCGAATTACGAGCGCGCCTTTCGAAGCTCGATGACCGGATTCAAGTCCGTGAGCGATCCGAACGTACTCAACGTCCAGCCGAACAGAGTCAAAATCGAGAAGGTTGGTGGCGGCACGTTTGCGAACATCGTTTC
>JBFHWK010000075.1:0-12385 GCA_041589075.1 Rhodothermales bacterium
AACGCATCCCTCCACGCCGCAGCCGTACGAAACTCTAGAAACGACTCCTGCGGCTTCATCTTCCCACCTGAACGGAGACGGTTGACGAGTCGATCCAGAAACCGGAGACGCTTTCGCTCACTTCCGGATTCAAACACGGACTCAACGACGATTGCCCGGGGGGCCACGGTTCTGCATTGCCGAAGCAGTGCATCCGCGTCCTCAGCGTGGTGCAATACGAAGTAGAGGACGATGAGATCAAAATCGTCGCTGTTGAAGGGCAACGTCTTGCCATCAACCTCAACCCATGGAAGCTGGGTTCTGTTCATATCGACGACATCCGCCAGGACCACGCGCGCCCGCACATCGTGCCAGGCCGCCAGGCCCACATAACCCTCCGCGGCTCCCAAATCGAGAATTCGGTCGTGCGGAGCGGTTTTCACCCACTCGCGGATGCGCCCGTACTTTCTCCTGCCACGAACCCGCTGGATGACTTGTAGAGCCGGGGCGTGGTGGTATACGGCGGCCAGCAACAGCCAACCCGTCCAACCGATCCACACGGAGGCCCAGTACGGCCCGTCGATGTAAAGCGTGTAGGTTCCCGTTCCCGCCAGTACCAGCCAGAACCAGTGCCAGCGAATTCTTGATTCGAGAACGATTATTGCCAGAAGCGGCAGCAGGTACCACGGATGGATCGTGGTCGAGAGCAGGAAGAAAGCCGAGAGGATCATTACCATCCCCGTGACCATCGACCTCCTGTACTTCGCGTCGATCCAGTAAATCAGCGGAAGTGTTGCGACGAAGATCCACTGGAATACGGGCCCGATCGACTTGCTGAAATCGTCACCGGTGATTGCTCGAAAAATGCCTTTGACCGTGTAATACAGGCCGCTATTGAACTCGAAGTAGCGCACGTAAAGGTCAAGCGATTCTCGGATGTTCGGCAGCGCCCTTTGATCGACGTACGGAATCACGAGCCAGGCCACGGTTACGAGTGATACGAGAACTCCTTTCCATCCGGTCCGCCGCAAGACTAGCGGCAGAAGCACCAACGGATAGAGTTTGACCAGTCCCGCTATCGTCACCGCTGCGACCGAAAGCACAGACCGCCGCTTCCGCCACAGATATACTGCGAGAATCAGGAATGCTGCGGCGAGTGCCTCCGTATGCCCCTGCCCCGCCAACTCCATCACCGTCACGGGATTCCAAGCGTACAGGATTGCCTTCCGTGTGGACACCAGAAACAGTAGCAGCCACACGCCGCAGATCTCGATCACGCAAATGATCACCTTTATGCTATAATATGTTGTCTTCCAATCACCTCCGGACACAGAAGCGGCCATCCGGAATACGTACTGCGAGACTGGCGGGTAGACGGAGTAGAACGAGGGCGAATTCAGTTTCTCGAATACCGGCGTGTCTTGCAACGCCCTCAGCTCGGGTGCGTCAGGTCTGAATGCGTATGGGTTCTGACCGGCTTCGGACTGTACTAAACCGTCCCACACGTAACGGTACGTGTCATCCGAGAGCCCCGGCTCCATACCGAAGACAGCGACGCGCAGGAGGATCGTGACCATGAGGACTTCGCGCACCGAATACGTCACTTTGTAGTACAGCCACAACAGAACGGCTCCCCACACGCCTACCAGTCCAATGAAGACGTACAGCCGCCAAGATCTCTCGGCTATGAAGGGGATGGTGATTGCGGCGGCGACGTAAGCGGCTGCGACCAGCCATCGAACGAGTCTGGGTGACTCTTCCGCCATCAGGATGTCAGAGGTTGAAGACGACGCGTATTCTTCGACCCTCGAGTTCGTAGTGCACCTCGTCGGCAAGAGATTCCAGGAGAAAGAGCCCCCTCCCACCCGAGTCGAAGAGATGCTCCTCTTCGAGCGGGTTCGGAACGACCTCCCTGGCAAACCCTACCCCTTCGTCTTCCACGGAGATTTCGATCCGGTCCACGCCAACAAAGAACTCGATCACGACATTCTTACTTGAGTCGAACTTGTTGCCATGTTCCATCCCGTTCGTCACGGATTCGGAGGTCAACAGCACGAGGTTATAAAGGAGATCCTCGTCGTCAACGTGATCTGAAAAGAAAGTCTCCGCCCGTTCTACGGCGCGCTCGATGTTGACTTGCTCGCTGGCCATAACGAGCCGCAGTCGTTGTGTCGATCGGTCTCCGCTCACGAAAGTGCTGCCAGATGTAGGCGAAACAGCTCCAGAAGAGTAGTAAACGAGCGCATTCTGAAGGCGCCGCCATCGCCAAGTTAGTTTATCACGGCGGCCTTTTTCAAGGACGCCTCAGTGCCGTCGAGCGTGACGCGGACCAGGTATATGCCGGAGGGAACAGGGACGCCTCGCTCGTCCGTGAGGCTCCAGCGGAGTCCACCCGTCCCACTTTGTTCCTCGAGGTCACCGATCAGCTCACCCGTACTGGAGAAGATCTGCACGCGGGCACCGGCAGGCAACCCGGCGATCATGAGCCCGTCACTGTGGTCCGACCGCCGGTATGGATTCGGAAATACGTACACGTCAGCGAGATCGGCTGCCGCCGTGGAGAGCCTGACCGTGGTTCCTTCGGGCGCCAGTTGCTGACCGCTCTGGGAAACCATCCTAAGAACTGTCAGGGAAGCGTTTAAGCCAGTCGCCCCCACTGCCAATCCTTCCAACACGAGCACTACCTTGTTGGGACGATCCGCAGACCACTGCGCCGAAGCGACGCGTCCACTCGGTCGTATCATGTAATTGGACACGTCGCGAGCGCTGGGCCCATTGAGAGGGGAAGAGAAATACAGATCGGCGGTGTTGCCGGCCAGCGTCCACTCTTCGATGATAAGCGTCGAGGCAACAGGCGGTGGGACGAATAGTGCGACCGATGTCTGGCCCACTGGCGTACCCTCAACGTCAAGGATACCGGACCACGACAGTGTATCTGCGCCGGAGGCCAACTCGTCGAATAGAAGGTCGCGTCCGCGCCCGTTCCTCGTCGGCACTATCCGGATCGGGCGCGCACCCGAGCTGAGCACGAACTGATCCGCACGCATTCGCTCATCGAGCACCTCAGAAAAAACGATTTCGATCCGGTTTGGACCGGGATGGGTTAAATCGACGACGAGGGCCGGCGCGTGGGGCCTGACGTCTACAACTCGCGACAATTCGCTGGCCTCATCTCCCACCCACGCACGCAGTGCGTAAGTACTGGGCGTCGTCACCGAGTCCACGAAAACCGAGTTTGATGTCGATGCGACAAGGTCGAGCACGCCATCGGCAGGTCCTCGGTATATCCAGACGGAATCCGCACCCTGTGCCGCCCAGGAAAGGCTGACCGTTCTCGAGTCGCTTGCGTATGCGTGCACCCATGCGGGCACCGGCACACCGGAGGACATGGACGGCAGAGTCAACATATAGGTCGATCCGTCGGTAGATCCGAGGAATACGTCCGTGCGCCCGTCTCCGTTTGCGTCGCCGGTCGCGACGCGGGTAGACCGAAAGCCTCGACCACCCGCTTCCGCAGTCGGTCCGCTGTGGAAGACCAACTCCCACTGCAACAAGTCATTAACCTGAAGCACGTACAAATCAGGGGGATTGACGATTACCAGTTCGTCGCGACCGTCATCGTCGAGATCCGCACAGGCTGCGGATCCGTGTCGCGATATTTCTCCGGGAATCGGAATGCTGTCTGCTACACTGTAAGCGCCGCCGCCATCGGACTGAAGTATGTAGTACGTTCCGATGTCCGGCTCCTGCGTGTTGGCCGACGTTGTGGTCAGCCAGTTGTGACCGTAGAAGACGAGCTCGAGACGGCCGTTTCCGTTGAGGTCTCCTGCGGCGAGACGCGACCCGGCATTATACCGGTCAGTCTCGTATGACCAGACGGGCACCAAGCTATTGGCGGATCCGTCGGCTCGAAACGCGATTATGTCACCGTCACTGTCGCCGGCGATGAGCTCCGGCGCGCTGTCGTTGTCGATGTTGGCAACCAGCGGCTGCGGCTGCTCAAACGTGTTCTCACTCAGCTCAGACGCGCCTACGCCTGTCGGATTTTCGACGGGTTGCCATGGACTGTATATCTCGCCCGACCATTCGCGCACCAGCCAGCGGCGCGTATCGTGTCCGAGTATCTCCCCTTGTCCATCCCCATCGAGGTCGGTCAGCCTCGCTCCCCAGAAGGGGGTCGTAGATCCCGGGAGAATGCCGGTGGTGTCTGCATAGACCAATTGTTCGGGGTATGAGTTGCCCGCCTGCTCAACGACCAAGGCCGTAGGGCCCACTTGCAGAAGCAACTCGAGATCACCGTCACTGTCGGAGTCGCCGGTGTCACGGGGAAAGGCACCGGCAAGCAGTGTGGCTGCCCTACGAAAGCGCTCACCGTCCCATTCATAGACGGCCACCGTGTCTCCAATCCACCCATCCTCAAAGACGTTAAGAACCACCTCACGCAGTCCGTCACCGTCGAAATCGGACAGATGCTCAAGCAAAAAGCCTTCAGGGATCCCGGTCGTGTTTACGTCGACGAACCCGCTATTCATCCGGTTGGCAGGCAGTACAACCGGGGACGTAACTTCACTAACAAGCCCGGCCACATTGCGTACCCGCACGGTTACGAGGGCAGTACCGCCTTTTCTGCTGGCGTCGACCCAGTGAAAGCCGTGGCGCCGGGTAAGCTTCTCCGATTCGACACGGTGTGTCTGACCGTCGAAGTCGACCGCCATATCAATCGTACTTAGATCGTCTGTTCCAATGTCGGCAACTATCGCATGGAGGCCGCCGGCCAGTCCGTGATCCAACAGGATGATGTCGATGACGGGCTGCGTGCGGTCGACATAGATGCGGCGACGATCCTCGACGGTTCGTCCCGATTTCATGGTCACCGCGAGTCGCAGCGTGTACAATCCTTCGCTCAGGTCGCCTACGTTCCACAGGCCCAGATCTCCCTGCCAGCGCTGCCGGGATGTCGCGGGACCGACGGCGGTCCAAGAGCTTTCCGATAGGTTTTTGTCACCCTCCGCGTAGAACAGCTGGTAGTTCAGAAAGTCGGGATCCACAACCGTCCCGCGAACGGTAACGACGTCACCATTCACACCCGCGTCATTGGCGGGGCTGATAATCTCTACTCGTGATGGAAGTGCTGTTTGCAAGGCCCGACCAGCCTGAAGACGACCGGCCCCGGAGCGGTGATCGAATCCCGATGCCTCGATATCGCGGGCGCTGGCAAGAAGCGCCGAGCGGACCGATGCCGGACTCAGCTCCGGTGCCACTGAACGAATGAGTGCTGCCGCGGCTGAGACCATCGGGGCGGACAGCGAGGAGCCACTGCGTCTTCCGTACAACGCTGTGTCGCTCATGTCTCCCTCGTCGACGGGCTGCAGCGTTGTATAGATTGATGAGCCCGGCGCTCCAATGTCTACGCCAACCCCGTGTGTCGCTCTGCCCGAGATGCCTTCACCGGCAGCATCCAACCAGACGACGCTGATGACTTCTGGGTAATCGGACGGATAGTGCGGGCTGTCACCACCGACATTTCCTGCCGAGGCCACCACGATCGTTCCCGCGTTGACAGCGAACCGGATCGCGTCATGTAGAAGCGGCGAAACGTGAACATCTCCAAACGATAAATTCAAAACGTCAAGGCCGAGTTCAGCGGCATAGACCACGGCTCGCGCCACGTCGTCGTCCTCGCCCCGACCGTCACGTCCGAAAGCGCGCAGCGGCACGATTCGAGCGCCCGGTGCTACACCTGCAATTCCGATCCCGTTATCGGCGCGGGCGCTTAGCACACCGGCGACCGTCGTACCGTGGCCCGAACCATCATCAGCGGCCACCGGATCAGGGTCGTGAAAGTCACCGATCTCAACTGTTGACGGGCGGTCAACAAAGTCGTACCCGGTAACGTCGTCGACATATCCGTTGCCATCTTCATCAATGCCGTTCAAGTCGGCCTCGGACAACCGTCCGTCTCCGTCGACATCCTCATCTGTATTGACATAGAGCTGCCCCAACAGGTCGGGGTGATCCAGAAACACACCGGTGTCGACGAAGCCGACGGTTACGGTGGCCTCACCGCGGCTCAGACTCCAGGCGTTCGGCAGATCGATGACTGAGAAGTGGCCAAGACTATCGGCGAGCGGATCGGCCGATCCGCCGTCCGTTGTGTAGCTCCCGTTTGACTGTACGTACACCACGTCCGGGTGCGCAGCAAATTCAGCAAGCGCCCGGTCGAGCGCGACACTATCCTCAACCGCGAGCACAAACACGGCGCCAATTGACGCTCCGGTTTTCTGCAGCGCTCTCTGCGTGAACAGTGGCTTCGACCACATAACGGATCCGAGTGCCGGATCTGACCACTGTTTCTGGCCAACCGTGTCGTCGAGCTGTTTTTCGAGAGATGAAGACGGCCGTGGCTTTACAATCAGTTCCACCTGTCCGAGGACGGTGTTCGTGACTGCGGAAAACAACAGGATCGCGGTCGCCAGAACGATGCGCCGCCGCACTCGAGAGGCGTTAACGAAGACCTCCCATTTCATCGTGCGTGCCCCATTACGTCTTCGAAGATGCCGATGAGTTGCCGTGTAAGCCGTGTCCGGTCAAACCGGCGGATAAATGTCTCGTCAGGCTGCGGCAGCGATCCGACCAGCCACTGCCTGTGCAGTACGTCGATAGCGTCGGCTATGCCGTCAACGTCGTCGGGCCCCGCGATCACAGCAGCCCCATACTGTGCGAGGTGGTCGCGGGCTGTGCCGTCGGGAACGAGTCCAAGGATGGGCCGACGCGACCCGAAGTACTCGAAGAGTTTTCCCGTCGATATTCCCTCGCCACCTTCTTGCCTGCCAACGGTCATCCAGAGTACCTCGGCATCGATCAGCATTCGGACGACGGCGGCGTGCGGGACATAGCCGACGTGTTCGACAATGTCCTCCAGCTCGAGCTCTCCCACAAGCCGTGCAAACGACTCGGGCACCAGCCCAGCAAAGCGTGCTGTCACTGTCGACCTATAGTCGGGGTTTGTGTGCAAGAATTTGGCGAGACCACGCAAGAACGGCTCTGGTGACTGGGCATCGTAGAACACGCCGGTATACAGGAAACGCATTTGGCTCGAAGGGTCTCTTTGGCGCTCGTCAAAATCATCCGGGTCGAAGCCCTGTGGTACTACGGTAATCGCCCGTTCAAGACCTTGTTTAACCGCCCGGCCCTGTATACTGCGCGCAATCGGTTCGTTGATGACGCAGATATGATCGGCCGCAGCAATTGCCCTGCGTTCAAGCGCTGTTTGTATTCGGCGGTGTCCAGTGGTGGGATAAACGTGCCGGGGGTTGCCTACCCAATCGTCGCGTAAATCGATCACGAGCGGGGCCTCCGTCCGTTCGGCCACTTTCCCGCCGATTAGGTGGGCGGTGTACGGCGGTGCGCTGGCGAAGACTACGTCCACCGGAACATTGCGGTGGACCCTCAACGCGGCCCGGACAGCCGGTGGATACCAGCCTATCTTGTTGTCCGGGAGAAACAACCACTGGCTTAGCCCTGCGAGTCGACGGCGCCTACCTTCCCCCGGCAGCCGAACGGTCCGTGGCGCGCCGAATAACCTCGTAGGATCGAAAGACCTGGTTCGCACGACGCTAATCCACTCAGATCGGAGATCATTGGCCAGCGTGTCGTCAAAGGCGAAGTACGAACCTGGCCGCGCGGTAAGCACCGTGACTTGCCAGCCAAACTCGGCCAGGTACTTGACGAACTTTGTCACACGCTGCACGCCGCTGAGCGCCATGGGCGGAAAGTAGTACGCGACGACTAACACGTGCGGGCGGCGCGACGCGGGACGACTCACCTCAGTCATTCGCTTCTGCCCGGCACAGTGAAGACGATTCCGGCCTTTTGAGTGGAGGAGTCGTGCGCATCAAAGCGTGATCAGATTTCGGGGAGCGCTGGTCAAATTGGCATAGCCTCCGGGTTCGAGCACGATCAGGTCCTCGATCCTGACCCCGAAGCTGTCCTGAATGTAGACGCCCGGCTCGACCGTTATTACGGCTCCGGCGGGAAGCCGATCAGTACTGCGGCTCGAGACACGGGGCCACTCGTGGACTTCCAGCCCGACTCCATGGCCCAGCCCGTGCGGAAACCGGTCTCCGAAGCCCGCCTCCGTAATCGCCTTTCGTGCGATTCCGTCCAGCTCGTCGGCGCGGATACCGGCGCGGGCGGCGTCCAGTGCTCGCTGCTGAGCATCGAGCACGACGGTGTACACACTGCTAAAACCATCCGGTTCGGTGCCGACAACGACCGTGCGTGTCATATCACAGGCGTAGCCTTCCCAAACACATCCAAAATCCAAAAGAACGACGTCGCCGACTTCAAGGACTCGATTCCCTGGTCGGGCATGCGGCATTGCACTGTTCGGGCCGGTGGCCACGATGGGTTCGAATGCCATCTTGGCTGCGCCCTTCTTTAGATGTCGTGCGATAATCTCCGCGGCTACTTCCAACTCTCGGATGCCGGGACGCAGGATCCCGAGTATTTCGTCCAGAACGGATTCGCTGATCCGCTGTGCGCGACGAATCAGATCGATTTCAGTCTCGGACTTGCGTGCCCGTGCTCGCTGCAGCACACCGTCCAGGAGTCGGATTTCGGCCTCGCAACTTGAGCGCAGATACTCGAATTTGCTAGCCGTCAAGTGGTCTCCCTGAAATAGGAGCGTGCCCTCGGTGGGCACGATCTCTTCGGCCAGCACGAACTCAAACGGGTCACCAGAGGCGATGCGAACGGACGTTTCGGTTGACTCGTTCCTGGCCTGCAGTTCATACCGGCCGTCGGTGATGAGTGTGCCGGCATCGCGGGTGACGATGAGCAGCGCGTGGGATCCGGAGAAACCGGTCAGCCACCTGATGTCGGCCAGCGAAGAGAATATTATCGCCTCCGCATCCTCACTCTCGAGTAGATGACGCACAGAGGCAAGGCGACTCATTCCGCGGACCGCGTCAGAGACTTCGAGTAGAGTAATTCGGTGATTCTTTCGTGATTGCCACGTTGTGCGGGTGGCTCTCGGCAACACCGGAAGAAGTGATACGCACAAACTGCGCTTTGTCCGCGAGTTCCTCCAAAGTCTCACAGCCTGTGTATCCCATCGCGGCTCGCAGCCCGCCGATGATCTGATACACGACTTCGCTCAGCGTTCCGCTGTACGGCACTCTGCCTTCTATTCCTTCGGGCACGAGCTTACGAATGTCGTCCTCCGCATCCTGAAAGTAGCGATCCTTGCTGCCTTGATTCATCGCACCGAGTGATCCCATCCCCCGGTAGCTCTTGTACTTTCGACCCTCGTACAGAATCGTCTCGCCTGGACTCTCTTCGACGCGGGCGAACATCCCACCTATCATCACACTGCTCGCTCCCGCTGCCACGGCTTTGGGCACGTCGCCCGTTTGTTTAATGCCACCGTCCGCGATAATCGGCACACCGTGCTCACGTGCCACGCGGCTACACTCAAGGATGGCAGAGAGCTGTGGGACACCGACACCTGCAACAACTCGGGTAGTGCAAATTGAGCCCGGACCTATTCCGACCTTCACGGCATCCGCTCCCGCGGAGATAAGATCGGACGTTCCTTCCGCGGTTGCCACGTTTCCCGCAACAACTTCGATCTGTGGGAAGCCAGACTTCACTTGGGTCACGGCGCCAAGCACTCCCTCCGAGTGGCCGTGAGCGGTATCCACGGTGACAAAGTCAACGCCCGCGTCCACCAGAGCACCGACGCGTTCCAGCAAGTCGTCGGTGACACCCACCGCCGCACCCACACGCAAGCGACCGTGCTCGTCCTTGCACGCGAGCGGGAATTGACGCTTCTTCTCGATGTCCTTGAACGTAATCAAACCACGAAGTCGTCCGGCTTCATCGACAACGGGAAGCTTCTCGATCTTGTATTTCTGCAGAAGCGCCTCCGCCGTGTGCAGCGTCGTGCCGAGCGGCGCGGTCACGAGGCCGCTCGACGTCATGGTGTCCGAGATGCGGACCCGTCCGTCCTCCTGAAACCGCAAGTCGCGGTTGGTTACGATACCGACCAGGCGACCCTCATCGCTGACAACAGGTATACCGCCTATGGAGAACCTCGCCATCAACTGGCGGGCATCCGCGACCGTGTTTTCCGGCTTCAGCGTGATCGGGTCGAGGATCATCCCGCTCTCGGACCTCTTCACCCGGCGAACTTCATCGGCTTGTTTCTCCGCCGACATGTTCTTGTGCAGCACGCCTACCCCTCCTTCGCGGGCAATCGCGATGGCCATCTCCGACTCGGTCACGGTGTCCATAGCGGCCGAGAGCAGTGGAATGTTCAGCGAGATGTTGCGGGTGAGCCGCGTTCGGGTGGACACATTGCGGGGCATCACCGACGACCGGGCAGGTACCAGCAAGACATCGTCGTAGGTAAGGCCCTCGCTTCTGATCTTGTCGCCGTTTGGCAGGTACATCGTCATTGTGGGATTCTGGAGATATGCCCGTATCTACGCCTTAGGACCTATTTCGTTTTCAGCCGTACGCGCCGGTACAGCCTCGAAATCTCGTCCCGCCTGAGTTTTCGCCATTTTCCACGCCGAATTCCCTCAAGCGTCAAACCGGCGTACACAACACGGTCAAGCCGACGCACCGAATGGCCGAGGCTTTCGAGCATTCGGCGAACCTGCCGATTCCTGCCCTCGTGAATCGAAATACCGATTATGCGGTGGTCGGTTACGTCGATATAGTCGACATTGTCGGCTGCGGCGATACCGTCTTCAAGACGTATCCCGGTGGCCATTTGTGCAAGGTCTGCCTTGGTGACAGGCCGTTCCGTCGAAACCCGATACATCTTCTCAATCTCGTAGCGAGGATGCATCAGGCGGTGGGCCAACTCCCCGTCGTTCGTAATGAGTAGTGCGCCGGTAGTGTCACGATCGAGTCGCCCGACGGGGAATAGTCCGGCCGGGTTGCCAGCGGGAACTTTCATTAGGTCGAGCACGGTCCGTCGACCCTTCTCGTCCTCCGTTGTCGTGATGGTGTTCGTCGGCTTGTTGAGAAGTATGTACTCAAACGGCGAGGGTGAAATGCGGCGGCCGTTTACACTTACGTCATCCCCTGGCCTAACTCGTGTTCCGAGTTTCGTGACTATTTCCCCGTTGACGCGAACAACACCTTCGAGAATCAGGTCGTCCGCCTTCCGTCTGGAGCATACGCCCGCCCGGGCGATGTATCGATTCAGCCGGATCTCGCTCAGGTCGGTGCTCGCGACCGACTGCCCTACGGCCGAATGGTCTCTTTTTCGGCGCGCGGGCGACACTATTGGCCGCTCCACGGTTCGCCGCTGCCGTTGGGAGGAGCCGGGTCGGCGGGCAGGTCCGCCCCGTCACCGCCCGGGAGTTCGGTAGGACTCTGTGGACTCGCATGAGCGTCGATGTCGAAGAGCGAGTTGCGCATCAAGAGGCGCGCCTTCTCGCTGCTGAATGCCGGATCGCTCAAGAGTTCTTCAACTTCGCGAAGGTTGGGAAGCGCATCGAGATTACGCATACCGAACTTCTCGAGGAAGGTATTGCTGGTCCCATAGAACAGCGGCCGGCCGACGGCATCACTGCGGCCGACGACGTCCACCATTTCCAGTTCCATGAGCTTTCGAAGCGCGTAGTCCGAGTCAACACCACGGACGAAGTCGACTTCCGGCTTGGTTACGGGCTGCTTGTAGGCAACAACCGCGAGTGTCTCCATAAGTGATCTCGACAGGCGCCGCGTCCGCTGCAGGTCGAGAAACGACTTCAGATACGGGGCGACCTCCGGTATCGTCGCCATTCGGTATCCCTCAGCCCACGGATGGATCCGCAACGAGCGGCCTGTCGCCTCATAAAGTCCGTTGAGCTCGTCAATGGCGCGCTCGACGTCGGCGTTCGATGGTCGATCCACGCCGCGCACATCCGCAAACACCTCTGCGATCCTCTCGGGGCGTACTGCTTCATCCGCGCCGAAGATCAGAGCCTCCGCAACCTGGCCCAGGTGGCTCACGGCTGACTCACCGCCTGTACTGGTCGATTTAGATGTTTCCATGGACTAGTCTGGTTCTTGATCGGTGTGGGGTACTCCGTCGGTGATGTCGACAGTCTCCAGATCTTCCGTGGCCTCAAGAAAGAAATCGTTTTCAGTCCCGGCCATGGCTAGTGTAAGTGCGCCCTGGCGTGCCATCTCGAGCACGGCAAGGAAGGTCGTTATGATGAATGATTTCGAACGGTGCATCACCATCGCGAGGAACGACGCTGGAGATTCTCTGAGCAAGATCGCTCGAACGTACGCCTGCTGATCTTCGATCGAGTATGCCTCCGCTTCGATATCATGCGCTTCATCTTCGGGGGCCTCGGTCAGGATTCGACGAAGAGCTGAGACAAGATCGAACAGCGAGGCC
>JBFHWK010000076.1:0-12347 GCA_041589075.1 Rhodothermales bacterium
AGACATCACCGTATTCCACTACAAGTGGTCGCGTCTGTCTGTGTCCTTATCGGGTTGACCGCATGCGCAAACGATCGGACTCGTTCAGCGGAGGGGCAACGTACAGTCTACGTCACACTACCCGTGCTTGCCTCGGTTGTCGATGAAATTGCAGCGCCTGTCCTCCAGGTCGAGAGCATGCTGGGAGCCGGCCAGTCCGCACACACGTTCGAGCCGCTGCCATCAGTGGTCAGGAAGGCTTCACGGGCGGCGTTGGTGGTCTTTGGCGCCGAACACGTCGACGACTGGGCGCTGCATGTATCCGGCGTGCCACGCGTGTCCCTCGTTGCGCTTCTGCCCGATTCACTCAAAATCAGAGTCGCGAGAGATGATCACTCGATCGATCCTCATTTCTGGACCGATCCCGTTGCCGTGCGTGCGATACTCGGACCGCTTGCGGCGACGTTGTGCAATGTCGCGCCTGATGACTGCGGCGTTTTCAACGACAACGCGCGCCGATTCGACATGCAGTTGGACTCGCTGCACCAGAGACTTGCGCTTGAGCTGCAACCGGTGCGCGGTGCGAGGTTCGCCTTTACCCATTCGTTTCTCCGGTACTTCTTTAAGCGGTACGATCTGGAAGCCGCCGAGGTTATAGGCGGTGCCGATGGGCTCGAAACGAGCCCGCGGCGTATAGCACGCCTCGCCAAAGCTGTGCGTGAAGAGCATGTAACCGCTCTGCTGGTCGAGAGTCGAGAGTCAATGACCGCTGCGCGCATCCTGGCCGCGGAAATCAATGTTCCACTAGTTATCCTCGACATCGTCGGCGGCGAAGATCTACGCGGCTCCTACGGGGACCTTGTCCATAACCTATCCGGCCAGATTGCGAGGACTGTTCGTGAATCAAATCGTCATTGAGATAAAAGGGCTTGGCGTTTGTTTCGGCGAGCATCGGGCTATCGACGGCCTCAACTTCTCGCTGCATGCGGGCGATTTCCTGGCGGTCCTGGGCCCCAACGGTTCCGGCAAGTCCACGTTGATCAAGACGCTGCTCGGCATCACGGAACCTACATCGGGCGATGTCTCGGTCTTTGGAAAAAAGCCCACGCTCGTGCCGCCCGAACTCGTTGGCTACGTTCCGCAGATCAAGACATTCGACCGAACATTTCCGGCACTCTCGATCGACCTCGTTCTAAGTGGACTACATCGGAGGTGGCCCGGTCGCATCCATGAAAACGACCGAGCACTGGCGGAAGCTGCGCTCGAAAGCGTAGGTGGTTCCCACCTCGCCGACCGCAGAATCGGAACGCTGTCTGGAGGCGAGCTGCAGCGCGTCTATCTGGCGCGCAGTCTCGTGCGCAGCCCGCGCTTGCTGCTGCTCGACGAGCCCGCCACCGGCGTGGATGTGGCAGGTGAAGCGGATTTCTACGACGTGCTGGATTCGTACCGGCATGGCCACGATCTAACGATCGTTATGGTCACACACGACTGGGAGGCGGCTTTTCACCACGCCGGCAACATCCTGCTGATGAAAGGAAAGCAGGTTGCGTTCGGGCCACCTGAAGTAGCGTTGACCGAGGAAAAACTGCGTGACACGTTCGGTCATGTCGGTCACGCCCATTCGATGTACGGGGGAGAATGACGTGGAGGAGATGTTCGCATTCGGGTTCATGCGGCGCGCCCTCGTCGCCGGCGTGCTCGTTGCAGGCCTGAGCAGCTACTTCGGCGTCTTTGTCGTTCAGCGACGGCTCAGCTTTCTCGGGAGCGGACTGGCTCACGCGGCGTTTGGCGGGGTCGCCCTCGGATTGCTGCTACACATGGAGCCACTCTGGATCGCGGTGCCCTTCACCGCACTCGTCGCCCTCGCCATAAACTGGGTCAAGGATCAAACACAACTGTCGGGCGACACAGCTATCGGGATCTTTTTCGCGGTCGCGATGGCCCTCGGCGTGATATTTTTGTCACTACGTGAGGACTACGCAACCGACGCCTTTGCGTATCTGTTCGGATCCATCCTGTACGTATCGGTGGCGGACATCTGGATGGCGGCGGGACTTGTGGCCGCTACCGCAGGACTTTATCGCTGGTGGCCACGCTGGGCATACGCCACCTTCGACACCGAGCTTGCTCGAGCAGACCGGTTGTCCGTACAACGCGACGACTACCTGCTCTCGGTGCTGCTAGCCGTGGCGATCGTGGTTTCGGCCAAGATCGTCGGAATCCTGCTGGTAGCGGCTTTTCTCGTGCTTCCCGCAGCCTCGGCGCGACTTGTGACCACAAGATTCGCGATGACAACGGCGATTGCCGTAATCGTCGGTGTCGCCACTGCTGCCGTTGGTCTCGTGGTGTCGTTCTACGTCGACCTGCCCACCGGCGCCACGATCATCATGGTGCAGGCAGCTGCCTTCGTAGGCGCAACCTTCATGTCACGGACGTCCCGCCTGACGTGACCTAGCCGGCGAATAAGAGACCACTCTAGCGAGTGCGCAGTGCCTCTTTCTTCGCCCGCACCCCTTCATCGCGACTGCTCGCGCCTGCGGACCGTGTTATTACACGCTCCCACGACCCGTACGACGGGTTCGGGAGAATGACCCAGCGCTCCCCCCAGTACGATGCGTGCCGGCGCACCAGTTCAGCTCGCTCTTCCGCCGAAGCATCCTCGGCCGCCACGAAGTCGTTGAGATCATCTCCTGCCAGAAAAATTACGCGGTGGTCCTTGGCCACGAAATCTCTTCGCAGCGACTTATCGCGCGTCCACTCGGGTCGCTCTCCCCTCGTCAAGACAATGTCTCGGTGTGTCGACATGGGGAAGCCCATCTCTTTCAGGTTTCGAGTTGTTGCATCGTCGAGTTCGCTAGACCGATTTGTGACGTAGAACACCGTGACTCCGAGCGCAGCGGCGCTCTTCAGAAATGCGAGTGCTCCAGGCACCGGAGCAGCCACCTTTTCCTTCACCCACGCGTTCCACCGAGATCTCTCGAATACGGCATCTTCCTTTATCAGCCGCGCCTCGAAGGGGGAGTTGTCGAGAACGGTTTCGTCGACGTCCACGATTACGGCAGGCGGCAGTTCACGGAAGTCCCGTTGATTCGGCAACGCCGTCCATGACGAGTCCGCAAGCGCGACGGGCAAAAGACGCGTCGCCACGTTGTATGCCTGGGTGGTCGCGGCTTCGTATTCCGCCGCCTGCTGCATCCATGCGACGGCGTTGATCAGTTCGTGCGGTTTCACCGCGACGCTTTGGTCCGTCGCTGCCGGTCGCGTGGTCACTGCCGGCCCCGCGCAGCCGGAGAGAAACGAGCTAACCGCGAGGGCCGGTGCCAGTAGCGCCAAGGTGCGAATAGTCATCTGGCTAATTCCTCCATCAGAGTGCTAACTGGACCGAATTTTTGTGCGAAGAAACCGAACCCCGGCAGCCACGAAGAATAGTGCACCCAACACCGTAACCAGTGACGAACCCGCGGGAAAGTCGAAACCGATGGAGAAATAGATACCGGCTGCGCTGGCCACGATAGCTCCAAGAACCGTGAGCACGACTACGACACCGGTTCTTCGCGAAAGCAGCAATGCGGCTACCGGCGGTGCGACGATGAAAGCAAAAACCGGAATCACACCACCCACACCGACACCCAGCACAATGGCGAGGCCGAGCGTAACGTAGAACAAGAAATTCCAAACGTCGAAGAAGCCGATATCCTCTACCTGATCTGTAGCGAACTTCGACGTCAAGTCAAAAAATCGTCGGCCGAACGCGGCATGTATGAGTGCGATCACCGCGAAAACGACCGCAAGCCACCAGAGCTGACTATCCGTAACCGTGAAGAGGCTGCCGAACAGCACTTCCGAAATGTCCGAGTCTCCGTGAGCGGATTTGGAGATCAAAAGCACCGTTACGGCGGATGTGAATGCGTAGATGATTCCGATGATCGCCTCCTGTTTCAGTCGGGGGTCTTTCACCTTGATCAGCGACAACAAGAACGCGCCTACGAGCGTGAATGCTATCGAGACCACGGTCGGATCTTGATGCACGTAGGCTGCGAACGCAACACCCATCATGGATATCTGGCCAAGCGCAAGGTCGACGAATACAATGCCGCGCTCGACGACGTGCACGCCCAGATACGCAAGCACGGTCCCGATTACGATACTAACCAGGAGTGCGTTTACGACAAAATCCTGAAACAGCAGCTCACCCATGATCGCCGGCTTAGTCCGAAGAGCCCGTACTGACGCCAACCCGCCCAAACGCGTCTACGAGTTGTGTCACGTTGTAGTCAAAAAGATCGAAGTAGTCTCGTATTTCAGGCTCGGCGCCGACCAGTGTCGCTAGTGTAACCACGACGCCGCCGGTCTTTCGAGCGACGAGCTCGGCCGCGTCTTTCTTGAAGTATGGTGATGTGATGATGACTCTGATGTCCTCGCGCTTCATGAGCCCGATCACCCGGGCAAGCTGCGACGGTGACGGCGGGATGCCCGGCTTGGGCTCCAGGAACTCTGCGATTCGAAGACCGAAACGTTCCTCGAAATACGGCCATTCGTTATGGTACGCAATGATGGACGCGCCCTTATACGGCTCCAACTTCGCAAGCCACTCGCTGCCCTTTGAGTCCAGATGTTCGACAAACGCGGCGAGGTTGGATTCGAAGTACGAGCGATCTTGCGGCCGCAATCGTACGAGCGCGTCGAAGATGTTGCGAGCGACGATCTTGCCGCGCTCGAAATCGAGCCAATAGTGTGGATTGCCGTAAACGTGTATATCGCCCTGCTCACGACTGAGGTTCGTGGGCACCTGGAGCAAGCTTACGCCTTTCGATGCGTCCACATAGCCCGGACCACCTTGCATG
Organism: Rhodothermales bacterium; assembly: GCA_041589075.1. GTDB lineage: Bacteria > Bacteroidota > Rhodothermia > Rhodothermales > JABDKH01 > JBFHWK01. The sequence continues at coordinate 4,824 of JBFHWK010000076.1, forward strand.
ATTTTCCCGTTTCGCGCCGAGTTGAGCAGCGGTACGACCCAGCCGGTCTCGAGGTCGAGCCCAACCGTCACGAACATGTCGGCTCGACTCAATCGCATGATATAACTCGGCTTGGGGTCCACAAAGTGCGGATTCTGATATCCCGTCGCGATAGCGAATGTCTCCACACGATCTCCACCGATCAGGTTGACGATACTCGCAAGGTCCGGTATGGTCGTCACGACACTGACCTTACTCTGCGCGTCGCACTCAAGCGGCGAGGCGAGCCCCGTAACCGCAACAACCCACAAAGCCGCTGCGAATCTGCCAATAAGCGTTTTCACCATTTTAGTACTCGTGTGCACCGTGCGCGCCGATGACGAAGACGGCGCGAATGATTGTCTCATAGAATCGATCCGCCTCTGCTGAAGCCGCAGTCCGCAAGCCAAGTTCGATCTTCTGGTACTCCGAGGTCAGAAATCCGAGAGTCAGCGACGTCGCGTTCTCGTTGTGAGAAGCGTTGTCCGGCGTATCGGAGTAGTCGAATTTCAGCGTCGCCTGCCAGCGGCGCGCAAACTGGTATCTCAGCAGCCCATACCACCCCCAGCTGTTGATCCTGGAGCCGGCATCGGTGGTGCGGCGCGCGAAAATCGCCTCCGACTGAAGCACCAGTGTTCGGTAGACGTTGAACTGCAGAGGCTTCCAGATATAGGTGAAGTCCGCACCCCCAAGTGTTGTGGTGCCGCCATCCTCGTTTCGACCGGTCGCACCGCTCAGGCCGATCTCGAAGGTCGCGTTCTCGGTCAGATCCCAGAAATTGCGCAGCCGGCCCGCATACAGAAGGCGATTGCCATCGTCCACCGCAAAGGAGGGCGACTCGTCCGGACCGCGCGTAATCTCAAAGACGACCTCCTGATAGAATCTCCGGTTTGGGATGAGCCAGCTTAATGAAGCGCCCTGATCGTTGAGCCCCTCTTCGCCAAGATAGTTCGTATAGGCAAGAGGGAGGTCGATAAACGGAAGTGCGTGCGGATGAATCCGGTTTAACTTGCCGAACGCGCTGCGAAACTTCCCAACCTTCAGTTGTAACTGCGCCGGCAAAGAAAGCGTCGTCAGGAAGGCTTCTTCGAGTTCGAACGCAAACTCCCCGTCCTCCTGGGCGATCGACACAAAGAAGTCAGCACGTGCATACGGATCCACCGCCGAGTTGAGCGCCGTCTCGACCTCGTGCATTTCGAAGTTGACATTCCGGTCTGCGTCCGAAACGTAATGCGCCCGGAAATCGCCAATGACACTGATCGCCGGGTTGAGCGTATTCGAGGTCCGGCGCTGCGGAAGAGGCGCCGGCGAGTCAGCCGGCTTTCCTTCCGACAACTCCCTCTCTATCTCTTGTATTAGGAGTGAGTCTGCGTCCGCGGAGGTGTCCTGCCCAGACGTCGGTACAGATACAGTCGAAAGGAGGATTACTCCGGTATAGCGGAGCCCACGAAGGATCGTGTTCACGGTAACATGTGTTCATCTGATCTGACGAGGTTGCCGAGGCGCGCATGGTCGTAACCGAATTCGGGCGCTTCAGCATGGCGGCTCAGACGAACAAAGGTGGTGCTCGCCCTCGAAATGCTTTGGAAGGTTCCGCGTGATCCGTTGAAGTTGCGAAGATTCGACGCGGCTCGTCGTCTCTCGTGGCGTTGATCTGGCCCTTGTCCTCAAACCCTTCGAAGACTACGTTGCAGAGAACGCAGTAGGGGTCTCGGAAGTCGGTTCGTGGCAGGGGATAACTGAGAAGTTCTTCATCGCCATGCGCGTGACCGTCAAACTTTGACAGATCGCGGGCGATTTCACGGTACTCGATCCCATGATGCAATCGATGCACCGCCGGCGCCGCAAGCCCTCCGGCCACAAAAGTGCCGAGGACTATGAGCCGCGTGATGGGGTTCTGTAGGATCGAGTACCTCGTGACGGTTCCTTCGATGCTAAAACAACGGTTCGAGGACCGATTCGCTGGTACGTTCAGCTTTCGACACGGGTTTCAGCAAGTGGATACTCCGCTTCCACCTTGCCCGCGGCCATTTCCTTCAGCCGTCTTCGCAGGAGTCGACGTTTAAACGGGGTAATTCGATCAATAAACAGGATTCCGTCGAGGTGGTCGAGCTCGTGCTGAACCACACGGGCCAGCATGCCGCCAAGTTCCAGCTCCCTGGACCGCATCAAGCGGTCAGTATATCGAACTTTTACAGTCGTTGGACGCAAGACGTTTTCCCGAATATCCGGAATGCTCAAACACCCCTCTTCGAACTCGCCTTGCTCGTCTGACAGCTCAACGATCTCAGGATTGATGAACACCATCGGCTGTTCGGGTACGATCGAGCCTTCTTTCTCCAGGTCATCGGCGATCAGGGTGACGTCGACTACAAACAAGCGCTCGCTCCTGCCCACCTGAGGAGCGGCAAGTCCTATTCCGTCGGCGCCCTGCATCGTCTGGATCATGTCATCGATCAGCTTCTGCAGTTCCGGAGAGTCCTGCTCCACCGTCTCGGTCTGTTGCCGCAGGACGCTTGCCCCGTACGTATAAATCGGTAGGATCATCTCGCCTTCAGTCGATCGTGTTGGTCACGCCTCGGTCGGCTCGGCGTCCGCAGGCCGCCGTTGCGCATCCAGATACTCCTGGAGAATAATGGATGCTGCGGCCGAATCGACTCGGCCTTTTCTTCCGCGCCATTTCTTTCGCGGGCCGACGTTACGCAGTTGTTCACGGGCAAGTTCAGAAGTATAGTGCTCGTCCCACCGAACGATGGACGCGTCCGGTACGACTCTCTGAACCCGATCAACGTATGCTTCGACTGCACGTGTGGCTCTCCCTTCCGTTCCGTCCGGCATTAAAGGCCAACCGACTACGATGACCCCGATTCCGTCGCTCATGTCTATGCTGCGCAATTGCTCTATCGCCTTCGGCGGCGAGAAGGTGCCTGCCGGCTGCGCGAACATCCACAACGGGTCCGAGACCGCGAGACCGACCCGCTTGTGCCCGTAATCGATCCCGACGCAGCGTGATCGGGGTGGTTTCTGGATTGGCTCCGACATCGACTCTTGACAAATAAAAAGGAGCAAGAAAAGTTTCTTGCTCCTGTCCCAGAATGCGCCGCTTGCGTCGTCACGACGCTTCGGCAGGAACAGCAGGCATTCCGTTCAACGCGTGGTCGGCGCTCCCTTCAGGGACGGAGTAGTTCAGTTCGGCAAGAGGCGTTTGCAGAACTTCCTTCAGCTTCTTGCTCGGTTTGAAATGTGTCTTCCGTCTACTGGGTATGAACACGGTTTCATTCGTCTTCGGATTGCGGGCCTTCGGCTTTGCCTTTGTCTTCTTTACTTCGAAGACGCCAAAGTCGCGAAGCTCTATACGTATCTCAGGGTCCGCTTCCACCATCAGCTCACCGAGAGCCGTGATTACGGCAGCCACCCACGGCTCGCTTTTGTAGATGGGTTCTTTCATCAGGTCCGCGACACGACGGGCCACATCTTTCTTCGTAAGTGTTCGAGGCTTGGATGCCATCAATCTACTCCGCAATCGTGCTAAGCCAACGGCAGGGTTTGAAGCGCAGTCAAAACAGATCCCAGCAGGGCTACCGAAAGACCGGACCTAAAGGTAAAAATTGTCAGACTTTCTCCAAACGAAAAAGCACGGCAAAACTGCTGTTTTGTCAGGAGGCATCCTCCGTTTCCTCAAAGCGGTAAACACCGTGGATTCCGTCGATTCGCTTGATTCGCTTGATGAGGCGGTGTAGATGTTCCAGATCGCTGACGTACAGGACGATCGTTCCCTCAAAGACGCCATCCTCGGAGTCGACCGTAATCGAACGAATGTTCGTGCTGAGGTTCTTCGATATAACCGTCGTAATGTCACTTACGATTCCGACACGGTCTTCACCCACAATCCTGAGAGCCGTCACGAACTGTACGTCCTTCTGTCGACTCCACTCGACCGGTACTACACGCTGCGGCTGATTGATCAGCAAGTTGGGCGCGTTTCTACAGTTGATCCGGTGGATCTTGATGCTGCCCGTACGACTGAGGTAACCGAACACTTCGTCGCCGGGAATCGGGTTACAGCATGACGCGTAGCGAGTGACGATGTCCGTGTGCAACTCGCCATCGATCATCAGCGCCGGCTTGCTTGCCGACTTTGCAGTATCGAGGAAACTCTCGTATTGCAGCCGCAGCGTTTCGGCGTCGCGCTCGGCTTCCTCCTGTTCACTCAGCGCAACATCCCCTTTCTTGATCAGCGCAACAAGATCATCGGGATCGAAAAGACCGGTCCCGATTTCGTAGAACATCTGCTGCTGGTTCGGAAACTTGAGCCGTGCCGCGTATCGCTGCAGATCACTCTCACTGACCTCCACGTTCTTTCGACGCGCCTTCTTGTCCCATATCTCCCGGCCGTGCTCGGTGGCCTTCCTTCGCTTCTCGTTGATCCAATGGCGAATTCGGCTCCGCGCTTTGTGGGTCACCACGAATTTCATCCAGTCCGGATTGGGCGTCTGTTTCTTCGAAGTGATGACCTCCACCTGATCGCCGCTCTTGAGAGGATGCGAAAGCGGCACCATCTTCCCATTGACTTTTGCGCCGATGCAATGAAATCCAACTTCCGTATGGACCTGAAACGCAAAGTCCACCGGTGTCGCATTGCTGGGCAGTGTCTTTAGCTCGCCCTTTGGCGTGAAGACGTAGATCTCCTGGTCGTACAGGTTCAACCGAAACTCTTCGACGAACTCGGTCGCTTGCTCGGCTTTAGGTGATTCCAGCAGCTCACGCACCCAGGCAAGGAACCGCTCCATCTGACCGTCGGCGTGCGTGACTTCCTCCTTGTACTTCCAGTGCGCCGCAAGTCCGCGTTCCGCGATATCGTGCATCTCCTGGGTTCGGATCTGAACCTCGACGCGGCGGCCGGCAGGACCTAGTACCGTCGTGTGCAGGCTCTGATAACCGTTAGATTTTGGAACGGAGATAAAATCGCGAAAGCGCTCAGGCAACGGTTTATAAAGGTCGGTGATGATCGAGTAGACGCGCCAACAGTCCTCTTTGCCCTTCTTGCCCATGCTCTTGAGGACGACGCGGACCGCGAACAAGTCGTAAATCTCCTCGAGGGGCTTGTCCTGGCGTTTCATTTTGCGGTAGATCGAATACACGTTCTTCGATCTGCCGTAGATATCGAAATCGAACCCGTCCTGCGTGAGTCTTTTGTGCAGCGGCTCGGTAAACGACTTCACAAACGCGTCACGGTCGGCGCTGGACTCCTTGAGCGCCTCTATAATCGACTCGTATTCTTCGTGATGGAGGACCTTGAGGCAAAGGTCTTCTAGCTCGCTCTTGATGGCAAAGAGCCCGAACCGATGCGCGAGCGGCGCAAATAGCTCTAACGTCTCGGACGCCGTCTTTATCTGCTTGTGACGATTGACAGCATCTATCGTACGCATGTTATGCAGGCGATCGGCGAACTTGACGAGGATGACGCGAATGTCCGTTGCCATCGACAGCATGAGCTTGCGAACATTCTCGGCCTGACCGAGTGCACCGCTTGCAAACACGCCGCTGATCTTGGTCAGTCCGTCGATGATGTTCGCGATTGTGGATCCGAATTCGTCACGGACGAATTCGAGAGAGATCTCAGTGTCCTCGACCACGTCGTGCAGCAAGGCCGCCACGACGCTCACATCGTCAATGGCAATGTCATTCGCGACGATATACGCCACTTCCAGTGGATGCGAGATGTAGCGCTCTCCGGACTTTCTTCGGTCGTTGCGGTGCGCGTAGTAACTAATACGGAAAGCACGACGCAGCCGCTCTTCATCGAACGTCGGCAGGTTTGTGCGGCAGACCGCAACGAGTTCCTCGAGTCGTTGCTCGTATTGCGGCTCTGCTTTCAGATCGCTTCGTTGTAGTATCGTCGCCGCGCGCAGCATGCACCATGCTCCTATTGTACTGTATCCAATTAAAGGCCTCTACGAAGTAGGCAGTTCCAGGGGGTCAGGGGAGGGTCAATCAATAAAAGAAAAAGGGCGCCGCACGCAAAGCACGACGCCCCAAATGACCGTGGGAGGACCGTTGACTACGCTTTTTCTTCGCCAGTTTCGGACACGTCCCCGGCAGAGGTGTCTTCGGGGCCTGAGGCCTCCTCAGCGTCGCCGCCGCCAGCGACCTCGTCAGCCGCCGCGACATCGTCATCTCCCTTCACTTTCTTCGTGACTTTGGCAGCCGCCTCCCTGATCTCATCAGCCGCTTCCTCGGCCGCATCGGACACCGCATCAACGACATCCTCTGCCACGTCGCTAACGGCTTCGGCTACATCTTCGACCACGTCGCCGGCAGCCTCGACCACGTCTTCTGCCGCATCCGCGACCGCTGCGGCGGCGGAAGCGACCTTATCGGCTGCCTTCGACCGGCGGCTGCGTCCGCGTCGTGTCTTCTTCCGCCGGCCGCCGGCTCCTTCCGGCTGCACATCGTTGTAGTCGACCAACTCGATCATCGCCATCGGCGCCGAATCTCCGTGACGCTGGCCAAGCTTGACCACTCGTGTATACCCACCCGGCCGGTCGGCGATCTTCTCTGCAATCTCGCCAAACAGTTCCGATACCGCGTGCTTGTCCTGCAGATGTCTGAACACCTGTCTCCGGTTGTGCGTCGTGTCATTCTTGGCGCGGTTGATCAGCGGTTCCACAAAAACGCGGAGAGCCTTCGCCTTCGACTGCGTCGTGGTGATACGCTTGTGGCGGATCAGCGCGCTGGACAACGCCGCAAGCGTCGCCTTTCGATGTGCGGCGTCTCGCCCTAGCCGGTGTCTTTTTCTTTGATGTCTCATCGTGATCTCTCGTCGACGATTTCAGCCGGGCGCCGGGACGCGGCCGCGCCTCTTACGCTTCCTGCAAGTACTTCTCCACTTCCATGCCGAATGCCAGGCCTCGCTCTTCCAGAACCTGCACGAGCTCCTGGAGCGACTTTCGACCGAAGTTTCTGAACTTCAGCATCTCGGACTCCTCACGCCGAACCAGGTCGCCGATCGACTTGATGTTCGCCGCCTTCAGGCAGTTGTGCGCACGTACGGAAAGATCGAGTTCGTCAACCGACTGCGACAACAGCTCGCGGATGCGCTGAACTTCGGCGTCGACCTCCTTCTCTTCTTCGGTCGGTTGCGGCTCGCTGTCCATCTTGATGAACAGGTTGATGTGGTCTCGAAGGATCGACGAGGCCTGCGCTAAAGCGTCCTCCGGTGACACGGACCCGTCGGTCTCGACCTCGAGCGTCAGGCGCTCGTAATCGATCTTCTCTCCTACGCGGGTTTGCTTCACGGAGTATTTGACGTTTGTGATTGGCGTGAATATAGAATCGATTGCGATTACGCCGATCGGGTCGTCCTCCTGCTTGTTTTCTACCGATGGCACGTAGCCGCGGCCACGCGCCAAGCGGAGCTCCGCTGAGATCTTGGCCGACTTGTCCAACGTGGCGATATGGTGCTCCGGGTTCAGGATTTCCACTTCGCTCGTGGCCCCTGCGATG
>JBFHWK010000077.1:0-12271 GCA_041589075.1 Rhodothermales bacterium
GTTCCGCGTGACCGTCGACGCACGTGGGATGCAGCGGGTGCTCGACAACCTGATCAGCAACTCGATCAAGTACTCAGAACCCTCCACGGCGGTGCAGGTCAGCCTGATGCGCGTCGGCGGTGCCATCCGCATCTCCGTGACTGATGAGGGACCGGGACTCACACTGGACGACAAGGAGAAGGTTTTCGGCAAACTACAGCGCCTCTCCGCCAAGCCGACCGGTGGCGAGAACTCTACGGGCTTGGGGCTCTATATCGTGCGGTCGATCGTGGAGAGGCATTCAGGTCGTGTCGGTGTCGAGAGCGAGCCCGGCGAGGGCGCCGAGTTCTGGATCGAGATTCCGGTCGTCGCCCTGCGTGCTGCCGCCTGACGAGGCCGCGCCCGCGCAAGCCCGGACTGCCGCAGGACGCTTCAACTTTTCGACCCCGTTTCACGGGCCCGGCGAACGGACCCACCGTATACTCCGGCACGTCCATCATTCTCCGTGACTTCGGTGCCCGACTACATTTCAGAGCTCAAGGCTCGGCTTGCGCGTATCCATGATCTCGAGTCGGCGGCCGCGTTGCTCGAGTGGGATCAGGAAACGTACATGCCGCGCGGTGCGGCACTGGCGCGCGCCGAGCAACTCGCCACCATCCGGCAATTGGCGTACGAGCAACTGACGTCCGATCGAGTTGGCGCCCTGATCGAAAAACTCGATGGCACCGCCGATCCCGACAGTCCGGATGGCGCGATCGTTCGCGTGACGCGACGCGATTACGACCGGGCCACTCGCCTTCCGGACACCCTCGTGGCGCGTCTCTCAAAGGCCGTCTCCCTCGCAAAGGAAGCCTGGAAGAACGCGCGCGCGGAGAACCGGTTCGAGACCTTTGCGCCGCATCTGGAAGTGATTCTCGAGCTCAACAGAGAAAAGGCGGAATCGTTGGGCTATTCGAATTCGATCTACGACCCACTGCTTGACGAGTTCGAACCGGACACGACCACGGCCGAGATCACAGCTCTGTTTGCGCAGCTTCGCTCCGAGCTCGTGCCTATCGTGCGAACCATCGCGAAAGCGGAGGCCCCCGAAGGATCCGTGCTGCGCCGCCACTACCCCGCCGCACTGCAGGAGCAGTTCGGACTTGAGGTCGTTAGCGATCTCGGGTTCGACTTCACGCGAGGTCGCCAGGACCTATCGGCGCACCCGTTCACGACGAGGTTCTCCATCAACGATGTTCGGCTAACGACTCGTATCAACGAAGCCTTCTTTGCACCCGCTTTCTTCGGAACCCTTCACGAGGCCGGCCATGGTCTGTACGAACAGGGCATCGATCCGAGTCTTGAAAGAACACCCCTGGCTACCGGCACGTCGCTCGGGATGCACGAGTCTCAATCACGGCTGTGGGAAAACCTCGTGGGGCGTAGCCGCGCATTCTGGGCCCACTACCTGCCGCAATTGAAGCACCATTTCGGTTCCGTCCTCGAAGGCATTGACAAAGAGACTTTTTATAGGGCTATCAACCGCGTCCAGCCGTCGCTCATTCGCGTAGAGGCTGACGAAGTGACGTACAACCTGCACATCATGCTTCGATTTGAACTCGAAGTCGATCTGCTCGAAGGACGGCTTACCGTTTCCGATGTGCCGGACGCGTGGAACGATCGTATGCATACCTACCTCGGCCTGACGCCTCCGGACGATTCGCGGGGCGCTTTGCAGGACATCCATTGGTCGCTTGGAACGTTCGGCTACTTTCCGACCTACACACTGGGCAACCTGATGTCGGTTCAGCTCTTCGAGAGCGCCGCTTCGTCAATCGGCGATCTCCACGAACAGATCTCGCGCGGGCAGTTCGGATCATTGCTAGCCTGGCTGCGCGACAACGTGCATCGATTCGGCCGCGCCCGATCGGCCTCGAAGATCTTGTCGGACGCTTGCGGCTCTCCCCTCTCCGCTGCGCCGTGGCTAAAGTATATCCGCACAAAGTACTCGGAGATCTACGGCCGGCTGCCATAATCCCATCCGGAATTCGAGCGCGCTTTGCACGAAAGCCGCACGATATCGATAATTTTTCAGCTCGTCCACCTTAGAAGAAACCAACTCACCCATGGATAACAGCTTTCTCGATCCGTCACAAATCGAAAACATCTCAAGTCTGATACTCAGTTACGGGCTTAACGTCGTTGGAGCGCTGCTCATCCTGATTCTCGGATGGGTGGTGTCTCGTGCTGCGCGCCGCCTTACGCTGAAACGGCTCTCCAAAAAAGAAGGGGCCGATGTGACGCTCGTCAAGTTTACGGCTAACATCGTCCGCTGGCTGATCCTCATCGTCGCGGTTATGGCGGCACTCGAGTTGTTCGGCATCAAGACAACGAGTTTCGTCGCCCTGCTGGGTGCGGCCGGGCTCGCGGTAGGCCTTGCGTTTCAGGGAACACTTTCGAATTTTGCATCCGGCGTCATGCTCCTGATTTTCAGGCCCTTCACGGTCGGCGACACCGTCAAGGTCTCCGGCGAAACGGGAAAGATCGATGAGATCGGGCTCTTCATGACGAACATGGATACGTTTGACAATCGCCGGATCATAATTCCGAACAGCAAGATCTTTGGCGCCGTGATCGAGACGATTACATTTCACGACAAACGTCGCGTAGAGGTCAACGTCGGTACGGATTACCCTGCGAATCTCGACGAAGTACGCCAAGTGCTGGAGCGGGCGGCGAAGAGTGTCGAGAGCGGTCTGGAAGATCCGGCGCCCAAGGTCGTCCTTCAGGAACTAGGCGGCTCGTCGATCAACTGGCAGGTGCAGGTGTGGGCACCAACGGAGGGCAGCCCGGGATACCTCGACATCAAACAGGAAACGATCCGTCAGGTCAAGCGCCACCTCGACGAAGCGGGTATCGGAATCCCCTTCCCACAGATGGACGTTCACCTCGACGGTGCGTTGGCAGACGCCCGGAACTGAGTCCGCAACACCACCGGCCTGACAATGACGGCACCGGACACATCGGCGTGGAGCCCGTCGTCGTGGCAGAAGAAGGTCACGCTGCAGCAGCCTGACTACCCCGACGGAGAGGCGCTCGAGTCGGTTCTCCGAACACTCTCCACCTTTCCTCCGCTGGTCACGTCCTGGGAGGTGGAACGGCTCCTGACCCTGCTGGCCGAAGCCTCCGCGGGCAAACGATTCCTGCTGCAAGGGGGAGACTGCGCCGAGTCGCTCGCGGATTGTGAGGCGGGAACGATAACGCGCAGGCTTAAGATTCTCCTGCAGATGAGTCTTGTGCTCGTCTACGGCCTTCACCTCCCGGTCATTCGCGTGGGCAGATTTGCCGGTCAATATGCCAAGCCACGGTCCGCGTCGGTCGAAACGCGCGACGGTGTCTCCCTTCCGGCATACCGCGGAGATATCGTCAACCGTCCCGGCTTCTCCGAAGCGGACCGCATCCCCGATCCACAGTATATGCTCGACGCGTATGGGGCCTCGGCACTGACGCTGAACTTCGTACGTGCTCTCACGGCCGGGGGCTTCGCGGACCTACACCACCCGGAATACTGGGACCTCGACTTCCTCAAACACTCGCCGCTCGAAGACGAATACTCAGAGATCGTTCACGCGATCCGCCACGCGCTCAGGTTCATGGAGATGATCCATGAAGCACCGATCGAAGGGCTGACGTCTGTGGAGTTCTTTACCAGTCACGAAGCCCTGCTGCTTCCCTACGAGCAAGCGCTGACCCGATCGGTTCCCCACAACAAGGGCATCTACAATCTCTCGACCCACTTTCCGTGGATAGGTCTGCGCACGGCGTATCGAGACAGCGCACACGTTGAATACGCACGGGGGCTGGCCAACCCGGTAGCGGTGAAGCTGGGACCCGACACAAACACCGACGAGCTTCTTGCGTTGATCGACATACTGAACCCGGACAACGTGCCTGGCAAGCTCACCCTGATAACGCGACTCGGACACGAAGGCGTCTCGCGCCGTCTGCCCGCTATTATCGAAGCGGTCAAGGCGGAGGGCTGTCGCGTCCTGTGGTGCTGTGACCCGATGCACGGGAATACGGAGGTGACGACGAGCGGTGTCAAGACGCGCCGCTTTCGAAACATCATGAAGGAGTTGACGAGCGCTTTCGAAATACATCACGAATTGGGAAGCACCCTCGGTGGCGTACACGTCGAGCTGACCGGTGATGATGTTACCGAGTGCGTCGGGGGAGCGCGCGGGATAAGTGAGGAAGACCTCGATCGTGCGTATCGTTCTACCGTGGACCCGCGACTCAACGGAGAACAGGCACTCGAGATGGCGTTCGCGATCGTACGACAGGTTCGTGATCACCGCGACCGCTCGGGCGCAGGCGCCGACGCCTCCTAAGCGGAGACGTTACGCAAGTTCGGCCGGCTCAAGCGCGCGATCAATCCATCCACCCGCGAGAACGTCTTCACCGTCGTAGACGACCACCGCCTGACCCGGCGTGATGGCCGTACGCGGCTCACTAAAGACGACCTCGAGCTCGTCGACATCCGTCTGTGTTACCACGCACTGCGCACCGGGATCATTGTATCGGATTTTCCCGATTGCCGGTCGCTCTTCGTGCACATTGGCGTACTTGACAAGGTTGATCTGGCTAGCCACGAGCCCGTTTTCCGCAAGCTCTGCACGCGGTCCCACGTATACCCGGTTACCGACCGGGTCGATCTTTGTCACGTACACGGGTACGCCGAGTGCGATGCCGAGGCCATGTCGCTGTCCCACCGTATAGAACGGGTGTCCCTGGTGAACGCCGACGACACTTCCGTCTGACAGCACGAAATCGCCGGGGCCGACTCTGGCGTCGATGTTGGAAACTCTCTCACGCAGGAATCGCCGGTAGTCGTTGTCGGGAACGAAGCATATCTCGTAAGAGTCGGGCTTGTCGGCAACGCGGTCGAGACCGTACGCTCCTGCCATCCGGCGGATTTCGGGCTTTGTGAACGATCCGAGAGGAAACACGGTCCGGGCCAGATGGTCCTGCGCCACGCCCCAGAGGGCGTAGCTCTGATCCTTGTTGTGGTCGCGGCCGGTCATCAGAACAGACCGGCCCGTATCGGAGTCGTGGCGCAGCCGCGCATAGTGACCGGTGGCGATACGATCGCAGTCGAGCGCATCAGCGCGCCTGAGCAGCGCCGCCCACTTGATGTGTGTGTTGCAGAGTACGCACGGGTTCGGAGTGCGGCCCGCCATGTACTCCGACGTAAACCGATCGATCACCCAGTCGCCAAACTCTTCGCGAATGTCCACGATGAAATGTGTAAATCCATGCGTCAACGCGACGCTCCGGGCGTCGTTCATCGAATCGAGCGTACAGCACCCGACCTGCTTTCCATTCCGACCCCCGCTGGAAGCATAGTCCCACGTCTTCATCGTAATTCCGATTACCTCGTAGCCCTCCTCAGACAACAGGACCGCCGCGACCGACGAGTCGACGCCGCCACTCATCGCAACAAGTATCTTTCCGTGCTTGCTCATTTACCGATGCTTGCGGAAGGATGACACAGTCGAATACGAACGGTTTGGGCAAGCCTGCCGTTCCGCCACCAACATGTTTATCCCCGTCGTTCGAGCGCGCTGCAGGTAGCGATTCGGCTGGTCTTTAAACAATATTCGCTTGTCAAGCCGCTTGTTCGGGCTGAACTTGAAGCAGATCACCTAAGGCGTTGCAATCCCGGCAGGTCCTTTCACTCGACTAAGAGCTGCATGAAGCCCGTCCGCTCCACACGGCCGTCGACACGTTCCCACATTCGCTCTCACAGGGCACCGGCCGCGATCGGGCCGTACAGCCAGGCCGTTCTGGTCGGTGAGACACTTTACTGTTCCGGGCAAATCGCGATCGACCCCGAAACCGCGCATCTCGTCACGGAATCGTTGGAGGGAGAGGCCGAGCGCGTACTGGAAAACCTCGGTGCCGTCTTACGTTCCGCGAGCATGGGTTACGAGCACGTCGTGCACTGCACGGTGTACCTGACGGACATCAACGACTACGCTGTTGTCAATGACGTGTACGCCCGGTACTTCAGTGAAGAGCCACCCGCGCGGGAAACGGTGCAGGTCGCTGCGCTCCCTCGCGGTGCCCGTATTGAGATCGCCTGCGTGGCCGTTCGCTAGACGCCTTCGACCTCCACGGTGAACCGCACCACGACCTCGATTACGTAGCTAGTGTTCGTAAGCGAGACGGGGTCAAGCTGTAGGACTCCCTCGAACGAGCCGGAGCCGACGATGCCCGACACGTCACGCTCCTGAATCACGTTCAAGTTGGCCGGCTCCTCAGAGGTGAAACCGATCCGAGATGCGACCTCCCTCGTTGTTGCGCCCGCTCGAAGCTGCAGCACGACCTCACGCATAAAACGCAGGTCGATGCCGCTGCCCACAACCGTCGGCTGTACGAGTTCGATCGTCGCGGAAGAGACGCGTGTGGAGACAATCTCATCGAGGGTGAAGCCGCCCCTGTCTGCGAGTTGCGATTCCAACGATGCACTCTGCTCGCCGGACACATCCTGAAGCCGTCCGGTCACGAGGTCGCTTCCCTCAAACTCGAAACTGAACGCCGCCCGAATATCACTCAGAACTACGGTGTCGCTTGTCGCGCTATCGCACCCCGCGAGCGTAGCCACACAGAGAACGGCGACCGCCACGAAACATCGCGGCACTCTCAATAAGCGGGTCTGAGCAGTCATAGTGGAGACCAGTGGGTGGGTTAGTGATGGGGACGTTACCTAGTACTGCAGGAGAGCGTGTATGTCGACGCCCGAAGGAAGTTTGTGCTTTCCGTTCAGAAAAGATAGCTCAATGAGAAAAGAGAACGCACGGGTCCGCCCGCCACAGCGTTCGATTAGCCGATGGCACGCTGCGGCCGTTCCACCGGTCGCGATAACGTCGTCGTGTATTATTACGACGTCGTGCTCGTGAATTGCGTCCTCGTGGATTTCAATGGCATCCGTGCCGTACTCTAATTCGTACGTCTCCACGACCGTGCGGTGCGGCAGTTTGCCTTTCTTTCGAACAGGTACAAAGCCGGCACCCAGCGCGTGCGCAATGCTGCTCCCGAGGATGAACCCTCGCGACTCGATGCCCACGACTTTCGTCACGCCTTCCGCCACCAGCGGTTCGACAAGCATGTCAATAGCCTGGCGCAGCAGTTTGGGATTCGAGAGGATCGGTGTGATATCCTTGAACTGTATTCCCGGCTCGGGGAAGTCGGGAATCGTGCGGACCGCAGCGGCCAGCGTTTTCAGGTCGTGCATCGCGTTAGCGGCATTCTAGCGCGTGGAGGACACGAGGTTCAGCTCTCGTTCGTAGGTCTCTTTGAAGTCGCGGATGGCTCGATACAGCGCACTCGCCATGTAGGTCTGCCCACTTTCCGAATTCAGGAAGGCTGCCTCACGACGGTTGGTGAGAAAGCCCAGCTCGACGAGAACGGCCGGCATCGAAGCACTCCACAACACATAGAATCCTGCCTGGTGCACGCCGCGACTCTGTCGCTGCACGCGGTCCTTGAACTGCTTGTCGATGGCCATCGCAAGCTGCTGGCTCTTGTGGATATATGCGCTCTGCGCCAGGGTCTGACGGATCAGGTTCTCCTCCCGGAAGGCACTGTACTGCTCGGCATTCTCTTCAAGAGAGACCACGCTGTTCTCGCGGTCCATCACGTCACGTGCGGCGCGCGACTTGTGTAGACCAAGGAAGTACGTTTCCGTCCCGCGAGCGGCGCTCCCACGGCGCTGCGCGTTCGCATGGATCGAGACGAACAGCTTCCCACCCGATTCATTGGCGATCTTCCCCCGCTTCTTCAGTTCCACAAAACGGTCGTCCTCGCGCGTGTAGACGACCTTCACACCCAGGAGGTCTTCGAGATATGCGCCGAGCTTCCGCGCAACGGCAAGTGCCACGTCCTTCTCTAGTATGCCGCGGACGCTCGCGCCGGGGTCCTTCCCCCCATGTCCCGCATCGATCACTATCGTGTCCAGCTTCCAGCGGTCCCTGGCTGCAATCGAAGGTCCGATCGGAACAGGAGGCGCGGGCTTTGCAACCTGCACCTTGACGGCGACAGGCGGACTTGCCACGTGCTGCAGACCCACCAAAAGATCATTGCTGTCCCGGTCTCGATACACGTTGACCTCAAACGACATTGTGTCGATGAGATCGAAGGAAAAGACGAGATGTTCTCCGCGGTGTTCAAACACGTAGGAGACCAACGGACCCGATGGCTTCTGGTGCTTGTACGGCTTGACGAGTTCGGTATTGAAAAGGATCACCTCGTACTTCGTACGCGACAAGTTGCGTGCGCTCGAGTACGCGTGCACGTAGTCGGAGCTGTGAAGACGCACGACGTAGCCGTCGCCGCCGGAAGTTGCCGTCACCGAGACGCGCTGAACGACCGGTTCCGAGGGCTGCACCGGCGCGGCCACAGCACTGACGCCCAGAATGGCCGCCACTGCTGTACACAAGAAAAGTCGTCTACCGATGAGACTGGTCTTAAGCATTCGCCAGGAAAACCCGTAAAGCACCACCTTCACGGTGCGTTCATATCGATGTCATGCGAGGGCCCACGCCGTCTGCGATAATCCTCAAGAATCGGTCCAGTGCGGCGTTTCCGGCCCTATAAATATCGCCAAATTGCTGGAGAGCCTTAAGATGCCCAACTCCAGGTGGACGGGCCCGGCTCAGCGTAGTAATATAGCCTGCACCGATTGCGCAAAAAACCCCCGCCCGTCTTCCGGGCGGGGGCAATTCCTTCTGACGACAAGGCGGCTTACCACTTGAGCTTGTCGTCACCCATAATCTCGGCCTTTCGCCTTTTGATGATCTCGTTGCGGGAAGCGCGGCGCTCGTTCAGTTCGTCACGCTCCTTCGCCAGCTTCTCCTGCAACTTCTCGATACGTTCCTGCCGGAGCGCAATCTTCTTGTCAAAGATGGCTTGAAGCTTGGCATCAAGCTCGCGCTCTTTTTCGGCACGTTCTGCACCACTCGCCCGGGAAGCCTCCCGCGCAAGCTTGCGCGACTCGGACTCCATCTTCATGATCTCCGGATTGACGTGGTCAAAGTCAAAATCAAACTCGAAGTCATGATGCATTCCGTCGCCGAGCCGCATCATGTGCGCATGGTCCATCGCACTGAAGGCATCCTCCATCTTCGTCGAGAAGTCGTCTGAGTGCCACTCGAATCCGTCACCGTCCTTCATCTTTCGGACGAACAGGTTGACGTTCTTGTCGCCGTCGCCGGCAACCTTGTAGCGTCTACGCACGACACGGCCCTCATC
Source organism: Rhodothermales bacterium (assembly GCA_041589075.1). GTDB lineage: Bacteria > Bacteroidota > Rhodothermia > Rhodothermales > JABDKH01 > JBFHWK01. Next base: position 9,271 of record JBFHWK010000077.1, read on the forward strand.
GCCATCATCCTTCTCAACAACGATGACCTTCCTTCCGGGCATCTCGTCACCGCCCTTCTTCATCACCATAACATGTCCGTCGTCGTCGGTCGTCACCACAAACGTTTCACCGTCGATGTTGACCTCGTCCCCCGGAGCGACCGGCTTTCCATTGACGGTCACATTACCGTCTCCGTCGACGAGCACCTTGATTTCTCGCTCGATCTTCGTCGGCGACTTTTCATCCTGGGCTGACACGGATTGCGCGTTCATTCCGACAAGGAGCAAACCGACGATTCCGGCAAATGATGCGAGTCTGTGTAGAGCTGTATTCATGGTTGCGTTCCGAATGGGTGAAGGTTGAAGTTTGGACTCACGTGTGTGGGTGGGGGCGATCTCCGTCTACTCCCCGACAAGTTCTTTCAAGCGCCGCTCAATGATGAGTTGACGCGCGCGCTCCCGGTCGGCCATGCGCTTCTTGAGTGCGTGCAGTTCGCGCTCGATCTGCTCAATCTCGCGACGACGGTTTTCTTGTTTGAGCTGGAAGACATCGTTGAGTTTCGATCGCAGTTCCTGAACGGGCGCCTCGCGGTCAGCGCGGTTCGAAAGCGCACGGATACTTGCGGCAAGCCGCTGGATCTGCTGCTCGATTTCCCACTCCCTTACAAGCTGCTGGTAGAGCTGCTGGTCGGCCTGGCGCACTTCGTCCCAGTAGTTCACCACCTGCATCTTGGGCAGCTCTCGAGCCATTTCCGCCGTCACGCGCGCTTCACGCTGCATTTCCTCGGCCATGCGAGCGATGTCTGCATTTCGGCGCTGCTGAAGCTGGACACTCATTTCTTGCATCTTGGCTGCCTGGCTGTTGAGGGCTTCCATCTGTTTGCGGGTCATGGCGTCGGTCAGGCCGTCCCGGTACCAGAGGTCGTCGCCGAATCCCTCCGCATCCGGCGCAACCAGCTCGCGATAGGCACCGGCATCAACTTCCCTGATCGTACCACCGGATATCAAATAGTAAGCCCCCCCGATCTTCACGACGGGGTTATCTATGCCCGTAAACGAAAACGCGAGATCAACTTCCTTCGGGTCGAGGCTCTCGGGAATATCGGCGGGATCAACGGTCCGTCCGTTGATCTCGACGACGCCGTCCTGAATGCGAAGGGTGTTTACCTGCTGTGCTTCGGCGGACAGGGTGAGAGCGCCAAAGACCATCGCCACGGCAAGTGCCATGACGCCCTTCTTGTAGACTCCACTCATCTATCTATCCTGTTTCGATGGATTGCGAAGATTGTCGGCGTGTGCATGTGCGCGTTTGTAACCTCACCGATTCTTTTCCCTGGCTCCTGCCTGGTGAATGCGGGACTGTGGATCACTTTGCGTCGGCATCATCTCCAGCGGAACGACCGGTTTGTCCCACGCGAGATTGGCCTGACGGCTTTGCAGCTGTCCGAGCCGCTGGCGCAGACGGATCACATCGTCCATTTCATCCCAGGCCGGAAGAGAAGACTCGGACTCCGCGGCGGCTCCGGCGGCACCAAGGAGAGCGACACCCGGAACGTTCTTGTCTCCCATAATCATAAGCGCCGAATCGCGCCGACCGTTCTGTGTCTCGACCCCTTCGTTGGCGGCAATGTGATCCAGTTCTATCATCGCGCTTGGCATGGGTGTGGCTGCTGATTTCCGTGCAGCACGCTCACCGGTAACCTCCGCCAGCTCGGGCACCTCATCATCAGAACGCGCGCGCAGCTCGTCAGACCCGACGCCTGCGATGCCGGTACGGCCATCTACGAGCACTTCCGTTTGATCCGGTGCGTCTGCATCCTCGCGTGCGGCGTTAGCCAGCGCTTTCTCCTCACGCTCCGCCGGTGCCTCCTCGGAGAACGGCGCTGTTGTGACGAGTTGTTCGGACCGATCCGGCCCCGGCAGCAGTTCCATTCTCCAGAGCCCAACGCCCACGATTACGACGCTTACGGCTGCCGCAACGGCTACACGCAGCTGCGTGGTGCGCAGCAAGCGAAGGGGTGAGCGATCCGCGCGAACGCCAGTCGGCAGCTTGCCGCGTGACGCAGCGGCCGCCGCCTCGACGACGCGGTCGATCGTGGCGGGCTCCGGCCGCTCACGCTTTCGATGGTCCAACCAGAGCTTGACCTGACTGAGAGCCTGATACTCGCGGCGGACGTCATCGTCGTCCCCCTCCGGCAGCCCCTCACTATCCGGCTCACCGTACAGTCTTTCGAGTATTTGTAGCCTCTTGTCCATATTCACTATCCAGGTACTTACCTAGCTATGTCCTGTTGTTATGCCGAGTTCATTCTGGCGATGCTGCTGGTGTCCGATTCCGACATCATGCGGCGCAGGTTCAGCAACGCGTAGCGCATGCGTCCAAGAGCCGTGTTGATCGAGCAATCCGTGAGCTGGGCAATCTCGCGGAAGGTGAAGTCTGCCTCGTGTCGCAGCAGCAGAACTTCCCGTTGCTCGGGTGACAGTTTTTCGATGCACTCTTCCAGAAGCTCGCCTTGCTCGGCCCGATGTAGGCTTTCGTCGACAGCTGGGCTGCCATCGGGCAGCCGGTCCCAGTAGGAGGTGCCCTCCTCATCCGACGACGCGTCCACATCGGTCCACTTCTTGCGTGCCCGTAGATGGTCCAGGGCGGCGTTGCGTGCGATCCGCATCACCCACCCGAGCCACTTGCCCTGGTGATCATAGCTCGCGCGCCGCTTCTGAAGCGCGCTGATGACCCGCAGGTAGGTCTCCTGAAAAAGGTCGTTAGCCACGTCCCTGTCCCGTACCATTCCCATCAGGTAACCGAAAACGCGTTCCTGGTGCCTCTCAACAAGCAGCCGAAACGCCCGCTCGTCGTTGTTTTCGAGGTATGCTGCAACCAGACTTTCGTCAGATGGGTGCATCCAGCCCTGTCGACCTAAGTCATTTTCGTGCCGCAGACGCTCCGGGCGTCCGGTGCGTCTAGGTAACGTACGTAGGTGTGCTATTATTGCCTGAAGTCGAAGCGTAGGGCGTCCCGCGA
>JBFHWK010000078.1:0-12172 GCA_041589075.1 Rhodothermales bacterium
CTCGGTGGCTATTTCCGGGTTTGTGGCACTCACCCTGACGCCGATGCTATGCTCGCGAATGCTGAGGCCGCTGCACGGCACAAGCGACAGCTGGGCAAGCCGGTCCTTCGACAGATTCTTCGAGCTTCTGTCGCGAAGCTACGACTGGCTGTTGCGACGCGTCCTTCGATACCGCTGGTGGATGGTTGCCTTCGCAATCGCTCTAGTCGCCGTGAGCGTGCACCTGTTCGACCGGCTGCCCAACGAGCTGGCGCCTACGGAAGACCGAAGCATCGCGTTCGGTTTCGTACTGGCACCGGAAGGCTCAACGCTCGATTACATGGATCGATACATGCGTGAAATCGAGTCGATCCTCATGCCACTTCCCGAACGCGAAGGACTGTTTGTGGCCGCGGGACTTGCGTTTGGCGGCCCCGGACAGGTTACCAACGGATTCATCTTCCTCCGACTGAAACCGCGGGGCGAACGGGATCGCTCGCAACAGGAGATCGTCGCCTCGCTGTTCCCGCGGTTGATCTCGATACCCGGTGTACTCGCATTCCTGATCAACCCTGCGAGCCTCGGTGGCCGTTTCGGGTCGAACCCGGTCGAGTACGTGCTGCAGGGCGACAACTACACGCAGCTTAACCAGGCAGTCGGACAATTGATGGGCGGAGCGAACAAGCTGGGTTATTTCCTCAACCCTGACACCGACCTTCGACTGAACAAGCCACAACTGGACATTAGGATCGACCGCGATCGCGCCGCGGGGCTCGGCGTTTCCGTGACCGACATAGGCTCGACGCTCGAGATGCTGCTCGGCGGGCGTGTCGTCACGCAGTTCAAGCGCGGTGCGAAGCAATACGACGTGATCGCTCAGATGCGCCCATCGAATCGGGCAACGCCGGACGCCATCGAGGAGATATACCTCCGCGGAAATGGAGGACTCGTCCAACTCGCGAGTGTCGTAAACTCGAGCGAAACCGCGGCTCCAAAGTCGCTGAACCACTACAACAGACAACGCGCGGTAACCTTTACAGCCAACCTGGCCCCGGGAGTGGGACTCGGGCAAGCGCTGGACGACCTCGACGCCATCGCGAACGACGTGCTGCCGTCAGATATACGGACCGATCTCGCGGGGCAGTCGCTGGACTTCAGGACGTCGAGCTCCAAGTTGTACTCGTTCTTTGTGTTCGCGCTCATCTTCATCTTCCTCGTCCTCGCAGCGCAGTTCGAGAGCTTCGTCGACCCGTTCACGATCCTGCTGGCCGTGCCCCTTGCCGTCTTCGGCGCCCTCCTCTCGCTTAATGTGCTCGGACAGACGCTGAACATCTACTCGCAAATCGGATTGATCATGCTGATCGGGCTGGTGACGAAGAACTCCATCCTGATCGTTGAATACGCAAATCAACTGCGCGCGCGGGGCAATAGTGTGCAGGATGCCGTCGTGGAGGCGTCCGGTATCCGTCTGCGCCCGATTCTGATGACGTCATTCGCCACGATATTCGGCGTCCTTCCGATCGCACTCGGTCTGGGCGCCGGAGGCGAGTCGCGCCAGCCGCTCGGCATCGCCGTCGTTGGTGGCATGCTCTTTTCGACCTTCCTGACGCTCGTCCTGGTGCCTGTTATGTACGCGCTGGTGGCGCCGTGGACAAAGGCGCGCAGAGAAGTGCGCCTCCAGACGGAGTCGGTTACGGTGAAAGAGGGCGAATACCGCCATGAGCCTGTTCTGACGCCGACCAGCTGAGCGCAGGCCGGACGTGCGTCTCTACAGGGAGGGCACGCGTCTTTGCCCCACCGTGCGGCTCTCGGGAGCAGGGTAATCTCTACGCGTGAGACGGTCGGCCCGACTACCCAACCGTTCGGCCTCGAATTAGGACCGGTCGCCACGCAGTTTCGACTTGCCCGGTAACCACCTTCGAAGCCCGCTCGTAGCCGGGCATTAAACGTCCTTCACGATTGTTCGGGGGGAAGCACCATGAAGATTTACAGCCACCTCGTTGCCGTACTCCTGGCGGGAACTGTTTTATCGCTATCCACAGCAACTGTCGCGACGGCTGACACAGCGACGGAACTTACGCTTCCGGTACCTGCAACAGAGATGACGGATGCCCAATGGCATGCCTTCAGCGTAACGCTACAGAAGGCGCTGGCATCCGGCCATAACGGACTCCAGATTGCCGCGATGCGTCTTGCGATTCAGTACGCCGACAACGTGGACATCAGGAGCTCCGTCATAGACCTCATGCGCATCTATCGCAACCACTCGGACCAAAACGTCCGGCGACTTGCGGTCGTGGCATTGGGTTCACTCCACAGCGGGATGGTGATAAACTATCTGAGGCTGAATGAGCCTTTCGAGGAAACGCCGTGCGTCAAGCGCACGATACACGCCGTCGTCTCGAGTGCCTGACATAACCGACTGGAAACCGGGGCAAGAAGTCGAAACCTGCGTTACCTGACGGACGCAGTTTTCGCGCTTTTCGGATCAGTCAATGGAGCGTCCGATCGGATAGAGGCGCCATTCAGCGTCAAAGAAAGGCGTCTGCCGATAGAACCAGTCCAACCGCGCTGTCGGATCCCCAGCGAACTCCGGTTCCGACAGCAACTTGTCCTCAAATCGACGTTTTAGTTCCGGGTCATCATCGAGCATTCGCTGGGCCATCGGCTCGATAACGTATTCTTCAGCGTACTCGGACCGCTGTAGTATCTCCAGAAAGTAGCCCCACCGAAAGAACGAGTCACCAGCCTGCGGCTCGAGGAGAGCGACGGCCAGGTCGCCGAGGGGTTGATCCGTCGGTACGATGTGGGCGCCCGCCCAGAGCCTGAGCTCGCGCCTCTCAACTTCCGGCGTACCGGTCGCCACACGCACGCGGCCCTCGAAAGGATCTGGTTCGAGCTTTGCATCGGGTAACCGGTACATTGTGACAGAAACCACCGTGTCGGCATGGATCGGCAAAGTGGTGATGCCATGCGCCGTAAGCTTCGCAGCGATGGAGCTCCAAGCCGCCGGCACGTAGTAGAACCTAGGGCGCTTGACAACAGGCGAGGGAACTGAATACGCGAAAACGGGAATCTCCTCTATTACCTCTTCGCCGGTCCAGTGTGTGACGACACCACCTGACACGGGAGAGATCCGAGGTTCCGATCGAATGCCTTTCAGTGTCATCGTTCTCGGCGGCGTGTCCTGTGGAATCGACCATCCGAGCGCGACCTCCTCGTTGCGGGTAGTGCGATCCGCCGTCACGGCACGCCTTAACGCGTCCGCATGTTTACCGAGAGCTCGCATGGATGCCTCTAGAAAGACATACGTGCCGAGCACGCGGCGCCGATACGGCTTCAACGAGTGGTTCTCCAGAAGCACACCCGGCAGGTGTCGCAAGTCCGCGTACGCCGTTGAAAATCTCGGACCGGCGGTCCACTCCGTGTTGCCGCCCAACATGTCGCGCCCGTTGGCAGAAAACAGCAAAGTACTCGGCGTGTGTCCCATTGCCTCGAGGGCGGCATCTACATCGACCCGATAGGTTTCTTCGAGCCAGGTCGCAATCGAGGGCGACCACGGACGCCGACCATTGAACCCATATGTGATGTCAGGCTGGTAGTCCGCTCCATCGGTCACGTGCAGATCGATGTAGAGGTCGGGCTTCCATTTGTTGATAACCGAGACAAGTGCTCGCACCTCCTCCGTTTCGAGCTTGGCGAAGTCGCGGTTCAAGTTGAGGTTGCGTGCGTTGGTGCGCCACCCCATCTCTTCGGGCCCACGCTGGTTGATGCGGTTGAACTTCGAGAACCGCTCGTGCCCGTCGACACTCAGAATCGGAATGAAAAGGAGGTTCACCTGCGTCAACAGGTCGGCCTTCGTCCCCAGGACCGTCATGTCCCTGAGAAGCATCAACCCCGCGTCTTTGCCGTCGATTTCGCCGGAGTGAATTCCGGCGTTGGTGAGCAGAGTGGGTTTGCCGGATTGGGCGACAGCGGACGGCGTTGAAGCACCATTCTCCGTCGCGATGACCATCCAGATCTCGCGTCTCTCCGCGCTCGTGCCGATCGACTGCATGGTCAGCTGTGGGCTTGCTGCCACGAGCTTCCGCAGCCACGCAACCGTCTCGGTATAGCGCGGCGTCGTTGTCAGGCCACCACGCTCCGAAGGCGTCACCCATGGATGGTCGGGGGCCACCATGAGCCGTTCGCTCAGCCCGCTCCAGTCTGCCAGCGGTGGCAGAATCGGGTCTGAAGCCGGATTCTGCGCAAGCGCGGCTCCACAACAAAAACCAAGAACCGAAAAAACGATAAAGCGGAACATACACGCCCTCCGAACTGGCAATCACCATCGAGAATAAAGGGTCCGGAAGCGGTAGTCAATGCGCAGCAGCCGCAACGCACTAACCCGTCTTCTGTTTGCGCGTCAACTGGATCTTCCACGTGGTTGTGTAGGACGCACCGCGGTCACGGCTCACTGAGGCCGACCAATCGTAAGCGTTTTCGGACATGTTGTAAAACACCCAGCGCGAGATTGTGGGCGCGGCCGTGTTGACCTCGAAAGGATGCAGCACGATTCGGTCGCCATCCATCACACCGCCGAAGAAAAGCATCGTGTTGAACCGGTTGGTGACATACAGAGACTCCCAACGTCGCATCGCTCGGTTATATATCCGGACGATTGTGGTTGCGGCGTCCGGTAGGTTGGGATCCGTATTGAACCAGTTGAACTCCATGACTGCGCGTCCACCGAGCGCATAAACGCCTGTGGCGTTGGCCTGCCACTGCGCGGTTTGACCGTTCGGGAAGGTCATCTCATGCGAGGCGGTCCATTCTCCGATGAGAAAGTCGAACTGCCGTGCTTCGTCCGGAAGATCGTCAGCCGGCGCTCCGAAGCCATCGGCCGTGGCCAGAGCGACGTGCGGCTCGGGACGTGCGCTGTAGGCCATCTTCTGCGACGGCTGCCACGTCGCACCGTGATCAGTGGAGACATCCAGGTTCGATACCGGAGCGCCCTCGGATTCAGCAGAGGTACTGAGGCGATAATAAGTCACGTTCGCGCTCCCGCCTACACGAACGGCGTTACGAAGCACGAGATCGACTCCATCGAATCCTCCATCGAGGACGCTGATAGACTCGGCGTAACCGTCCACAACTCCCAGGGTCCACTTGCCAATCCCGGCGGAGTAAGCAAATAGACGCATCATGTCCAGCGGATCTTCGTCGGTATCCGCGGAGGCGCAGTGCAGGCGCTCCATGATTCCGTGTCCTCTGTTCATGTAGGTGACACTCGAAACACATCGACGAACTGCGGTCGTGGAATCTGTAGGAAACGTGGTGAGCTGCACGTCCCAATCTCCGATCATGAACGAGAGCCGACTTGTCTCGGTCGCCACTGCAGGCGCCGGCGCCGTCATCCCAGTACCGGGGTCGTAGAGTCTGCCGTTATTCGATGTTTGCGCCGTGGCCGGCGCCACGAGAAACGCGACGGGCAGCAAGATTGTCCAGGGGCGAGTTCGCAGGTTCATACCGTGTTTCGTTTTTGACCGTGCGGACGGAGGCGGGAGATACCATGTACAAGTGCCAAAATCAATGTAAAAGCAGTGCTGCCGGCACATTCTTGCGCTTTGCCGTAAATATGTGTATTATATGTGCACCAGCCGGTCGCACCAATGAATAGCGATTTCCTACCGATCTCGGAGGCTCCCGTGCGTCGCGGACGCGGTGCTGCTTTCAACCCGCCGATCCGTTTCGAGAAGCTGCATCACGAGGAGGACCCGTCTGCTCTGGAAGCACACGAGCTGAGGCAGATCGAGACCCAATTCTACGCGGACACCAGCCGAAGTGCACTGGCCCGCAACACCAGCCCCGACGTTCCCTTTACCTACAGTCTGAACCCGTATCGCGGATGCGAGCACGGATGCATCTACTGCTACGCCCGCCCGTCGCACGAGTATCTCGGGTTCTCGGCCGGCATCGACTTTGAAAGCCGGATTGTCGTAAAGCATGATGCCCCTGCCCTGCTTGCGTCGGCGTTCGAGCGTCGTTCGTGGCAGCCGCAGGTGGTTGCTCTCTCGGGCAACACGGATCCGTATCAGCCCATCGAGAGAAAGCTGGAGATTACACGCAGGTGCCTCGAGATATTCCTGGAGTACCGCAACCCCGTGTCCGTGATCACCAAGAGCCGCCTCGTTACGCGCGACCTCGACATACTCGCTGAGCTTGCCGAACAAAGTCTGGTACGGGTGACCGTGTCAGTGACGACCCTTCGTCCGGAAATCGCTCGTGTCATGGAGCCGCGTACGTCCGTTCCTGAGGCTCGACTTGCCGCAATCGAGTCAATTGCGAACGCCGGCGTGCCGGTTAGAGTAAACATCGCGCCTGTCATACCCGGACTTACCGACGAAGAGATGCCGCTGATCATGAAGCGAGCCAGAGACGCGGGCGCAACGCAAGCGAACTACTTAATCGTAAGACTTCCGGGACCGGTAAAACCCTTATTCCTCGAGTGGCTGAAAAGAGAGTTTCCCGACAGAGAGGGGCGCGTCGTAAACCGACTACGAGAACTGAGAGGCGAGTCGCTGACTGATCCCCGCTTCGGGAAAAGGCATCGAGGAGAAGGCCGGTATGCAGATCTTCTGGAACGACTCTTCCGGATAACTGAGAGGCGCCTTGGCATGTCGGGAATGCCAGAGCTCAGTACCGAACATTTTCGTCGAAGGAAAGAACGTCAGATAGGACTCTTCACCAACGCGGACTCCCGCTGACGAGGCCCAACACGGAACCGCGCTGATAGAAATCAGCAGCCGTGGTTCTGTGTCGCGCCGCGGTCTTTCCCACGTAGCATTCAAGTCGATCCGACTTAGCCGCTCGAACAGACGAACCGTGCTTTGCGATACAGCGTGAAACCCTACTTTTTGTTTAATTGGCCCGGTGAGTTAGCGATATATGATGGACAGACAGGACGCGTTGAACTGCTGCCCAAGATCACCTGCAGATGACATACCCGGATAGCCTGATGACGAGGACTTCGATCGCGACCCTCTTCACGGTCGCGTTGTTGTTCGCGACCGGCTGCGACTCCGCCGTGCGCATGCCACCGGGTGTCACTGCTCCGACCGCGCCTCGCCAGCAGAAGCTTTCAAAGGCCCCCGTATTCGTCAGGGATGATTTTATCTTGCGACCGGTTGCCGAGTTTGAACTAAGCGCACGCGTGCTGGGCAAGGAGCGATACCGCTTAGGCCGCGCAGCACAATTATCACCAATTGATCTCGCTCTCGGCTGGGGACCAATGTCGGACCAGTCCGTCATCGATCAGATCAAGATCACACAGTCGCGGCGGTTCTACTGGTGGCGGGTAAAACAGTACCCGGTTCCGCGTCGACAGATCATCGAGAACAGCGCCAACATGCATATGATCCCGGCGAACGAGGACGTCCGTGATGCACTGTTGTCGGTCAAGGAGGGCGAGCTTGTTTCAATCAGCGGCTATCTTGTCAACGTGACATCTGATGACTTTGTCTGGAAGACGTCCACGACCCGCAAGGACGCCGGCGCCGGTGCCTGCGAAATCGTCTGGGTCGAAAGGTTACAGGCTCGTGGCTAGCAATTCGAGGATCACTGGTTCACAGTTGATGACCGTCGACCGAACAGGGATGGGTCGTAGACGATTGCTGCCATACGCAATCTTGACGGCAGCGTTGCTGACATCATCAAATCAGATTTCGAAGTCGCAGGAGTCGTTTCCGCAGTTGGTGCAACGGCATGTCCATCACAATGACGATAGTCCGCCGCTGCGTTTGGCCACGTGGAACATTCGATGGTTCCCACGCGGTTGCCCAGACGCCGCAAAGTGTCCGAGTGCGGCGACGGACCTCGACCTTGTCACACAGACGATCGCGACTGAATCTCTGGACCTGGTCGCCCTTCAGGAGATCGTTTACGACGAAGACGGACAGGAAGCCATATCACGTTTGATTTCTTCACTCGATTCCCTTTCAGGTGGCCAATGGGGGGTAGACGTGCAGGCGTGTGGCGCACCTGAAAATCAGCGTGTAGGTTTCCTGTGGAATTCCGCACGGCTGACACTCACGGACTTTGCGGACTTGGAACAATTGAACGGCGGATCCGAGAACGGTGGCGGTGCCTGCGCTGAAAACCTCCGCCCGGGACGATACGCGTACGCGCGATCCGCCGATGGCAAGGTCGACTTTCACGTCGTTACGGTCCACTTCGACAGCGGAAGGCGCGATCGCGACTATCAGAACCGCCGGGACGCGACGCGCCAAATACCGCATCTCAAGCTCGCCGACAAAAAACTGCAGGACCTCGACACCGACGTGATCATCTTGGGCGACTTTAATACGATGGGCCGCGGAGAGCCCACGGAGATTACAGCCCCGATGGAACTCGAGGAGTTCGATCGTGAGATCGGGCCCGGCTTTCGCCGAGTCTCCGTTGTTGCAGGCTGCTCTCAGTACTATCGCGGCCGTGCCGGTCTCCTGGACTTTTTCGTTCTATCCGAGTCGCTCGCATCGACCGCGCTTGTGTCGAAGGCGGGTAGTTTTTGTGCCGACAACACATGTCGAGATCTGGATGAGAACAACATGCCAGCGGCTTACGAACGCGTCTCCGACCACTGTCCGGTGATACTCGAACTGGACAAGGAGGGCTCGTAATGCGGATCAGCCTTGCACCTGCTCTGCCAGGTCATCCCATTGCCGGTACAGTTCGTCGAGTTCCTGTATGAGTAGGTCGTACTGAGCGGCAGCCGCACGAGACCTGTCCGGGTTGGCATACACTTCGGGATCGGCCATCTCTTTCTCTAACCTCGCCTTGCGCTCCTCTGCGGCGAGGATCGACGACTCAACCTTGTCGTAAAGCATCTTCAACTGGCGCGGCGTTAGGCCGTCCACGGCCTGAAACCCACTTGTGCGTGTCTCCCTGTACCGACGGTTTCGCTCCTCGGCTTCGCGGCGTTTCTGCTCTTTGCTTTTTGGTCCGCCCGATGAAACACGCTCCTCATGGATCACAGTTGTCGTCTCAGACGGTTCACCATCGCGGCGCATCATCGCCCGTGTCCCGTGCTGCGCATACCACCGATACTCGGAGTACGTACCCGAGTAGTCGGTCACGCCGCCATCCTCGAGATACCACACTCGATTCACGACCTGATCAAGAAAATGCCTGTCGTGACTTACGACGACAAATGAGCCGCGATACTGTCTCATCGCTTCGATCAGAACGCGAATCGACTTCATGTCGAGGTGATTGGTCGGTTCGTCGAGAATGAGAAAGTTAGCGGGGTGAAGCAGTGTTCGTGCGAGGGCTACCCGGCTCTTTTCGCCCCCCGACAATACACGGGTCTCCTTAAAGACATCATCACCTCGAAAAAGAAATGCGCCCAGGAGTGTTCTTAGGTCGTTCTCATTCTGACCGTGCGACACTTCTTGCAGAGACTCGAGCACCGTTAATGACGGCTGCAGTGCATCAGCCTGATGCTGGGCGAAGAAGGTAATCTCGACACTATGACCGAATTGCAAATCGCCGTCGAACGGCTCGAAGCCGTTTAGAATTCGTGCGAGAGTCGATTTTCCGGCACCGTTTTTTCCGATCAACGCGATTTTGTCGCCACGCTCGATCTCGAGCGGGCCGGCGTCGCGAAAGACCTCAATAGGACCGTCGGAAGAGTGGTACGTTTTGGAGAAACGCGTCAGCTTCAGCACCACCTTGCCGGATCGCCGCGGCTCCGGAAAACGAATGTGGATGTCGGGATCTTCTGACTCCGGCGGTGTGATGCGCTCCAACTTGTCGAGCATCTTGACGCGACTTTGCACCTGCCTAGCCTTCGAGGCCTTGTATCGGAAGCGCTCGATGAACCGCTCGTTATCGGCGATGAGCTTCTGCTGATTGTCGTACGCGGCTTGCTGCAACGTCCGGCGATTCTGCCGCTCACGGAGATAGTACGCGTAGTTTCCGGCATAGTCTGTTATGCGTCCGCGGGACAGCTCCGCGATAGATGTCACCATGCGATCGAGGAAATACCGATCGTGTGACACCATAACGACAGTACCGCGGTACGATTTCAGATAGCTCTCGAGCCAGTCAATGCTAACAATGTCGAGGTGGTTCGTCGGCTCGTCGAGCAGGAGGAAATCTGGTTCCTGCAAAAGGATTTTTGCGAGAGCAACCCGCATGCGCCACCCACCTGAAAAGGTTTCGAGTGGGCGTTCCAGTTCTGAAGACTCAAACCCAAGACCCTCCAGCACGGCTTCGGCACGAGGTCGCATCAGATGGGACTCGTGCGCGGCAAGTCGGGCGTGTACATGATCCAGATCACGCAGAGTCCTTTCATACGCATCGCTTTCGTGATCCTTCTCCGAGGCCAACAACTGCGTGAGCTCCCGTTCCCGATTCTGAAGCGAAAGCGTCTCCTCAAAGGCGGTCATCGCCTCGTCGACAACGCTTCGCCCGGACTTCCATTCCTGTGCGTCCTGTTCGAGGTACCCTACCGTGGAGGTACCTCCCATCGAGACGGTCCCCTCATCGGGATCTAGACGGCCGGCAACCAACCGGAGCAGGGTGGATTTTCCAGCACCGTTCGGCCCGATCAGCCCGATGCGTTGTCCCGGACGAATCGTCCAGGTGAGATTCTCAAGGACCTGCTGGCCGCCGAAAGCCACCGATATGGAGTGTAGTTGGATCATTCGCGATGGTTTTACCAGGCCTTAGGCCTGCAAATGCGCCACGCCTACGTATGCACTACACACCGTTTCGATCCAGGCGGCGATGAGGATTCACGCGTGCCGCGATCGCCTCGCATCAGGGATGTTTCTTGCGAGCGGCGGCGTCAACTCTGTCGGCGTCGCGTAGACTCCGCGTAGACGAGCTGGGGTCGGGCGGGAACGGGCAACGCGATCGTTTCGCGCGCGCGCAGCGATCACTTCACGACGGTCATGCTTCGAGCACTGACGAAGTCCCCGCTCTCCAATCGATAGATGTATAAGCCGCTTGCCTGGTAACTCGCGTCCCACGTTATCGAGTGATGCCCGGCTGATTTTATTTCGTCAACAAGAACATCTACACGGCGACCGAGCACGTCATAAACCTCCAGACGAACGTGGCCGGCCTGCGGCAAATCGTACCGAATTAGAGTCGATGGATTGAACGGGTTTGGATAGTTCTGCTCCAGGGCGTACGAGACCGGAAGCACACCGTCTTCGAGACCTACGCCACCTGCTGCCGAGGCGACAACGGTTATGGTCTGCGTCCCTTCGGTTGTAACCTCACTTGTAGACCGCATGTCGATCGCCGACGTACCGACGCGCAGCGTAAGTGCCACCTCCTGCGGGATGTCAGGGACTGTCCATCGGAGCGCTACCAATTCAAACGAAGACTGCAGTTGCAGCCGCCATTCTACGGCATCAGCAGTGTCCAGAGCCCGTACATCTCGGGCGAGACCGCCGCTACCAAGACCTTCGAGGTCGCTACGATCGACAAACAGCCGAACGTACTCGGATCCTGGTCCTACCGGCGGCTCCAGCCAGTCGAAGGCCGGGTCAAACCCGTCCGTCGCGGCCAGGGCCACACCGACCTGTGCCGTTACGTCCCGAAAACCGCCGGCCTCCGCTTCCAGAGCTATGAGCCACTGCTCCTCAGCCACCCTACCAGGTGCGCGCTTTCCGGAGATGGGAGCTGGTGGCGCATGGATCGGAAATTCGACAGTGACATTCGGTACCAGCACGTCGATCCAGAAGCCGTCAGACGCGCGCAGTTCAGTCGCCGCGACGTAGGATGTACCGGTGTATTGGTACGGCGACGTCACCCACCCCGAACTGACAGCATCGGCGTAAGAGACGAACCCGCCTCCATCGGAGAATCGAAGACTGTCAACGCGCACGGGTATCACGAACGGATTGCTCAACATCACCCAACCCGGGTCGAGAACGACTGTAGTGTCACCGGTAAGCGGCGCCCCTACCAGAGACAGCGAAACACTGTCCTCACTGGCGAGCCAGTATCCCCTCGTCGAGCTGAGCTCATTTGCAAAGTGATATCCTCCCTGATCGTATTCGTAAGTCGTCCAGTAGCCACTAAAGCTCGGTGAGAGTGCAATGGCCATGGTATCCGTGGCGGAGTCGAGAATCGGGCCCCACAAGGACCAGCCACTCCTGATCGGCACTGCCAACGTATCACTGGCAATGGCGCAAAAGGC
>JBFHWK010000079.1:0-12099 GCA_041589075.1 Rhodothermales bacterium
CGTCAAACCTCGTGATCCGCGGTACGAACCCCGAGCTCGGCAACCAGGTTATAATCCGCGTCACGGGAGCGCACCCGGACTCCGTCTATACGGAGATCGATCCGGAGTTTACCGAGTAGCGCGACGTACTTACGGAAACGCGATGACCCGAAAAAAAGCCCCGGTCTCGGATGAGGCCGGGGCTTTGTGGTTCAGGGCATCAATCGGATCAGGTCGTCTCTGCCTCAGCCTCTTGATGGGCATATGCGATAGCCGACAGATGTGCCCCGTGCGGATCCTGAAAGACACAGAACCTGCCGACCGTCGGAATATCCGTCGGCGGTACGAGAACACTGCCGCCATTGTCCGTGACCTTCTTCGCGACGGCATCGACGTCGTCGACGGTAACGTATGCGCCCCAGTGCGGTGGCGTGCCCGGCGGCACATTGTCGGGCATCTTCATGATGCCACCGACGTCCTGGTCCCCGGCCTTAATCACGTGATACGGCCCCGTCGGCATGTCCATCTTGCGTACGGACCAGCCGAAGACTTTCTCGTAAAAGTTGGCAGCGGCCTTGGGGTCGTTGGTCATGAGTTCAGTCCAACTGAAAGCGCCGTGCTCTTCAAACGGATTCATAGAAGCGACCTCTTTTCTACTAACTGAGAAGTGGATTCAATCGGATGTGCTGTTATCGGAAAATCGAAAGCCGACACATCTTTCTTTGATACGGATCCCGAAGGACGGGGTTGCACGGACAGGCTGATTAAGGGTAATACCCACACCACCTGTACCCTGACGGATTAGTGCTCCCGTATCCGCTTCCTGTCTGTACCAAAAGGTGCGTGGTTTGTATCGTTAGTTGGGGCTTGTTGAATGAGGACACCGGCAACAATGGCCAAGATCGACAGCATCGTAAACAAGCAGGTTCGGATCTGGAGCAAGGAGCTGCAGCAGTCGGCCAAGGCTGGTCAGACACCCACGTTTTGGCCGCTGATCACCATATCTCGTGAGTTCGGGTCTCGCGGTGCGGCCGTGGCGGCAATTTTAGGTGAACGAACCGGCTTTACGATCTGGAATCGTGAGCTGGTGCAGGCAATCGCCGACGACAGCAAGGCCAACGAGCGGATGATGGACGCGTTGGATGAGCGCAGGCGAAAGGTTGTGGAGGATGCGGTGCTGGGTGCGTTGATGGGTACGAAGGTAACGAACCTGCAGTATCACCGATCGCTGCTGCGACTGGTGCAGACTCTCGCCGCGCGCGGAAGTGCCGTCGTCGTGGGACGCGGTGCCAACTATGTGCTCAGGCCTGACCAGGCATTGCGTGTTCGGGTAGTCTGCCCAATCGACGATCGCGTGCGTGGCTACGCCAAGCGGCAAGGCATATCGGACAAGGATGCGCGAGCAATGATCTTGACGCGTGATAAGGAGCGGGCCGAGTTCGTGCGGCATCAGTTTCGACGCGAAGTAGACGATGCAGCCGACTACGACATGGTATTGAACTCCGGCACTTTCGAACTCGATCAGCTAGCGGCGCAGATCCTGCTGGGGTACCGGCAAAAGTTCGAGCGCAGCCCGGAGCGGACTCGTTCCTAGTCGCCCGTAATGTCTTGTGTTGCATGCGGACGGGCGGCGGCGGTATCATGAAGCGGTTTCCTCGTAGTCGGTGACGGGTTATGGACGTTCGGGGTGGACAGGCGCGGCACGAGCAGATCAGCGCGTGGCTTCGGGATCAGATCGCGCGCGCCGTCTATTCGCCGAATGACCGCCTGCCGTCGGAAAGCGAGCTCGGTTCTCGCTTTGGTGTCAGCCGGATTACCGTTCGGCGGGCGCTGCTCACGCTGGAGAACGAAGGTCTGATTTTTCGCCGGCAGGGGTTGGGATCGTTTGTGCGACCCGAGCCGGTGCGGCAGGGATTGGTTCGGCTCACCGATTTTGTGGAGGATATGACAGCCGCGGGGCTGCGCCCGTCGTCCCGGCTGCTGGCGCGAGAGACGGAGAGTGCGTCGAGCACGGTTGCGAAGGCCCTGGATATCGACGAAGGAAAGGCGGTCGTCCGGATGGATCGGTTGCGTCTGGGTGACGGAGAGCCGATCGCTTTCGATCGGACGTGGCTGCCTGCCTTCTACGGGCAGCTTCTAGAAGACCATGATTTGAGTTCGGCTACCATCTATCAGGTTCTAGAGGAGGAGTTCGAGGTTCCAATTGTCAGCGGGCGATATCGGATCGAGTCCGTGAACGCGGGCGCCGATATCGCACAGCAGCTCGGCGTGCCGTGGGGGCGGGCGCTGCTGGTCATCGAGCGGGTCTCGCGTACGCTGGGTGAGCGGCCTGTCTATTTCCAGCGACGCTTCTACCGAAGTGACCGCGTCGCCTACGAACTCGAGTTGGCGCGGGAGGTGAGTGCGAGCGCGTCCGGGCCGGTGCGGGGTATGCCGCTGCGACAGTTCGAGCCGGTGTTCCGGCGATCGTCCGGGGAGGCGTCCGAGTAAAGTCCGCTTCCCTGGAGACTTGACATCACTTGATATTACAAGTAGTTTTTCTGGGCCTAATCGCTCCTAGGAGCCCTTCTTACCGGCACCGTCGACCATGAATTATGGTTTTCTGATACGTAACGACCGGTGCATCGGCTGTCACGCGTGCTCGACGGCCTGCAAGAGTGAGAACGAGGTGCCCCTCGGCGTTAATCGTACGTGGGTAAAGAGTGTCGAGGCGGGGGTCTATCCGAATGTGCGGCGTCAGTTTCAAGTGACGCGCTGCAACCACTGCGCGAACCCGCCGTGCGTCCGCATCTGTCCCGTCACGGCGATGTACCAACGAGACGACGGCATCGTGGAGTTCGATGCCGACGTGTGCATTGGATGCAAGGCGTGTCTGCAGGCCTGCCCGTACGACGCCATCTACATCGACCCCGACAGCGGCACGGCTGCGAAGTGCCACTACTGCGCACACCGTGTGGAACTTGCGCTCGAGCCCGCATGCGTCGTCGTTTGTCCCGAGCACGCCATCATCGCGGGCGACCTGGACGACCCGCTGTCGGAGATCTCTCGGATGATCGCCGAAAACCAGGTTACCGTTCGGAAGCCGGAACAGGGAACGGCGCCAAAGCTCTTTTATGTCGACGGCAGCGAGGCCAACCTGACACCGACGGCGGTCGATCGCACGCCCGCGACCTTTGCATGGGCTGACGTCTTGCCACTTCATGGCGGAGGTGATGGACATCCCGGCACGCCGCCGGCCGGGCCCAAGCAATCGCACCGCCGCGCCGACTCGGGTGTTCCGCTTCGAGCCAGTCAGCCGCAGGGCGCGCCGCCGTCGGGTCCGCTGGTCATCGGCGAAGGCCGTATGGCCGAGCAGATGGTTCAGGTGACGTACAACGCACAACACCGTATCCCGTGGCACTGGCCCGTGCCCGCCTATCTCGTAACAAAAGGCATAGCAAGCGGGCTGTTCATGATGCTTGCGGTCGGCCTCGGCCTCGGCCTGGTCGCCTTCGACGCCGCATCGTTTCTGGCCGGAGGGCTCCTGGTAATCGTCTTCACCCTGGTCACGACGGCTCTGCTCGTACTCGACCTCGAGCGTCCGGAGCGCTTTCTGCGCATCGTGTTTCGTCCACAGTGGCGCAGTTGGCTTGCGCGCGGCGCCTTCCTGTTGATCGGCTTCTCGATCGTATCGACCGGCTGGTGGATCGTCGAACTCGGTGGTGAGCAACAGTGGTGGAATGCCGATATAGCGGTGGCATTGCGTGCTCCGCTGCTCTGGCTCGGCGCGCTTCTCGGTCTCGGCACGGCCGTCTATACAGCGTTTCTTTTCGGGCAGGCGGAGGGTCGTGACCTGTGGCAGAGCACGCTCTTGCCGTTCCATCTCGTCGTCCAGGCGTTCCTGGCCGGCGCAGCGACACTGCTCGTGGTGGAACTGGTCTGGCATCTGTCGGCGGACGTGTACGACCTGGCGCGGACCACATTCGTCCTCGCCGTGGTCACCGATCTGGGTATGCTGCTCGGTGGTGAGTTCGGGATGCCGCACGCGTCGGAGGCAGCAGCGCGCGCGGCGCACGACATCCGCCACGGCCGATACCGGTCGCACTTTCGGGTCGCGTTGCTCGTCGGGCACGTCGTACCACTGGCCTTGATAGTGATCGGTGGCATATTGCTTCCGGCGCTCGCCGGAGCGCTCGCGCTGGTCGGCCTCTACCTGTACGAGCACGCGTTCGTCATGGCACCGCAGGACATACCAAATAGCTGATCGAAATGAGCGCCAAGGACACGGCCATCGAACGCTTCTTTGCGGCGCTGCTGCGAAGCCCGTATGCGCGCAAAGAACGGCCGCCGAAACCCACCGAGTTCGGTCTTCCGCAATTCACGGAGTCCGATCGTGTGCCGGAGCACGCGCAGATGACTTCGGTCACGCACCCGGACGGTCGCATGAGCCAGTACCCGCCGTTCGAGAAGTGGGATGACTGGGTCGAGTGGGACGGCCGCGAGTGGCCGCGGCGTGTCGCTCGCCGATACATGCTCGTGCCGACGGTGTGCTTCAACTGTGAGAGTGCGTGCGGACTGCTGGCGTATGTCGATCGTGAGACACTCGATGTGCGCAAGTTCGAAGGCAATCCGGCGCACCCCGGCAGCCGTGGCCGCAACTGCGCGAAAGGCCCCGCCACCATCAATCAGATTTACGATCCGGAAAGGATTCTCTATCCGCTCAAGCGCGTCGGCGCGCGCGGTGAAGGTCGCTGGAAGCGGATCACATGGGACGAGGCGCTCGACGAGATATCGGCCCGGATGCGCGCGAGCCGCCTGCAACGCCGCGACGGCATCATGTACCATGTCGGTCGCCCGGGCGAGGACGGTTATACGAATCGATGTATCAGCGCCTGGGGCGTCGACGGACACAACAGTCATACGAACATTTGCTCGTCGGGCGCGCGTGCAGGGTATGCCTTCTGGACCGGAAGCGATCGCCCGAGCCCCGACCACGCGTCCGCACGCGTTATCCTCCTCATATCGAGTCACCTAGAAACCGGTCACTACTTCAACCCACATGCCCAGCGGATTATGGAGGGCATGGAGAACGGCGCGAAGCTGATCACGATGGACCCGCGGCTGAGCAACACGGCCAGCAAGAGCGACGTCTGGCTACCGACATGGCCGGGTTCGGAGACAGCCGTGCTGCTCGCCATCGCCAATCATCTAATCCAGAACGATCGGTACGACCGCGCCTTCGTGCGCCGCTGGGTCAACTGGAAGGAATCGCTCCGCCACTTTGCGGCGCATCCGCACCTCGCGCCCGGGTGGAAAGCGACCGGCGAAACGTTTGACGATTTCGACCGGCTGCTCAAACATCTCTACGGCGAGTTCACGTTCGAGCGCGCGGCCGCGGAGTCCCAGGTGCCCGTTGAGCGGATCCGCCGGTCGGCCGATTACATCGCCGACTGTCAGGGCCGCCTCGCCGCCCATACCTGGCGCAGCGCGTCAATCGGAAACCTGGGCGGGTGGCAAGTGGCGCGCTGTCTCTTTTTCCTGAATGTGCTCACCGGAAGCGTCGGCACCAAAGGCGGCACCGCGATGAACGACTGGAACAAGTTCGTGCCAAAGCCCTTCGACCAGCCGCCTGCGTTCGACGCCTGGAACGAACTGCACCTACCCGTCGAATGGCCACTCGCTTTCTATGAGATGAGCTTCCTTCTCCCGCACTTCCTGGAGGAGGGTCGGGGCGACATCGACGTCTACTTCACCCGCGTCTACAACCCGATGTGGATCAATCCGGACGGGTTCATGTGGCTGAAGGCGCTGCGCGACGAACAGAAGATCAAGTGCCACGTCGCACTGACACCGACCTGGAACGAATCGGCATGGTTCGCTGATTACGTGCTGCCGATGGGCCATTCCGGCGAGCGTCACGACCTGATGAGCCAGGAAACGCACGCCGGTCAGTGGATCGCTTTCCGACAGCCGGTGCGGCGCGTCGCGCTCGAGCGCCTCGGCAAGCGGGTGCAGTTCACGTACGAATCCAATCCGGGCGAGGTCTGGGAGGAGAACGAGTTCTGGATTCAACTGTCGGCACGGATGGATCCGGATGGAAGCCTAGGCATCCGCAAGCATTTCGAGAGCCCGTACCGGCCCGGCGAGATCATCACGATCGACGAGTATTACCGTTGGATATTCGAGAACAGTGTTCCGGGTCTGCCCGAAGCCGCATCGGGCGTGGGCATGACTCCCCTCGAGTACATGCGTCGCCACGGCGCATTCGAGGTCAAACGTGACAACTACACACCGTACGATGCGCCGCCCGCCATGTCCTGGGACGCGGTCGACAATCTCGATAGGCTGGTACAGGACGGACAGAAAGTCGGCGTGATGACTGAAGGAAGCCCGCGCGTCGGATTCAAGACACCGAGCCGCAAGCTGGAATTTGTCAGCACGACACTTCACGATTGGGGGTGGAAGGAACGTGAGTATCTCATTCCCTGGAACCTGAAGAGCCATGTCCATCCGGATAACATCGACCGTGACCACGGGGAGATGCTCTTGCTGCCTACGTTCCGGCTCCCTACGCTCATCCACACACGAAGCGCGAACGCGAAGTGGCTTTATGAGCTGAGCCACAAGAACCCGGTGTGGATGCACCCCGAGGATGCGCGGCGGATCGGAGTGGCTACCGGTGAGCTCGTACGCGTTGAAACGGAGATCGGGTACTTCGTCGACAAAGTGTGGGTCACCGAAGGTATCAAGCCGGGTATCGTGGCGATGAGTCACCATCTGGGACGCTGGCGCCTTTCCGAGGACAGCGGAGTGAACCGCCAGGCTTCCAGTCTGGTTGATCTCGACGAGAGGGAGAGAGGTGAGTTCGGGTTGCGTGTGCTGCATGGAGCAACGGCGTGGGATTCTTTCGACCCGGACACGAGTCGCATCTGGTGGGAAGACGTTGGCGTACATCAGAACCTCACCCACGGCGTTCACCCGGATCCGATCAGCGGTGCGCACTGCTGGTTGCAGAAGGCGCACTCGGTCCGCAAGGCCGATGCTGGAGACCGGCACGGTGATGTACGTGTCGATACGCGGAAGTCGATGGAAGTGTACCGGCAGTGGGTCGCGATGACGCGTTCTGCGATGACACACAGTCCGGACGGGACGCGGCGGCCGTACTGGTTGAAGCGGCCGCTCAAGCCGGTGAAGAGCGCGTACAGGCTCCCGGCCACGACCGAAGAACAGTGATGCGGACCGCCGGCTCCGGATCCGAAAGGCGAGTGTCGCTTACTCACCGCCAGCGCACCGAGGCACGTCAGGCGGCGTACGGCTTGTTGGCGGACTTATTCCGAACGGGGCCGGCGCCGGAGCATGTGGAGCTGCTGTCCGAGTTGGGTCTCCTGACCGAAGACTTGCCGCAGGACACTGACGTCGTCGCCTCCGAGCACTTCGCGCTCTTCGGGCTCGATGTGCTTCCGTACGCAAGTTGGTTCCTGGAACCCGGCGGCATGCTGGGTGGCTCGGTTACGGAGATGGTCGCCCGGCTCGCTCGTCGATTTCTCGGAGATGTACACGTGCGCGACGAGCCTGATCATATCTCGTCGGAACTCGAGCTGATCGCGGCTCTCGGCGGTCACGACGCGACAAGCGAAAGCTTTGCAGACGAACTCGTCGAGTTTCTTGACGGGCATGTCCTGTGGTGGCTGCCCGCATTTGCATTTGCTGTGGGCAGGTCCGGCAGCGGTTTCTATTCGCGGGCGGCGGATGTGCTCGTGGAACTCGTTGCCAGCCACCGGCAGGCTCTCGGTGTCGGCGCGTCCGAAGAATCCGTTCTACCTGAGCCTTTCGATATACTTGCCGATGACCGAACGGATGTTCGTCAGATCGCACATTATCTCGCGACTCCCGCCCTCTCCGGAATCGTACTCTTGCGTAGTCGAATAGTCGCGGCAGGCCGTACGCTAGGACTCCCGCGCGGCTTTGGAGATCGGCGCTTGATGATCGGCAACCTCTTGCGATCGGCCGCCGAATATGGTGCCGTCGCTGACGTCGCTGCACTTCTTGCAAAAGAGGTGGAGGCTTGGAAGGACTTCTATGGGAGCCTTGGCGCAGAGTGGCCGGATGAGTTCGCCTGCATCTGCAAGCAGTGGCTTGTGCGTCTCGAACTTACAGCATCGATACTCGAACGATTGACAGCGGCCGTGTCCACAGGAGCCAGGGTCGGATGAAAGCCGCCGGCGCGTCCGTTGTAATTCTGTGGGATTGGATCGGCCGTCGACGACATCGCTCCCAATCCGCCCCGATGTTCACCGCGTGATCATCATCGGTCGTGTCCGTCGAACGCCGCCCACGTCGAGCGAGTAGAAATACGTCCCTGCCGCCACGCCTCCTGATTCCCACTCGGCAGTATGATGGCCCGACGGCAGCCGGCCGGACACCAGCGTTGCAACCTCTCTGCCGAGCAGGTCGAAGATGCGCAGAGATGCGTCCGCGGTCGTCGGAAGTGAGAACGTGATCGTTGTAGAGGCCGTCAGCGGGTTCGGATAATTCTGTTCGAGCACGATGAGCGGTTGAAATGTCGGCTGTTCTTCAACCGACACCGCAGGCAGCAGCATGACGTACACGCCGTCTCCGTCCGTGCTTGCCAGCAGTGCATCTCCGTCCAGAATCCCCGAGGCGTATTCGATCGAGAGCACCTGCAGGTTCGCGAGACCCTCGTTCCGCTCTTGCCAGCCCGACGTTTCGCCGGCGCGCTCGAACACGCCGCTGCCGTATGTGCCGACGTACAGGGCCCCGTTCGCACCGCGAGTGATACTCGTCACCGTTGTGCCTTGCAGACCGTCGGGCTCCCACGAATCGGTGCCGGGACCGAGCCGGTAGACACCATCGGCGGTTCCGGCCCGCAGGGTAACATCGCGGTCAGCAAAAAGGGCACGGACGAACAGGCTGGCGAGGCCGGTGTTCTGACTGGACCAGGATTCGCCGCGGTCGGTCGAGCGGAACAGACCATCGAACGTTCCGGCCCAGACAGTTCCGTTGTTCGCGGCGGTCATGGACAGGACGCCTTCGTCCGGCAGTCCCGCGCTCTGCCACGATTCCCCGCCATCATCGGATTTCAGCACGCCGTCGCCAACGGATCCGGCGTAGATCGTGCCATCGCCCACAACGATGGACGATACGGGTTCGGCCACCCACGCGTCGCCGGGGCCGCGGTCGATGCGAATCCACGTACGGCCGTCGTCGTCTGAGCGATACAGTTTCCCAAACGTGCTTCCGGCGAAGACCTGACTGCCGAGAATGCCGAGCGACAGGACGTCGATCACCCGCAGGTCACTGGGTGTCCAGTTTGCGCCTGCGTCTTCAGATCGGAACGCGCCGTTCTGCTCCGTCGCCACGAGGAGCGCACCTGCGGCTGTCTGCCGAACCGCGTACGCCACGCTCTTTGGAATGCCCTTCAGCTCGAGCATGGCGCCCGGTTGCTGTGCTCGGTAGATCCCGGTGCGTGCACCCACCCACGTTTCGCCCGACTGGCGGATGTTGATGGCTGAAATGATATCGTCGTCCAGGCCGGTATGGGTCCATGATCCGGCATCCCAGTCGTACGTGTACAACCCATTGGCCTGCATGCCGGCGAGTATTTCCCCGGCCGGCGTTATCGCGAGGCTCCAGACCTTCTGGTTCGGCAGACCGGTGTTGATCGTCGTCCATGATGTGTCGGTGGTCCGCGTATAGGCGATGCCGCCGTTCCACCCTCCGGCTGCGACAAGCCCCCTCTCGGCAACTACGCTGCGGATCACGTTGATGCCGGATCCGCCTTTAACGGCAACCCACGGACTTCCGCCGGTTGAACGGAATACGCCCGCCCTGAAGGTTGCGGCGTAGGCCGCGCCGTCTGAATCGAACGCTACGGAGCGCACATCCTGGTCAAGCAGACCCTCGCTGTGTCGCTGCCAGCCGGTTCCTGCCACGTACTCGAACGCCCCGGCTCCATGCGTACCGGCAATGATTCCGCTGCGACTATGCGCGGCGATCGAGTGCACGCGAGGGTCCGACAGGCCGTTGTTATAGGTGCGCCATGTCTCGCCGCCGTCCGGCGACAGGAACACCCCGGAGGAAAACGTAGCCAGCAACAGGTTTCCGGACGCGTCCTCGACGATGCCACGAGGCTCCTTTCCGGCGAACCCCACGAACTCCCACGACGTGCCGCCATCGCTAGACCGGAAGAGGCCCTGTGGATAGGTCCCGGCAAACAAAGTTCCGTTGGAGTGAAAGCCGATCGCCTTGACGTCAGTGCCCATCGGGCCGTTCGTCGGTAGCCAGACGCGTTGCGCAAACACCGCCGGACTGCCGCTCCACAGCAGGAGAAGAATCGTCACGCCGCTTGTAAGTAGTCTTCTTTTCATGAGCTTCGCATGTCTGGCCGGTCTGCCCCGGTGTTTGCGCTGATGACACTAAACGAGGCGAGGCGTCGATAATCAAGACAAATGGCCGTCACAGGTATTGCGTCCTTCGACACGTCTTCATGGCGATGTATCCGAAACGCTACGCGCCGCGCAAAAGTATTGGTATACTGCCGTCAAGGAGTTCGGTGACGGCGAAGGGCCTCTGATGCTGTAAGGTATTCTTGCCAACCACCCCAGCCGGTCCTGCTCCCGTGCGACAGTGACCGTGCACTCAATCGCGCTCGTCGACGCCGGGCTGTTGTTTGTTGGGCACGGCGTCTAGATATACTGCCATACGATCCCACTCTCGCAGTATATGCAGAATGGCTCGGTGAGGACTCAGGAAGAAGTGGTCTTCGCCAACGAGTTCCGCAAACCCATGCCGGCGCATGACGTCAAGTACCGGGCCCTTTACGCCGCCGAAATACAGGTCGATCTTGCGGTCGGCGAGCGTCTCAGCCACGGACGCAAGCAAGGTGGCGGCGGTTGTATCGAGATCGTTGACACTGCTGGCGTCAATCACGACTGCGCGAATGTCCCTTTCCGGGTCGTTGCTCTGTTCAATTATCAGGTCCCGGAGAAACTCGGCGTTCACGAACGAGAAGGACGCGTCGATGCGAAGAATCAGCACACCCTCGATGATTTCGGCCTTGGCGTACCGGCGGATGTCTCGAAACGAGCGCGTACCCGGCAGGTGTCCCAGTATGGCGACGTTCGGTCGGCTTATCCGGTACATGATGGCGACGACAGACGCTGTGATGCCGATCAGTACACCTTCGTGTATTCCGATGATGAGTGTCGCAATGAACGTAAGGACGGCAATGCCCCCATCGACCTTCTTGGTCCGAAGCAGAAACCGAAGTTCGCGGACGTCGATCAGGGCAAACGCAGAAACCATGATGATCGACGCGAAGATGGGCACCGGCAAAAAGAAGAAGAGCGGCGTGAGAAAAAGCAGCGTCATGACGATGACGCCCGCCGCGACTACGTTCGCCATGGGCGTCCGACCGCCAGCCTGGTCTCCCACTGCACTACGGGAGAAACTGCCCGACACCGGGACGCTGCGAAACAGACTCCCCGCCACGTTGATCATCCCAAGCGCAAACAGCTCTCGGTTGGCTCGGACCCTGTACCGGTGCTTGGCGGCAAATACTTTGCCGAGTGAAATGACGCTCATGAACTGGACCAGCGACAAGGTGACCGCCGTTGGTAGCAGTTGTCTGAACGTCTCCAGTGACGTTCCGGAAAAAGACGGCGTCGGCAGGCCGGTCGGGACCACGCCGACCACCTCGACGCCTTCCTGATCCAGCTTCAGAAGCCAGACGGCGAGTATCCCGAGCACTACGGCCAAGAGGGGACCGGGAGCGAGGGGCACGAAGCGTCTGAGTAGAAGAAGGAGCACTATGCCGCCCGCGCCTATGACGAGGCTGAGAACGTGTGCATCGCCGGCGTGAGAAAATGCTGCCGCGACCAGTTCGACGACATCGGCAGTGCGCGGTATGTCGACGCCGAGAAGATTACGGAGCTGTGTCAGTCCGATGGTCAGGGCCGCCGCCGCCGTGAAGCCCGATATGACGGGACGGGACAGCAAGTTGACCATGAATCCGAGTCGCGCGATCCCCATCACGACCTGGATCACGCCGACCATCAGGGCCGTCGTAATCGCCAGAGCGATATACTCGGCGCTTCCGACGTCGGCATGCCGCGTGAGTCC
>JBFHWK010000080.1:0-12027 GCA_041589075.1 Rhodothermales bacterium
ATCATCTTTGCGCCGGACCGCAACCTCGGGCGCTACCTCGCCAAGACCACCGGTCGTTCAGACATGATTATTTGGGATGGTGTCTGCATCGTACACGAGACGTTCAGTGAGAAGAAATTGGTGCGACTAAAGATGCGCCATCCGGGCGTTGCCGTTCTGGCGCACCCAGAGTGCGAAGAGGCTGTGCTCAGGCACGCTGATTTCATTGGCTCGACGTCGCAGATTCGACGTTACGCGAGCGAGAACGAGGGGCGCAAGTTCATCGTCGCAACCGAGGAAGGGATCCTCCACCAAATGAAGAAGGATAATCCGAACAAGGAGTTTATCCCGGCTCCTCCCGAGAGTGGCTGTCAGTGCAACCAGTGCCCCCACATGCGGCTCAACACGGTGGAGAAGCTCTACCTGTGCCTGCGCCACGAGTGGCCGGAGATCGAGATGGACGAGTCGATACGGCTCCGCGCGCTGCAGCCGATCGAACGAATGCTCGAAATGAGCGCGGCTATCACGTAGCGCGCGCTTTCACAACCGAATTCTCAGACCTCCGAACGGCTCAAACCGGCGCTGCACGAGAAACCGCTGCGATCCGTCGTCGGTCGGCGCTGCTTCTTCGTACGCGTACACGGCGCGAACAAAAATCCAGAAACCGCGCGCCACGTGATAATCGGTCTGAAACTCCATCCAGGTTTGGTCACCGAGGTCGTTGAAGAGTGTGAAGAAGCTTTTCAGGCCGGCACGATCCTGGCCGACGTAGGCCGTAAGCCTGCCGGTGCGAAAGAACAGCCGGATGTGATATTCACTGAGCGGCGGTCCACCGAAGTGCCTCCGAAAGGAGAACCAGAGTTCGAAGCTTCGGAAGAACAGGAGCCGCACTTCGGTTTCGAGAGCGGTACCGCCAGGGGCTGTCGCGAGCGGGACACCGGTGACGGCTCCGACGGTATCGCCGGGAGCCAGATCCTCAGCTTTGAGAATACGCGCAGCGCCGTTGCTGACGGCGTAGAAGGACCCAACATGACCTGGCACGAACCCATCACCGCTATAGTAGAGTGCCAGTCGAACACGAAACCGCGCCACATCGACAAAGTCGTCGCTCATCAGTTCTGCACCAATGCCCATTCCACCGCCGCCGTTTTCATACCAGCTAAACGTTCCGAATGGCCTGAAAAGAATATCGCCGATCGTGGCTGCCACAAATTGCAAGTCGGCGCCATACGCCGTTAAGAGACGCCGGTCGCCCAGCTTCTTGCGGTCCATGACATACGTCGCTCCGATTTCGAGGGAGCGGGCCTTTGGCTCCCGCGCCCAGAACAGCGGACGGATTGCAGCGCGCCCTCCTATCAGTCGATCGAGGAGAAAGTTGTCGGCAAACGCGGCCACAGAGAACGCACCGGTGCTTGCATACCCCTCAAGACCGACGGTCCTGTCATCCCACACGCTTTTTGTGTTTAGGAAATTGACGATGTGGCCGGTGCCCAGCCGCAGTCGGGTCGTCGGTCCCGCGCGCGCGTACAGGTTAGAGCCGACCGGCGTTACACGTACGAAATCGAGAATGCGGGCCGCGTCGTACGTGTCATCGATGTCGGCATCATAGGTGCCATAGATTCCTGCGCGGATGGTGCCGTGCGCCCGGGCCGCGAAGTTGAGAGAGTGGAAATCGACGGTAAAGTTGGTTGCCGTCCGCCACTGGGCACCGATGAGCGAGAACCCCCCCATGGCCTGGAGGGTCGTTGACGGACGCCAGATCGCACGTGCCGTCTGCTCAGACGGATCGTCACCAGATCCAAACGCGACCGGCTGAGCACCCGCTGAGCGGGTTAGCGCAAGCATCGCACTAACGGTTACTATCGTGAGGTGCGGCACCAGGCGCCAGCGCGGCACACCGTCCCACGAAACAAGATTCGCTAGCCCGCAATTCAACCAGGGGCGGCACCTAATATCCGCTTCCCGGACTCGCTCCCGTCGAAGAATGGACACCCTCGCAATACCCCTTTTTCCTCTCGAAATCGTCCTGTACCCGGGCGAGATCATCCCGCTGCACATCTTTGAACCAAAGTACAAGTCGATGGTGCGGGACTGCCTCAGCGGGGGCCGGTCTTTTGGCATCGTTCTTTTCGAGGAGGGAAACATGGCGGATGTGGGGTGCCTGGCGGACATCCACGAAGTCCTTCAGGAATATCCGGATGGCCGCCTTGACATTGCGGTGATCGGCCGGAAGCGATTTCGTGTGGCCAAAGTTATCGACGAAAAGGAATACATGCAGTGCAAGGCGGACATCCTGGGAGAACCGACCGAAGAAATCGATAGAGCCAACGTACAGCGGGCCATCACCCAGCATATGAAACTACTGGAACTTGCCGGGCACAAGGTGCGGCCATCGATCTATCAAAACGTCGATCGTGTTTCGTTTCTCATTGCTCGCAACGCCGGTTTGAATCTCGCCCAAAAGCAGCATATCCTTGAGCGCGACAGTGAAAACGAGCGTATATCGTTTCTCGTGGGCTTCCTCGAGGAGTTTATTCCACGTGTTCAGGAGATGGGAGAAATGAGGACCAAGATCCGATCGAACGGTCACTTCAAGGACTTTCCTTCCGACGAAGCTGATACCGAGACCGAGTGACCGGATGACGAAGGTAGGAGACTACGAACTGTTCTCGATTGAGACGGGCACGTTCGCGCTTGACGGAGGAGCGATGTTCGGCGTCATTCCCAAGCCGCTGTGGGAGGGGCGAATTCCCGCCGACTCGCGCAATCGGATCCGTCTGGCGATGCGCTGCCTGTTGGCGGTCGGCAATAATCGCGTAATTCTTATCGATAATGGAATCGGTGACAAGTTCGATGACAAGTTCCTAGACATATACGGTGTCGACCACGATACATCCGACCTTGATTCATCCTTGAAGGCGGCCGGAACCAGTCGCAAGGAAATAACGGACGTAGTTCTGACGCACCTCCATTTTGATCATTGTGGCGGCAGTACATTCGCCGATTCGGCAGGCATACTTCGGACCGCGTTTCCGTCGGCACGCTATCACGTGCAGCTTGATCACTGGCGGTGCGCAACCGCCCCCAATCCGCGTGAAAGAGGATCTTTCCTTCGTGAGAACCTGGAGCCCCTTGCCGAGTCTGGTCAGCTTTCCTTTGTCGAGGGTGAGGTTGAGCTCTTTCCGGGTATTTTTACGCATACCGTAGATGGCCACACGGAGAAGATGCAGTTGGTGCGGATCGACGGAGGTAACCGCGCCCTGGTGTTCGTAGCCGATCTCCTTCCGACGCAATTCCATCTTGCGCCTGCCTGGACAATGGCGTATGACATGAGGCCACTCGTAACGATCGAGGAGAAGGCGCAATTCCTTGAGCTCGCTGAGAAGAACGACTGGAGCCTCTTCTTCGAGCACGATGCGGGGGCGGAGATTTCCGACCTCGAGAAGGAAGCCACCGGCTATGGCGTAACCAATATCAGATCACTCGGCGAGTTGTAACCACGCAAATCCAAATGGAAGAGAATCTTGATACCCGGGATGCCGTCGGCGTGTATCGCGAGAGGTTACGAAAGGCGCACAGGGAAATTACGAAGCTATACCACGACGCCAACAACCCGCTCGCTATCCTTGTTGGCAATGCCCAGTTAGCACTAGAGATTGCGGCCTCGATGAAACTTGGCGAGGAAATCCTGGAGCCGCTTGAAGATATTGACAGGGCGCTGCAGAAGCTGACCCAGCATATGGACCGTCTGGCAGAGATCGGGAAGCAGCTTGAGGCGGATTTGGGTGGCAGGGCTAGCGCATAATCGAGTCGAATCTCAAGTATCGGGATCTACGTGTAGCTTGAAATTGGCGTGTTTCTGCCGATCCACTCTGTAGGAAAGGAACTGGTGCACTCTGCGTGTGTTAGGGCCGTTGCTGGGGCCGGGATTCACAGTTACCTTTCCCTGCCGCATTGAATTGCAGTATTTTCCAAGCAGTATGTCGACTCTGGGGGCGGTCCCGGGTCGGACCGGCTGCAGATAAAAAGATTGTCGACCAGGCCTATCGAACCACACAGCTACGAAGCGACACTCCTCTAGTAAGACAATCTCGGTGTTGCCGGGAAAGGACTTCCGTAGCAGAATTTGTTCGATCGGGCAAGGCATATTTGGCTGAGTCGGCTGGAAAACGCGCTGTATGCGATTAGGCCGCTAACGCATACAGGTGCAGTTCTGGCGTGGGTTCTCCTGCTCGTCACCTGCCCCCGTACAAGCGGACAGGTACTTCAGACGTCCGTAAACGAGTCTTCCGACGGAGCGCTCGTAGAGTTTCAGATACGGTGGGCCGTTCCCCTGGCTGCCGCGGTGGACTCGGCCGGTACCCGGGATCTCAATCGTCGTCTGTTGTATGCAGTTTCGGGTGGCGAGCTGGCAACATCTCGGACAATTCCCGTTTCCGGAGAGACTCGCGTCGAAATCGTTGCGTCCGAGTTTGACGAGATCTACCTGAATACCTCGCACTCCCCTGACGCTGCATTACTCGAGCAGCTATCGGGGCCTGTGGCCGAGCTGCAATCCGTCGGCTGGCATCGTCGACGGCTGGTGGGCACGGTGGCTGTTCGTCTGATTTCGTACGACGACAATACAAAAGTTCTTCGGCGCCACAGAAGGATAGTTATCCGCGTGCCCGGCGGTGGCGCCGCGTCGGCCAAACTTGTCGGATCAGGTCAATTCACGAATCCGCACCTTTCTGTTGACCGCAGCGTGCTTGCGGACGGGCGTGTCTTCAAGATGGCCGTTCGCGCAGAAGCCATTTACAAAATCGACCGAGCCTTCCTGAGCGCCCTTGGACTCAACCCGGATGCCATAGACCCGGCGCGTGTCAGAGTCTACGGGAACGGTGGCGGCCCACTTCCGGCACTGAATTCGGATCCGCGGCCGGCTGATTTGCTGCCGCGGCCGGCGCTCGTAACGGGGGGTGGCGACGGGTCGTTCGCGGGCGGTGATGCAGTTTACTTTTTCGCCCGGGGACCAACCGGATGGCGGTACGACGCGTCTGCCAATACGTGGAAGCACTATGTGCATCCATTCTCGAACGAGAGTTACGTCTTCATTAAGATCGCAGCGGAAGATGGACCGACCGTGCAGACAACTCCGTTTCCGAATTTCGAATCGCCGACCGTACGCAGCCAGGTGGTCGGGCGGCATTTCGTTGACACGGACGTGTTCATGTGGAGCAAGGAGCACGGCAGCGGACTGACATGGGTCAGCAATCCGCTGCAGACCGGTGGCCGTTTCGATGTGATGAGCGGCGTGCAGCTTCCCGGCTTCATCGGAGGCCCGGTCAGATTGACGACGCGGGTGGCCATCAGGTCGAATCCGCCGGCGACCGTGCAGTTCTTGTCCGGACCGTCGAGCATCGGCTCGGTACGCGCCACACAGATCATCACTCCGGGCGCGGAGCAGCCGACCGCTGCAGCGACGACGTCGGTGTTCAACTACACAGCACCGGCGGGTCCGGTAGGCCTGACCATGTCGCTGGCACAGCAGCCGGGTGAACCCCAGGCTGCGCTGGACTGGCTCAGGCTGGAATATCCACAGGAGTTGCGTGCTGTTGATGGCCTTCTCCGCTTCAGTGCGCCTGCCGGCGCCTCTGGTCCACACGAGTTCCAGCTAACCGCTCTGGGTTCGTCGGCCAGAGTCTGGGATGTAACAGACCTGTCCGGGATCCGTCGGCTTGAGACCAGGACTACCGCTCAGGGCGTCCGGTTTCAGGCGAATCTATTGGGCGGCGAGGCCCCGCGGGAGTATATCGCTTTCGAGCTCACAGCGGCCAGACTCCTTGAGCCGGATATGGCGGTCGAAATACAGCCTCAGAACCTGCACGGCATCACCGACTACCCCGACTTCGTCATCGTCGCGCCTTCCGGCTTCGTGTCGTTGGCGGAGGAGCTCGCTCAGCTCCGCCGAGCCGAAGGCTTGTCCGTTCTCGTCGTCGATGTGGCACAGATCTACAACGAGTTTTCAGGTGGTGTGCCCGATATGCGCGCTGTCCGCGACTACTTCAAGTTTCTATACGATCGGGCACCGGATGAGGAGTCAATGCTTCGGTACGCACTGCTTTTTGGGGATGGACATTTCGACTATCGCGGCCTCCGCAGCGGCGTTGTCCAGACACCAAATCTGATTCTTCCGTACGAAACGGATGAGTCCTTTCACCCGGATCGAAGCTACACGTCCGACGACTACTTCGGGCTGCTAGACGATAATGAGGGGGAGTGGGTTTACCTCGGGTTCGCTTTTCGTTCTGATGAACGCCTTGATATCGGAATCGGGCGGCTTCCCGTCAAGACACAGCAGGAGGCCCGCATCGTGTTAGATAAGATCAGGCGATACCAGTCTCCGGAGTCATTCGGTCCCTGGAGAGGGCTATACACATACATCGCTGATGATGCGTTCACGGGAGCAACCGGGAATCGTCGAGAGAACGATTTGCACATGCAAAACATCGACTCGGTGGCGGAGCTTGTGCGTCTGGAGGCAGAACCAACGCTGAACGCAAGGAAGATCTATGCCGAGTCCTTCGAGCGCGTCTTCTTCAACGAATTTCGTGTGCCCGATGCGAAGGATGCCATTCTAAAGACGATTCGTGATGGAACCCTTGTCGTTAATTATGCCGGTCACGGTGGTCCCGTCGGTTTAGCGCAGGAGGACTTGTTTACCTCGGCCGATGCAGCGGCACTGACCAACGGT
Organism: Rhodothermales bacterium; assembly: GCA_041589075.1. GTDB lineage: Bacteria > Bacteroidota > Rhodothermia > Rhodothermales > JABDKH01 > JBFHWK01. Next base: position 6,713 of record JBFHWK010000080.1, read on the forward strand.
GAAAAGACACCGGTCTTCATAACGGCTACGTGTTCGTTCGGATGGTGGGACATAGATGATGTCGAAAGCGGCGCCGAGACGCTCCTTCTGAACCCGAACGGCGGAGCCGTTGCCATGTTGACGACGGTACGGCTGGTATACACATCGAGTGACACGTCCTCCCTTAATCCCGGTCTTAATCGAGCGCTTAATCGGGCACTGTTCCAGCGCAACCCGGATGGCCAGGTTGTTCGGCTCGGCGATGCGATGGTTGTCACCAAGAACACGAACGTGGGGCTTCTTGGCAACAGCCGCAAATTTAGCCTCCTGGGCGATCCTACGATGCGACTTGGAATACCGGCGCGCTCGGTATCCGTTGAGCGCGTGAACGAAACGGACGTCACGACGCAAACCGGTCAGTTTCCTGCACTAGAGAGGATAACGATGACGGGTACCGTTCGGAGGCAGGACGGCCTGACGGACACTTCGTTCGAGGGCCGCGTCGACCTGACTGTCTTCGATGCCGAGCGCAGGGTGCCCATCAAGCACCGTGCGTTTATGCCGACGCCGTATTACCTCGTGCGCGAAGATCTTATCTGGCGGGGCACGGCCCGGGCGTCGGGTGGTCTGTGGACGGCTACTTTTGTCGTGCCGAAGGACATCTCCTATAGCAATGACTTCGGACGAGTGTACGCGTATGCGTCAGGTTCGGGGGCTCATGCATCCGGTATTACTGAGAATGTGGTTGTGGGCGGTACAGCGTCCAATCCTCCCAACGATACTGCCGGTCCGGAGATCTCCCTATTCCTGAACGACACGACGTTTGTCGGCGGTGGTCTCACTCACCCCGATCCGACGCTGATCGTGCGGCTCTATGACGAGAGTGGCATCAACACGGTCGGGGCGGGTGTCGGCCACGAGATGTTGCTCGTGGTGAATGGCGACGAGAATGCGGCCGTCGATGTGAGTTCCGCATTTCGCAGCGACGAGAACTCGTTTCAACGGGGTTCGGTCGAGTGGCAGCTTCCCAAGCTGAATCCGGGCCCGGGGTCCGTGTCGTTGCGAGCCTGGGATGTGCTGAACAACTCGGCAAACGTCGATCTGGAGTTCCTCGTCGCAGAGTCCACGGACCTTCGGATTCGAAACGTCTTCAACTATCCTAACCCGACCAGTGGCAGGACGCGCTTCGTTTTCGAGCATAATCAGCCGCCCGGCACGCCCGCGGACGTGCGAATTCGAATTTACACACTGAATGGAAGGCCGATACGTACGATGGAGACCACGGAAGCACTCCCATCGGGGATTCTAGGCGGCGGGCCCGTAATGGTCCTATGGGACGGAACAGACGACGACAGGGACCGGATAGCCACCGGAATCTACCTTTATAAGGTGCGTGTCGAGGTTGCCGCCGCCGACGGGCAGCGTCAGGTGGCCGAACACATTGAGAAGCTTGCCATGATTCGGTAGCGCAGCCAAACTTTTATCGCAATCCAACGTCAATAACTCAACCCAACAGAGGAGATGACCATGAAGTTCTCGCACCCGGTCCGCCGCTCCGGCGATCGGATCCCACGCTACGGCGCTATTCTCGTGATCGGCTTACTCGCGATCATGGCCGCGCCGCTTGTTCATGCCCAGGTGGGTGGCGCGGGTGTCGTGTTTCTCAAGATCGAGCCGGACAGTCGTTCGGCCGCCATGGGGAACGCCGGAGTTGCCCTCGCGGACAACGCAAGCGCGTCATTCTGGAACCCGGCTGGACTTGCTTTTCAGACTGGAACCGAAGCCGGAATCACGCACTCGAACTGGCTCCCCGCTTTCGACGTCGGACTCTTTTACGAGTATCTCGTCGCGAAACACAATGTGCCGGGATGGGGTACCTTCGGTGCCCACATCACGTACCTGAACCTCGGTGAGCACGAGGGGCGGGATGCACAGAACCTGCCAACCGGCACGTTCAAATCGTACGACTTGGCCGTCGGTGCATCGTATGGATTCAAGGTCTCCAATCGGTTTGCCCTAGGTACAAGCCTGCGGTTTATCTATTCGAACCTGGCTCCCGGACAAACGGTCGGTTCTCAGGAGACGAAGGCTGGCGTGTCAACGGCCTTCGACATTGCAGGCCTATATCGCTCAAAGCCCTTCGCAATCGGCAGTGTGCCCACGACGGTGTCGGTAGGTTTCAACCTGGCGAACATGGGCCCGAAAATCCAGTACTCCGACAGCGACCAGGCGGACCCGATACCTACGAACCTGCGGTTCGGTACGGCCCTTTCATTTGATTTCGACGAGTTCAACGCACTAAACGTTGTCGTCGACTTCAACAAGGATCTTATCGACCGAGACTCGACCGGCTCGGCGTCCTGGTACAAGGCAATCTTTAGTTCGTGGAAGGGGATCGACATCAACCTGAACACGAGCGATCCAACCGATATCGAACGGGTCGGTGTTATGCGGCAGATTACGGTCGGCGCCGGCCTCGAATACTGGTATAATCGGTTGTTTGCTCTGCGAACGGGCTACTTCTACGAGGATCCGTACAACGGCAACCGGAAGTTCCTCACGCTTGGAGCCGGCATTCGGTACATGATTATCGGCGTTGACTTCTCATACATCTATGCGCTCGAGGAGGACTCGCCGCTCGCGGACACCATGCGGTTCTCGCTGCTGCTGAATTTCGCGGGTTAGTATCCATTGACGTTGGATAGTGGCAGGCCGCCGGGGACGTCACTCTCAGGGAGCCGGCAAACGACATGCAGGCGCTCCCGACTGTGGCTCCGCGGCGGCCTGCTTCTTTGTATCGCTTTTTTGCCGGCCGTGTCGCCGGCCCAGAGCGGATGGTTCAAGCACAATACCGGACCGGCCGCAACACCACCATCAACCCTCGCCACCACAGGTCTTTTTTCTGTCGTGGCGCTGCGCGTAGAATTTGCACCAGACACAACACGGTTCACGACGGGGGACGGAACCTTTGTCGGCGATCCATACTCGGGACTCGTCCCTCGTCTGGACCCCCTTCCGCACGACGAAGATTTCTTCGGAGCGCACCTACAGGCGCTTGAGCACTATCTAGAAACCGTATCCGATGGTCAGGTAGACGTGGAGACGACGCTGCTGCCTGAAATCGTCCGTGTCGATAGGCCCATGTCCGCCTACAGTCCGTTGGGCCTCGATGCGTCTTCCGAGTCGGAACTGGCGAAGCTGGCAGGACTCGTCGGTGAGGCTTGGGCCGAAGTCCGACAAACAGGGGCCGACCTTTCCTCCGCAGATCCGGATCGGACCTTCTTTGTCTTGTTTCATGCAGGAGTTGGACGCGATATCGAATTAGTCGGCACAACTCTCGACAAGACACCCCTCGACCTTCCCTCGATCTTTTTTAGTCAGCCCACGCTCGAGCGGCTGGGAATTATCGGAATGTCGACAAATGGTCTGCCCGTCACGAATACGGCGATCATTCCCCGAACGGAAACTCGGCGCGGCTTCGATTTCTTCTCTGATTCCTTTTTCCTCACTGACCTGACGACCAATGGCCTCCTTGCAGCCAGCTTCCTGAACTTCCTTGGTGTACCCGATCTGTTCGATACCACAACGGGCACCAGCGCAATAGGACCGTTCGGCTTGATGGACCCGTTCGGAATCTTTGCTTACCGTGGTTTGATTCCGCCCGAGCCGTCGGCCTGGACGAAGCTGTACCTGGGTTGGTCGAGCCCGATAGAGGTGCGTGACGTAAGTGATACGGAAGTCGTACTGCGCGCCGTGGCCGATCCAAACTCTTCGGATGTTGCCCGCGTCTGGGTTTCCGAATCGGAATACTTCCTCGTCGAAAACCGACATCGTGATCGTGAGGGAGATGGTCTGGTGCTTCGTGTGTTTCGCGATGGAGTTATGGTCGAGCAACGGTTTGCGAACGGCGACGAGACATTCAATGCCCAGACTATCGAAGGTTTTGAAGGGGGCGTCGTTGTCGCGGTTGACGATTATGACTGGTCACTGCCCGGTGGGATCGATGAGGATGGGAACGATCTGCTGGGGGGAATCCTGATCTGGCACGTCGACGACGCGATAATCGCTAGTAGTTTGCCGACTAACACGGTGAACGCCGATCCTGCACGCCGCGGTGTTGATCTTGAAGAGGCGGATTCCGGGCAGGATCTCGGATTCCCAAGCCAAGGCCTGCTGGGACCCGCGCTCGACATTGGTACGCCATTCGACTTCTTTTTTGAGGGTAATCCGGTTCGTGCGGTCACCGCCTCCGGACAAACGGTGCAGCTTTACCGGAACCGATTCGGCCCCGACACCTATCCGTCAAGCGAGACCAATGGCGGCGGTCCTAGTTTTGTTGTGATTCAAGACTTCTCGCCTGCGGGTGCAACAATGCAGTTCCGAACATTCAGTGAGCCTGTAAACGGCGTCGACCTTGTACCGGGCTTCCCAATTCGGATTGCCGAGATAGTCGGAGATGACGTTCGGACCGGTGTGGGACTGGGTCTCCGAAGTTGCGTGACGGCAGACGCATCCGTCGTAGTCGTGCCATTCTCGGTAGCCTCGACGAGATCTGCCGGGCTGGCACTGCTTGATGAAACGTCGGTCACGATAGTCGAGCCTGAGGGTTTTCGTGATTCGGGCGTCACGTGCTACTCAGATCGCGTGTGGGGTGTCGCCGCGGACGAGGTGTATGCCGCCGTCGGCATTGATCCCGTCGATGGCGCTGAGGCAGACCGCATTCCATTGCCGGCGGCCTCGGACGTGTTTACGCCCGCGTCGTCCTTGATGCCGATTGGTGACCGACTCGCGATCGCACTTACGAGTCCGGCTACGACCATCCTCGCTACGGTCGATGTCGCTGGTGGTGCGGTCAGCATACGGGAGATAATGGGCGGTGCCGTCAGCGCATCGTTTGCCGGCGGCTCCTCAGTCGCCGTGTCGTGGATGGATCGGGTTGCGGTGGTCGATGTTGAAACCGGAATTGAGTCGTTTGTCTGGGATGTATCCGAGACCGGACTAAGGCTTGCAGGTCGACCCGTGTTCGGCACGGACAGTGAGGGGCTGCTCGGCGCCGCGGTGTCCGACGATGGCCACCTCTTATTGCTTGGATCGGACGGCAACGTTCTCATCGCAGAATCAACCGAAGCGGATCGAGCACCGCTGCGCGGTTTACAGCCGATATTGTCGGACCTCGACCAGGATGGACGACTGGATGTAATCGTCACCGGGGCTGAGACCCTACTCGCATACAGTCAGGGAGGAGCCGTTATCAACGGATTCCCCATCGCGGCGCCGGAGGCGTTGGTGGATCAGCCTTTAGTCAGCGTCTCTGCGGATGGCCCTGTCGTCCTGGC
>JBFHWK010000081.1:0-11885 GCA_041589075.1 Rhodothermales bacterium
CGAGTTCAGGCGTGTTCTGCGCGAGGGTGGACGCGCGGTCATCGCGAACATGACAATCGGTCCGCGCCGCATACACGGCCTCTGGGAGACGGTCTACCGGGTTTACCCTCCACTACTCGGCGGATGTCGCGGTGTGGTTCTCGAGCCATATGCATCGGCGGCCGGTCTGAGGGTCGTTGAGCGCACGTTTGTCAGCCAGTGGACGTTTCCGACAGAAATACTACTTTGCGTAAAGAGTTGATCGCCGTTCGGGAAGAGGCGGATTAGGATGCCGTTAGACTTCAGTCTCGAAAGTGATTTCGTCCAGCGCCTGCTGATTGCGCTGGGCCTGTCGATACTCATCTACATCCTCATCAAAGTGGGCCAGCGTCTGGCGAAGCGCTACGGCGACGACCCCGCGCGCATCTACTACACGTCGCGCTTCATAGGACGCATCGGCGGACTGGTGATCATCGTCGTTTTGGTGAGCATCATCTCCCCGCGCCTGGGCGACCTCGTCACTGTGCTCACCATCTTCGGCACAGGTCTCGCGATAGCCATGCGCGAAGTCCTGCTCAATATCGCCGGGTGGTTCTATATCACGATTGCCAACGCGTACCGCCAGGGCGATCGCATCGACGTCAACGGCATTCAGGGAGATGTGATCGACATCCGTGTGATGCGCACGACCGTAATGGAGATTCGCGGTTGGGTCGACGCGGACCAAAGCACGGGACGAATCTCTCATATCCCGAACGGGTGGACTCTCTACCACGCGGTCTACAATTACACCCGAGGTTTCAACTTCATCTGGAACGAACTCTCAGTAACCCTGACCTTCCGTTCCGATTGGCAAAAGGCGCAGTCCGTAATGCAGCAGTACGCCGAGGAGTCCACGAAACTTGTCGAACACCAGGCTGCGAACGAGATCCGCCAGATGTCGCGGGAGTTTCTGATTCACTACAGCATACTTAGTCCGTTTGTCTACGTGAAGATTGTCGAGAACGGCGTCCGGCTAACGTTGCGCTACCTGTGCGATGTGCGCAAGCGACGTGGAACAGAACACGCTCTAACGATCAGTCTGCTCGAGGCATTCAAGCAGGAGCCCGGCATCGAACTTGCCTATCCGATGATCGGGGTTCGAAGTTTCGATGGGCCGCACTACGGTCCGCTGACTGAGCCGCTGTACCGCAGGACCGATACGACCGGAAGCGGGTCGTCCGCGGTTTAGGCCTCCGAAGAATGCTGCGGGCGTCTTTTCAGGTGCGGGTTGATTCGACGTTCGGCTAACCAGTATCTTTATGGCATGATGATGATCGCGCGACATACGGATACCGCTCTCTGGTGGTGGCAGGTTCACCGCCGTATGCGGGCCCGTGCCGACTGAATGTCGAGATCGTAAAACAACTGTGCGTTGGCCCGCTGCAATCCTACCGCAGTGGGCTTTTTTGTTTCTATGGATTATCTGGAGCTCGGATCGGACAGTGCGGCTTTGGGGGCTCGCGTGCGCGACATCGCAGCGACGGCCGACGGCCCTATCGTAGTACCTGTCGCCCGCCGGCTCAGTGCCGACTTGTTGACGCCTGTTGCTGCATTTCTCGCACTTCGAAGAAAGGAGACGCCCTGTTTCTTGTTCGAGAGTGTCGAGGGCGGCGAGAAGATCGCCCGCTACTCATTCATTGGTCGGGATCCGTACCTGACGCTGCGCGGCCGTGGAAATGGAGTCGATATACATAATGACGGAAAGATTTCTACGTATCCCCACGGGAATATCTTCAGCGCACTTACGGACTATGCCGGGCGCTACACCGAGGTACGCGAGCCCACGCTACCGCGTCTGACAGGCGGCGCCGTAGGTTACTTTGGATACGACGTCGTTCGTCTTCTGGAGCACCTGCCGAATGCTCCGGATGACGACCTGCAACTGCCGGATGCGTCGTGGAGCTTCTATGACACGATCGTCGCCTTCGATCACGTCAAGCACCAGATCATTGTAATCGCGAACCTGTTTCTGGATGCGGAGGCCGACCCCGATCTCGCGCTCGATGCAGCCGTGACACGCATTGATGAGACCGTAAATGATCTGGGCACGCCGCCGGAGCCCGGCGAACCCATTGCGATGACGGACGGCGGTATGGCGTCCAACTTCGATCGCGCTGACTTCACCGATGCCGTCCGGCGTGCCAAAGAACTGATTCGAGAAGGCGACATCTTTCAGGTCGTGCTGTCACAACGATTCTCTAAGGAGTTTTCCGGTGATGACTTCAACCTGTACCGAGCCCTGCGGCAGGTTAACCCTTCGCCATATCTCTTTTACATGAACTGCGTTGATTTCTCAATCGTCGGTTCGTCACCGGAACTCCTGGTGCGTGTCGAGGACGGTCGAGTCGAGACACTTCCGATTGCAGGTACAAGAAGGCGCGGAAGGACGCTTGAGGAAGATCAGCGTCTCGCGCAGGAGCTGTTGAGCGATCCGAAGGAGCGAGCAGAGCATGTGATGCTTGTGGATCTGGGCCGAAACGATCTGAGTCGCGTGTGCCGCGAGGGCACGGTCCGCGTCGACAGTTTTGCACGCGTTGAGCGATTCTCACATGTTATGCACATCGTCTCGTCCGTGTCCGGAGATTTGTCGGAAGGCAGGGCGGCAGTAGACGTACTCAAGGCGTGCTTTCCTGCAGGAACCGTGTCCGGGGCGCCAAAGGTTCGCGCCATGGAGATCATCGACGAACTGGAGCCGTGCCGCCGCGGGATTTATGCGGGCTGCGTCGGATATCTGGACTTCTCCGGCAACCTCGATACATGCATCGCGATCCGAACGATGATCGTGAAGGACAACAGCGTCTATGTACAGGCCGGAGCCGGAATCGTGGCAGACAGCGACCCGGAGATGGAGTACGAGGAGACCCGCAACAAAGCCCGTGCACTGGACAGAGCGATCCAGTTGGCTGGAAGAAACCTCCTTCAGGGTGGCCACATCTTGAAATTTGACGAATAAGACGCTTACTGGAAAATATTCGCCACGACTTTTGTAGCATTTGATGCCACCGACCGAACCCCCGTTACCAACATGATCAAGGAACTTCTCCTTCAAAAAGGCTGGGCCGGTAAGACGATTTCACGACAGGAGACTGTCGAACGTCTAAACCCACTGATCCGGCAACTGATTGAACTCAACTATACGCACGATGCGGCTGCACGGGCCACGACGATGCCCGAACTGTCGGCCGGTATCGTGAAGCATCAGAAGGTTTCGCGCGCGGATGTCGGCAAACTTGCGGAAACAGTCTTCAGTTGCGGCGGCACAGCGTACAACGGGACCGAGCTGGAACCCCAGGACTACACGATGAGCGGTGAGGATCGCGATATCATCGGCATTCTGATCCGTCGTGAGCAGGACATGCTCGAATCTCTCGACGCGGAGTCGGAAATAGAGCATCAGATGCGAACGCGGGCCATTCTCTCGGTATTGAAAAAGAACGGCGAGGACCGTCTCGGATTCCTTCGGGAAATGAACGCTATCGCCCGCAAGCCCTGACGACCGGACGAAAACCGTGACCCGAGAAACCACCCGCACGTCGCGTTCACCCGCACAAGCCGCCGTGGAAAAGACGACAGTAGTATCCGGTATCCAGCCGTCGGGAAGTCTGCATCTGGGCAACTACTTCGGCGCCATAAGGCAGCACATCGAGCTGCACCGGAAGCACGACGCGTTCTACTTCATCGTCAACTTCCACGCGCTCACGACGGTCTCCGATGGCGAGGCGCTGCGGAAGTACACGACCGATGTCGCGCTCGATTATCTCGCGCTTGGGTTTGATCCGTCCGAAGCTTCACTGTTTTTGCAGAGCGACGTGCCGGAGGTCACAGAATTGGCGTGGGTATTCTACAACCTGACACCGGTCTCGCTTCTGGAAAAAGGCGTCGCCTATAAGGACAAGATCGCACAGGGACTTCCCGCTAACGCCGGCCTTCTGAATTATCCGGTCCTGCAGGCAGCGGACATCCTCATTTATGGCGGAAATCTGGTGCCCGTCGGTGCCGACCAGAAACAGAATATCGAAATCTCCCGAGACTTGGCTCAGAAGTTCAACAACGCGTACTGTCCGGACGATGACCCGTTGTTTCCACTCCCGGAGGCGCTGATTCTCGATGAGGTCGCGGTCGTTCCGGGTATCGACGGGCGAAAGATGTCGAAGAGCTACGACAATACGATCGGGATCTTCGACGAAGGCAAGGATCTGAAGAACAAGGTGATGAGCATCGTAACCGACTCGACGCCTCTGGAGGAGCCCAAGGATCCGGACCGCTGCAACGTATTCGCGTTGATAAAGCTCTTCGCAAATCCTCAAGACACGAGTCGGATTCGAGACGCGTACGTGACGGGCGGGTACGGCTACGGGCACGCCAAGAAGGAACTGCTGGGTTTCATCAATGCGGAGTTCGGTGAGGCTCGCGAACGCCGCCGTGAGCTTGAGCGTCAGGAGGATTTCGTTCTGGATGTGCTGAGTGAGGGAGCGCGAAAGGCACGTGAAGTCGCCACACATTATATGGATCGGGTTCGCAGCCTGACCGGCTTGATTCGAACACTGGCTTGATCCGGCGATCGAGAGCGTGATACTCGTCATCGACAATTACGACTCCTTTACGTACAACCTGGTGCACCTCGTCGCCCGGTCTGTAGACGACGTGCGCGTTTTTCGCAACGATGCGCTGAGTGCCGCGGACGTGGCCGCCATGGGGCCGACCGGTATCCTCATATCGCCCGGACCCGGCAGGCCTGCCGAGGCAGGCATTACTGAGATTATTATTCGAGAGATGGCCGGGCGCTGCCCCATCCTGGGTGTTTGTCTTGGCCATCAGGCAATCGGCGAGGTGTTCGGCGGTCGCGTCGTGCACGCGCACAGTCTAATGCACGGAAAGACGAGTGAGATATACCACGACGGGCGCTCGCTCTTCGCAGACATACCTCAGGGGTTTGTTGCGACACGATATCATTCTCTGGTCGTGGACCGCGACTCACTGCCGGATTCGCTCGACGTTACGGCCGAGACCAACGACCACGTGATCATGGGACTTCGACATCGCGAACTCCCCATCGAAGGCATTCAGTTTCATCCGGAGAGCGTGCTTACGGTGGAGGGCCCGCGGATAGTTAATAACTGGCTGCGCAAGATCGGTGTCGAGCTACCGGCGGCGGAGGTGCGATGAAGGAGTTTCTCGAGATCGTCGTGGCTGGACGGCAACTGAGGACCGACCAGGCCGCAACCGCTATGACACACATCATGAGCGGTGATGCGACGGATGCTCAAACCGCAGGGTTTCTCGTCGGGGTCACGGCTCGAGGTCCGACGGTAGCGGAAATCGCCGGCTTCACGCGAGTAATGCGCGAGTTCGCGATACCGGTCACGGTGGAAGATCCGAATGCCATCGACGTGTGCGGAACCGGAGGCGACGGCAGCAACACGTTCAATGTTTCGACGGCGGCAGCCTTCGTATGCGCCGGGGCTGGACTGACCGTTGCGAAACACGGAAACAGATCGGTGTCATCCCGGTGTGGGTCGGCGGACGTACTCGAAGCGCTCGGGGTACAGACGGAGCTACGCCGTTCCGGTGTCGAGTTCTGCATCGAGCAATCCGGGATCGGTTTCATCTTTGCGCCCCTGTTTCACCCGGCGATGAAGCACGTTATGCCCGTGCGGCGTGCACTCGGGATCCGGACCTTCTTCAACATTCTCGGACCTCTGTGCAACCCGGCTGGGGTCCGACGCCAGTTGATCGGTGCTTTCAACGAAGAGACAGCTGCTTTGATGGCCAACGTGCTGAAGGAAGTCGGCGCCGATCATGTCATGACGGTGCATTCCGACGACGGGCTCGATGAGGTGTCGCTGCTTGCGCCTTCCGTCCTCTTCGAGTACAAGTCGGAGAATGAAACAGACGGTGCCGGTGTGCGGAAGCATCTCTTTGACCCATCGAAGTCCGGTTTCGGCGGTTCGGTCGAACGGGGCGATATCCAAGGCGGTGATGCCGATGCAAACGCTGCCATTGTTATGGACATCCTAGACGGAAAGCCCGGGCCGAAAGCGGATCTGGTCATTCTGAACGCTGCCCACGCCATTGTGGTCGGCGGAAGGGCCGAGAGTGTCCACGACGCGCTGCATCTCGCGCGCGACAGCATCAGTTCCGGCGCGGCGCGCGGCAAGCTCGACGCGCTCCGCGAGGTGTCAAGACTAGCTCCCACCGCTTGATGACGATACTGGACAACATCGTTCGGCAAACACGGAACACGCTGCGCGAGCGGCGCGCGAAGACACCGATGAGCACTCTTCGAGCATTTCGCGGCTTTGACGACGACCGGCGATCCTTCGAAGCGTCACTCGCTGCATCCGGCCTCAGCGTAATCGCCGAAATAAAGAGAGCTTCGCCGTCCAAAGGTCAGCTCCGCGGAACGCTTGACGTCCGGAAGATCGCCGGCGAGTATGAGTCAGGGGGAGCGGCGGCAATCTCGGTACTCACGGAGCCGGAGTTCTTCCGGGGATCACTTGCCGACTTGCGAACGGCGAGATCGGAATCGGCGATCCCCCTCTTGCGAAAGGACTTCGTGATAGATCCGTACCAAGTGTTCGAGGCGAGGGCATACGGTGCCGACGCAGTGCTACTTATTGCGACAGTTCTGGAGAAGAACCAATTGTCCGAGCTCCTGATGGCTGCCGCTGAACTGGGTCTCGATCATCTCGTGGAGGTCTACAGCGAGAAAGACCTCGAAACAGTCGACTTTGATCTCGTTCGCATCTTGGGAGTGAATACCCGGGATCTGGAGACTTTCGAAGTCGACATCTCGCGCTTGCCGCGCGTGTTCTCACACGTACCGCGAGACCTCATTCGCGTAGCGGAGAGCGGTATATCGGGCCCGTCGGACATCGCGCCCGTTGTCGAGGCCGGCGTCGACGCCGTGCTCATCGGCGAAGCTCTCGTCCGGTCCGATGACCCCGCCAATCTCCTTCGTACGCTCATCGATGAGGCTGCCGCTTTGGCAGCCAACACGCAACCTAGTCGGAATGAAGCCAAAGCTTAAGATCTGCGGAATCACGCGTCTGGACGACGCCCGATTCTGCGCCGCCGAAGGCGTCGATTATCTCGGCTTTGTATTCTTCGAAGACAGCCCAAGATGCATCGAACCCGGGGAGGTGGGCGAAATTGTCGCGTGGGTGCACGGGCCGAGGACCGTCGGTGTGTTCGTTGATGAGAACCCGGAGCGTATCAATGCTATTGTTGAAATGGCCGGCCTCGACATGGTGCAGTTGCACGGTCGTGAGTCCCCCGAGGACTGTGTAGCCGTACATGCGCCCGTGATCAAGTCGATACCGGTGTCCATCATGACAGGTGTGTCGGATGTGGAAGCGGCTATGATTCGATATCGTGACTTCGCCGACTATATCATGCTCGACACTGCGATCGGCAACGCACACGGAGGTACGGGCAAAGTCTTCGACTGGTCAGTGGCCACCGGCGTAGCGAGCAAGCAGGAGACGTTCCTTGCGGGAGGTCTCAACGCCAACAACCTTGCGGTTGCGGCGCGAACGGTCCGACCGTTTGCGCTCGACGTGTCCAGCGGGGTTGAGCGAAGCCCGGGCGTGAAAGACTTTGATCTTCTGTCCGAGCTGTTCGATGCGTGGCGATCTCTTGAGCTAACGTCGTAGAGTTGCATGGCCAAGGGAAACACGCGCATGATCGACAGGCTGCCTGACGCTCGCGGGCATTTCGGCCCGTACGGCGGCCGTTTCGTACCGGAGATCCTCATACCGGCGCTCGACGAGCTGTCTAATGCCCTTCAGGGCATCTGGGAGGACGCGGCCTTCAGCGATGAGTATCACAGCCTTCTTCGTGACTACGTGGGTCGTCCGACGCCGCTTACGTTTGCCCAGCGTCTCACCGACGAACTGGGTGGTGCACGCATATACCTGAAGCGCGAGGACCTCTGCCACACCGGCGCCCACAAGATCAACAACACGATCGGCCAGATCCTTCTGGCGCGACGCATGGGCAAGTCCCGAATCATCGCGGAGACCGGGGCCGGGCAGCACGGCGTCGCAACAGCCACGGTGTGTGCGCGGTTCGGCATGGAGTGTGTCGTCTACATGGGGTCGGACGACGTCGCGCGACAACGGCTTAACGTTCTTCGGATGCAGCTGCTCGGCGCTCAAGTCCGCTCCGTCACCAGCGGCAGCCGCACGCTGAAAGACGCCACGAACGAGGCCATTCGCGACTGGGTCACCAACGTACATAACACGTTCTACATCATCGGCTCGGTCGTCGGACCTCATCCTTACCCGATGATGGTGCGTGACTTCCAGCGTGTGATCGGTGATGAGACGAAGGCACAGCTTCGGGAGGACGGCATCGACCTTCCGTCGGCGGTTGTCGCCTGTGTCGGTGGAGGGTCGAACGCGATAGGCATCTTCGCTCCGTTCCTCGATGACGTTGACGTTGCATTGTACGGCGTTGAAGCTGCCGGAGAGGGTCTCGACGCTCGCCACGCCGCCACCTTGACGGCCGGAACCCCCGGGGTACTTCATGGAGCAGCCTCCTATCTGCTTCAGGACGAGGGCGGACAGGTGGCGCTAGCACACTCGATCTCAGCGGGCCTCGACTATCCGGGCGTGGGTCCGGAGCACGCCTTCCTCAAAGACGCGGGGAGGGTTCACTATCGTACCGCGACGGATCAGGACGCCGTCGATGCCGTCGCCTTGCTCGCCCGCACCGAGGGTGTTATCCCGGCGTTGGAGACGGCGCACGCCGTTGCCTTCCTACGAGAACTCGCGCCGCAACTCAACCGGTCCGATGTAATTGTGCTTAACTGTAGCGGCCGTGGCGATAAAGATATGGAAACCATCGCATCGCATACGCAATCGTGAATCGTCTGTCTACACGACTCGCCGAATGCCGGGAGACGCGCCGCAAGGCGATGGGCCTCTTTATCACCTGCGGCTTTCCGTCACTCGACGCAACACTCCCGATCATCCGAGCCGTAGATCGCGGGGGTGCAGACTTCATTGAGATTGGAATGCCTTTCAGCGATCCCCTGGCCGAGGGAAAGCCGATTCAACACAGCAGCGAAGTCGCGCTGGCCAACGGCACAACGCTCGTGGATGTCATGAGTGTCACACGTACCTTCCGGACCGAAAGCGATACGCCGATTGTCTTGATGGGCTACTACAATCCGGTACTGCAGTACGGACTGGAACGATTCTGTCGTGACGCATCAGAAGCCGGAGCGGATGGCCTCATTTTGCCGGACGTACCGCCGGATGAGGCGACGGCCCTGAAGGAGGCCGCCGACGCTACGGGCCTGTCGCTGATCTTTCTGGTCGCACCCAACACGCCGAAGGAAAGGGTTCGGTACGTCGAGTCGATTAGTTCCGGTTTTGTCTATGCGGTCTCGTTTGCGGGCCTCACAGGAGACGCGCTTGAGTTCGACGGAACGGTGCAGCGCTATCTTGAACAGGTAAACGAAGCCATCGAAACGCCATTGATAGTCGGCTTCGGCATAGCCAATGCTGCCGACGCCTCCATGATGTCCCGCAGCACCGACGGATTCATCGTCGGGTCGGCTCTTGTTCGTCTGGTCGATGAACTCTGGACCAATAAGAGCCTGCCTGTCAACGAAAAAACCAAACGGATCACCGCATTCGTGAGAGATCTTCGGCCCGGGACCACATAGAACACGTGGGCAGTGACCGGCGTTGGAGCAAGTCAAGAGACGAATGAAGCCGCGCCACCGATGACCAGCATTCGACTACATACTCTTCTGAGAATCGCGAAACGATCCCTTCTGATTTGCGCGTTGCCCCTGGCCATCGGGTGCAGCGATGTCCAGTACCGGCCATCGGCAATAGGCAAGTCGGGAGAAGTCGTGGTCGTAATGGACTCGACGCTATGGAACGGCCCGTCGGGTGCGGCGCTCAGGGAGGAGCTCGGGCGATACATCTACACGCTGCCCGCTCCGGAAAGGCTGTTTGACCTCGACCATCAGACGCTCAACTCCGAAGCAACGTTCAACCGGGTCAAGGCACGCACAAACGTGGTCTTTGCTGCTTCCTTGAGTGACTCAACCGCGGAGTCCGACTTCATGCGAAGCGTTTTTTCTCCGGAGGCGCGATCGGCGATCGAGCAGGGCCGGCGGGTCTTCCTTCAGCGCGATGACACGTGGCGCCGCGGGCAGAAAATCTTCTATCTCGCCACACCGACACGCAACGATCTCATAGAAGTCATCCGCGAAGCTGGTCCCGACATGCGGTCAGTCTTCAATGCGGCGGAACGAGCCCGACTCGAAGAAGAGATGTTCGACAAGGGTCGCCAGCATAATCTCGAAGACTCCGTTCTCGCGCAACACGGGTTTCGCGTCAAAGTCCAACACGACTACCTGATCGCCACGGACACGACGAAGTTCGTCTGGTTGCGGCGTATCCTGCAGGACACGTGGCGCAGTCTGTTCGTGTATTATGAGGACTACGCCGACCCCATGACGCTGACGCCAGAGTGGATCTACCGGACGCGCGACTCACTCACCCAGACGTACCTTGAGGGAAATGTCGGCGGTTATGTAGCGATCGATCACCGCCGCCCGCTCGAGGCGGAGAACATCGACTTCCTGGACCGATATGCGTTTGAAGTCAGAGGCCTCTGGCACATGATCGGTCCGGACGACGACGGCAACATCGTGTCGTACGGAATGGGTGGCCCCTTCGTGACCTACGCGTTTTACGACCAGGACAGCGGCCGCATATATCTTGTCGACGGTATGGTGTTCGCCCCCAACTTTAAGAAGCGCGAGTTTCTCCGTCAGCTCGAGGTGATTGCGCACACGTTCCGTACGCAGTCGGAACTCGAGCCCGGCAAAATCGCGCGCGCTGAGACTTCTTTTTCGAGATGACGCGCGATCTTCCTGTCCTCGGTACTCTGACATTGCTGCTTCTGTTTCTTACAGGGATCGGGTGCACCGACTTGGGTCCCCCCATCCCGGAAGACGAGCTCGTTGGAGTTCTGGTTGATCTGCATCTACTGGAATCACGCCGCGAGATCGTTGGCGACATGCCTCCTTATATGCGTGACTCTGTTCTGGCTGCACACCGCATCAGCGAGAAGAAGTTCGCAGCCGCCATTCGGTACTACGCAGATCGCCCGGACGAGTATCTCGAACTCTACAATGTCGTCATCGACAGCCTTTCGGCCGAGCTGGGACAGCTCGAGGAGAAGGGACGGCTCAAGCTTCAGGACCCACTCCTGTGAGCTCTTTCTCACCCTCGGGTGTGAGCGTAAAGGTCCCGTCTAGCCGGGATGAGGGCTGGATGTAGCCCCTATCGACGAGCCAGTCGACATAGGCGTCCACGTTTCTCTGACCCTCTTGCGCATCGATGCTCCATTTGGACCGTGGCCGACCGGATCGAATCTCCGACACGACCGCGTCGAGAGTCGGTCCGCGTTCTACGCTCACAGTCGACACGGTGGTGGGCCGACCGAGACAGACATCGCACCGGCCGCATTGTTCACCGGTCATCTCACCGAAATAGGCGAGGATATACTGCCGGCGGCACGAGCGCGAGTCCACGTAACGCAGAAGGCTGCGCAAACGGCGCCGCGCCGCGCGACGGCCCCGACGCAACGCGACGTTGTCGAGCCGAATGCGATGGCGCGCCTCTGCGAGGGCCACGACTTCGTCCTCACCGTACTCTAGCCAGCGAACAAACCCGGCTCCATGCAAATAGTCGAACGCGGCCCTCAGCTGGTCAATCGAGAGTCCCGTCACCTCGGTTAGCCGGCCCAGCCGCAGATCCGCCTCGCTCGCCCCGGCTGGGACTATCTCTCCGCGTAGAATTAGCTCGACAACCGTTGCCGACGGGCCCGCCACC
>JBFHWK010000082.1:0-11855 GCA_041589075.1 Rhodothermales bacterium
ACGTGATTCGACACCGCCGGTATCGGCGCACCCGCACGAGCAGGTTCGGGAAGCTCATGCAGTCATCCCACAACTCCATCATCGCATCGTCGGGGAACTGCAGCTCGGGGTTAATAAATACAACCGGCTCCCGCACCTCCATGTAGACCAGCCTTTTCAGCACGCCGATCTGAGGCGCGGCGATCGCACGGCCACTCCCGTGGTTCGCCCGAAATGCGTATAGCGTGTCGCGTAGGTCCTCCACGACCGTTGCCAAGCCATCGCATTCATCCCGCAGAACCGGTTCGCAGATGCGATGAAGCAGCGGATCTCCGAGCTGCAGAATTTCTCTCGCCGCCATCGGTTGTCACCACGCGGCAAACGGGTCACGCCTCGCTGTCACGCACCCACGACACCTGAATAGACTTTTCCGCGTCCCCATAGGTATAGTCGAGGCTCCCGTGATAGGAGCGCGACAGCGCATCGCCGATACGCCGGGCCACGTGTACGCCGGTCGTCGTGATCTGGAGTCCGTCGCCTTGGTCCGAGATCGACATGATCCGTTCCAGCGGATGCGCGCCTTTCTCGAGAGACTCCGTATTTCGGATCAAGCCGACGAGCTCGTCACGGTGCTCGCGGACAAACGATCCTCTGATCTGGATGATGCCGGCCGGCAGGTTGTCCGCAATCCGCTGACAGGCAGGACAACGGGAAGTCTTTGCGGATGAATTCGCTTCGGACCAGTTCCACCGACCGCCGCTGAATACGGCGTTGCAGTCGGGACACACGGTGGGCTCGGGAAGCTTGCGTCCGCTTCGATACACATCATGTCGTTTCTGCTGTACAAGTCGATCCTTTCTGCCGAAGACACCTTTGAACATGGCTGTACCTTGGGATGTATGGGTCGCGAGGGAACACCAGCTTCGTGATTCGCCGGTGCTGTGGAGCGGTCCGCCGTTAACAATCGGCGCGGGGTCACGATGTGTTTCGTTGACCTCAGTCGACGCGGCGCCAGACCTCTTCGAGAAGCATCTCGCCGATCTGCCCGGTGTGGTACCAGAGAGAATCACCCTCGAGCCGGGCATTGAACTTGATCGTCAGGCCTACTGTAGGCGCTGATTCGTGGTACTCAACATACTCGGTGTACGTCCCTTTGCCGTCGTAGTCGTAGCGGCCGCCGCCCGCGTAGACGTCGTCTTCAACGACCCCGTTGATGATCGTCTGACGCCCGAACGCGAAGTGGGTATCGTTGAGAATCTTGTAGGATGGGCCCAGGAATTTGCCGCGGTCGAGCGTGGTATCCGGGTAGATCTGTCTTTGGGAGATCATCTCCCAAGTCCCCACTAAGGGATTAGACGCCATCTGTCCCACGGCGGAAGTGACGATAAAGAATGAGAGGATTAGAAGGGGGGTTGCTCTCATGTCCTACCTCCTATAAGGAATAAGTCGCTTCAACGAAGGTTTTTTGCATTCACGGGCGGTCCAAAGACGTACGCGCCCATACTCGGAAGGTATCCGCTGGGGCCGTCATCCGCAACCGCATGCGAGGGCGGGCAAATCCCGCAATATGCATGCAGTATCGCCCCGTCAACGTTCTCGGCGGCGACCTCCCCAAAGAAGCCATGCAGCAGCGGCGACCACAAACGCGACGCCGATCAACAAGGTCAGAAGCGTTCCCCACTCGCTGATGACGGCAAAAAACATCAACCCTGTGAGAGCGAAAAGAACCCCGCCGAAAATGATGTCCTTCATGCGAGTGTCGAGGTTACCGGTGTCTTTACAGACACTGCGCGTGACCCATCAGCAGGTAGAATGTATGAGCGCGCCCGCCATCTCGCTACGACGCAAGCGGTTGTACTCGTGAACGGCCGTTTCCGTGTGCGCGACGACATGGCGCACGCCACGTTCTTCGAGATAAGCCAGCGTCTCGGGCGTAACACGTAGTCGTTTCCGGTATCCGGTCGAGAGCACGACAACCTGCGCGCCGCCGTCGACGAGCTCCGCCACGTCGGACACCTGAATGCCCGGCACATGCTCGGTGCCCGTCTCCCGCCAGTCCCATTCGCGCGCGCAACCCGGGTAGAGCTTCACGTCCTTGAACTCGCGGTCGAATCCCGCAACGTGAACGCGGCCCCAGGATGCCGCGGTTATTTCCGGAGACCGGGCGGTGACATCTCCGTCAGTCTTGTTCATCGTCGAAAACCCCACCCAGTTGACCGAGAATGTCCTCGTGGTCCGGGCGAACGAGCGCAAGAATGGACGAATGATGGACGATCAGATAATCCTTCTTCTCGTAGGTGATCTCGACAGCATCCTTCTTAAGAAAGATGGCCACGTCACCGGGCTCCGCTTGCAGCGGCAGATAACGCACGGCTTGACGCGCTTGCGCCCAGGGCTCGTTATCCGAGTAATCGGGATTGGCCGTCAGATAGCCCGGTCCCGTCCGCACGACACGGCCCGTGCCAACCTGTTCACGATCGGTGACGCTGGCGGGCAGTACGAGGCCCGTGTCGGTGAGTTTTTCTCCTTCATCCGGCTCGAGTAGAACGCGATCTCCCGTGATTATCAGTTCACCCATCGATCGTGCGAATGCTGTTGAAAAAGTACCCTACGCTTCAAACCCGATGGTCTTGTGCGTGCGATCGCAAAAGGGCTTCTTGGACGAGTGGCCGCAACGGCATAGCGAAGTCTTGATGATACGGCGCTCGTCGCCGCTTGCGGAGACGATTCGAAACGGGCCGGTGAAGATGAGCGAGCCGTTTCGCGCGGCCTTGATCGTCAGCAGGCCCGTGGTGTCGTCGTCTTCGCCGGGTGGCCGCCCCCCTTCGCTCAGTTCGCCGGGTTCTGTGAAGCCGTCTTCGATATGACTGTTGTCGCAGAACGGTTTGTTGGATGAGGCGCCGCAGCGGCAGAGTGCTGCACGTGTGAGCCGTGCCGTCTCCTCATCATCGGCCGATAGAATCCGCAAGTCACCGCGCACATAGATCGGGCCGTTGGTCGTGATGGTTGCGACGTTTTCACTCTGCGCGGTTTCCTCCTTGCCACCGTCTTTACGCTGATACGTGAGCGCGCCGCTCGGACAGTGGTGTATGACTTCGGCGACGGCATCGGCAGATGCCTCATCGGGATTGATCCATGGCTTGGCATCCGGATTGAAGACCTTCCGAAGTCCATGCACACACTCACCGGCGTGAATGCACCGACTGATGTTGTACTGAACGACGATGTCTTCGCCTGCGTACGTTAGGACCTTATCTGGCATTGGTCGTCAACTGGTTTTGTCTGTGCGACTAAGATGCTCTCTTCTGCGACCCGGCTGTCTCCGCGAGGAGCATGTTGACCGAGTCCGTGTACTCGCGGATGAGACGCCGGTAGTGCTCGCCCGTGCCCGGTCCGGCAAACCCCGTGTGGATCCGCCTGACGCTCCCATTTCGGTCTACAAAGATGGTCGTCGGATAAGCGATGACCGCGTTGAGCATGGGCAGCGTTTTTGATGCTTCGGTCCGGTCCGACGTTCCCGCGATCAGGACCGGCCAGGTGATGTTGTGGCGTTTTGCGAATGCGCGAACCTGCGCCGCCGCACGGGCGAAGTCTTCTACGTGCTCGTACATGAGACTGATAACCTCAAGCCCGTCGGCGGCGTGTTGCCTGTACAGTGAGGTCAGGAAAGCCGCCTCGTCGTGGCAGTTCGGGCACCACGTCCCGCCGATCGAGACGAGCACCACCTTACCCACGAACTGTTTGTCACGGAGCGAAACAAGCGCGCCCGACGTGTCGGGAAACGCGAAGTTAAACTCTTGGGCGCCGGGTTTGAGGAAGGTCAAAGCGTTGGCGTCGGGGAGCGCCGCGTTGTCGTTGCGGACGGCCGTCCACGACTCGTGCCAGTGTGTACCGGACCAGAAGTCGCCCCGCATGACGCCCATGTTGTCGACGGTGGCGTCGAAAAGAAAGGCGTGGTATCCGTCGAAGGTCGACAGCTTAAACCGGTTGCCCGCGACTGCGCCTGCGAGGTAACGGTAGTCGCCGGTTGAGGTCAGGAAGGTGCCCGTGAGGTTGGCGCCGCTCTGCCGAAACTCACCCACCGCGGGTGTTCGGGTACCGTCGCTCTGTCTGAAGATGACCTCCCAGCGGCCGGTCACGTCGACGGTGGGCGGATCGATCAGGTCCGGGAAGCGCGCCGACACACCGCGCCGGGCGGTGAGCGGGAGCATCTGGATGTTGCCACCGGCCCGGACGATGGAAAGCGTGCCGATGAGTTGGTCGTCCTCCAGCGTCGCTTCGATCTTCGAGTTGAACGCCGTGAAGTTCGCCGCGAGGGCAGACTCGACGAACGAAACCTCACGTGTTTCCACGCGCTCCTCGCCGTTGACAGCGGTGGCCTTCAGCCGATCTGCAGCCGGCTTCACCTCCAGAAAGAACGGCAGCTTGCCGCCCGGGACTTCGAGTTGCACATGCCATAGCCCCTCGACCGGCGCGGTGGCCGACATTGGTGACTGTCCGGTGCAGCCCAGTGCTAGCGCGCACAGACAGACGGCCGTGACAAGACGAGTCATTTCGAAGAGATGCTGGTGAACAAGTCGTACGCGACCGCGCCGCCGACAGATCCGAGTACGAGATAACAAGCCGTCGAGGACACACAGGCCGGTGGGCCCAGTCCGCTAGTTGACCAGACTGCGCGACTGCAGTTTCGCCCGAACTTCGTCCAGTTCCTTTCGGAAGGTGGGATCGGTGTCGAAGCGGTCCTCGACGGCCTTACAACCGTGGATAACCGTCGAGTGGTCCCTGCCGCCGAAGCGCAGCCCGATGGTCTTCAGAGGCTGATCGGTAAGCATCTTGCAGAAGTACATGGCGGTGTGCCTCGCCTGCACGATTTCGCGGCGCCGCGTCTTGGCGGACAGGAGATCCACTTCGATGGAATAGTGATTGGCGACCTGCCGCTTGATTTCCTCAATGTCGATTTGCGTGGGCTTCTCATCGAGGAGATCCCGGAGAACCTCACGGGCGAACGGCAGGTCTATGGTTCGTTGGTGGAGACTGGCATGAGCTGTAAGGCGGATCAGCGCCCCTTCGAGTTTGCGTATGTTCGTCTTGATGCGCTCGGCGACGAACTCGGCCACACCTTCCTGGAGCTTCACCTCTTCGGCCTGGGCTTTTCTGCGGAGGATCGCGATGCGTGTCTCAAGGTCCGGAGGCTGCACGTCGGCAACGAGGCCCCACTGAAAACGAGACAGCAATCGCTCCTCAATTCCTTCGATGTCTTTGGGAGGACGGTCGCAGGAAAGGACGATCTGCCGCCGCTTCTGGTGCAGATCGTTGAAGATGTGGAAGAACTCTTCCTGGGTCTTCTCTTTCCCGCTGAAAAACTGGATGTCGTCCATGATGAGCATCTTGACCTCGCGGAACCGGCGTGCGAACTCCGTGATGCGATTCTGCTGGATGGACTGGACGAAGAGCGACGTAAATCGTTCGCTCGATGTATAGAGTATGCCGTCGCTCATGCCGCCGGCCAGCGCATGATTGCCGATCGACTGTATGAGATGGGTTTTTCCGAGGCCGACGCCACCGTAAACGAGGAACGGGTTGAAGCTGGTGGCGCCCGGGCGCTCGGCGATTGCGAGCGCGGCGCTGCGCGCGAGACGGTTGCAGTCGCCCTCGATGTGGCGGTCGAACGTGTAGGATCGATTGAGTTCGGGCGGTCTATGTGCGGCGGGCCGGGCCGCCGTCCCGCGCGCGGGCGAGACCGGTGTGCCGCTCGACGGGTGTGAGGCGAGCGGGGCCGGACGTGACGGCGCAGCGACGGCCGTCGGTGCGCCGGCGCGGTGGGTGGCCGGGTGTGCACCAGTGTTCATTGCCGCCGAACTCGCCGGCGGGGCCGCGTCGACCACCTGCTCGGCCTCGCCGACATCGTCACCGTTCAGATCGGTGTCAATCAAAAAGGAGATCTCGGTGCTCCGCCCCATAACGGTGTCGACCGTAGACGTCAGCAGGTTATTGAAGCGCGTTTCGATCCACTCGTAAAAGAAACGGCTCGGCACGCCCAGACGGAGCTGGTAGCCGTCGTCTGTGCGTCGGAGTGACATGGGCTTGATCGGGGCGAACCAAGTCTTGAAAACCTGAGGCGCCACTTCGTCGGCGAAGCGATTGAGACACGATTGCCAGGTCTCTTCGGCAGTGAGGTGCATTCGGTGTGATTACGGAGGGGCTGACGTCAACAACACGGAACTTCGATCGGCACTATCCGGGACGCCCATTCTAGGAGGAAAAACGCCCTGTGGGCAAGCACTTTTCACCCCCAATTTTCCCACACGCGAACGGCGGGTTGTGAACGATTGTCCACATGTTATCCACAGCCGTTACGCAAAGATGGAAGCGCTTTTCCCGGAGCGCGCCGCTAGGACACTGCCGCGTGCCCTGTTGATAAACTATGTCGTGCGACGGCCTCTAATCGGTTGCTAATCAGTCTTTTAGAAGTGGTTTGGTGGAAATGGCCGGTGACGTCTCAGCCGCCATGTGGATAAGTGGACATTCGGGCGGCCGAAGGGGTCGCGACCGGCGCCGGCTTGTTCACATCTTGTTCACAGCGGTTTTTCTCCATCACGAGTGTGCAGGCAACGTAGTGTTATCATTAACAAACAGTTACGCTGGAAAAAGGAGCGCCCACCGAAAAAAACAAAGGGGTGTCCATCGCTTGACGGACACCCCTCGGGTGGGCGGGCTGGCTGGTTTACGCGCCCGATAGCCGGGGCCCGCTCCAGTATTCGGTCAGTTGGTGTCTGTGCTCTCCGGGTAGAACCGCAGCTGCACCAGCTTGAGACCTCGGTTGTCGTAGTCCCAGAGGTAGTCCTCCAGATCGTCGTTGAACAGATTGTAGCGCTCGGTCTGGCCGTCGCCGTCGAGATCGACATTCACGTAGAGCAAGTACTTGGAAACGTTCTGAAATCCCGACTTGCCTTTGCCGCGCTCTAGAACAAGCGCGGTCATGCTGCAGACCTCCACGTCGTCGTCGGTCCCGAGGATGCCGTCTTCCCCTGCCGACATCGCGCACGGTGTGATCGTGCCGCTGCCGCCGGGCTTACCGAGGGCACGCGCATACACCGAGTACACGGTGACGCCGACGTTGTCAGGGTCGGGATTCGGCAATTGGAAACGCGCACCGTTGCCGTCCGTACCGTTGGCGTCGAGTACCGCGAAGTCGTCGCCCTCGCCAAGGTAGATCTTCGTGTTGCCGTAGAGCTTGACGAAGATTCGATGGCCGTTGTTGCCGTCCATCGACGCAGTCTTGTCCTTGGGTACGCCGATGAAGTTGAGGTTGTAATGCGGACCGCTAGGTGCACCGTTACCGGTCTTCACCAGAACCTTCTCGGACATCTCCTCTATGAGCGCTTCGTTCACCGGAATCTCGACGAACTGGTCGGTCTCGGTAATCGCATCGGCGCATCCCGACCAGACAGTGGCAACGAGGGCGAGGCTGAGGCACGAGGCCAGCAGGGATCGTTTGTGTGGTATCATGAAATCCTCCCGCAGGTGGTTGGGGATAAGTGCGCGACGGCGGGGAGATGCGCACTACATCGATCCGGGAACTGCAGGTCGACGCGAATCCGGAGAAGCTCGGGGTGGAAGAGTTCTCCGTGTCCGTCGGGCAGAATTAGCACAGGAGTTATCGGCCCAAATGGCGACTCCTTAAGAGGAGGTTCCGGAATTCACGGGTGAGGTGCGTGCGAGGCCGTCTGGCGCTATCGTAAGAGCAGCATCGCGCGACTATATGTCTGCGACCCCACAGTCAGGCGATAGAAATACAGCCCGGCCGGATGGTTGCCGGCTGTCCATACGGTTTCGTACTCACCGGGAATCCGCATTTCGTCGACGAGCCGTGCCACCCGCCGGCCCGTCACGTCGAAGACCTCCAGCGACACGGGCGCAAGTTCAAAGACCGCGTAGCGAATAGTCGTTGTACTCCGAAAGGGATTCGGATAATTCTGATCGAGGTTGGACCGTGTGGTGAACTTCCGAGTGTTTGACCACGGGCCAACGCCCGCAAAGTTGACGGAGCGTACGCGCCAATGGAGCTGGACGTCAGTGGGCAGCCGGGTGTTCGGCGTAACCGTTGTCGCGGGAACGGTCCGAGAGAGGAGTGGCGAACTGAAGTCGGCGTCGTTGTCGATCTCTACTTCGTATCGCGTGATGCCGAGGATGGCTTCCCATTGCAGGGTCGGTTTCGTCGACTGGCCGATCACACCGTCCGCGGGGACAATCAGCGAGGGGACCGTGTTCGGCGGCGGCAACTGCCGTGCCGTCATGCCATCGTCGAAAAAGCGTTGCACGACGTCCGACTCTTCCTTGAGTCGCCGCACGGAATCGAGGCGGTCGGTGCCGCGTGACCAGACGATCGCCAGCCAGATGTCGACCGTTTCATCCGGCTGCATGGAGAAGGGCCCGGTCGCCATAATGAACCGCCGATCCGATGGAACATGTGGTGTGCCGCCGGGCGTGGGTTGATCGTCGGTCCAGAACGCGGGCGGGTTACCGGAGAACATGAACCGCGTAGGCGTGGTCGAGTAGCCACGGCCCGTTCCGCCTACCGTAATCGGCACGCCGTCTCGCCATTGCGCCCGCAGGTAGTAGTACTCCTCCACCGCACCCGTTGGATTGCCCTGCGCGGAGGAGCTACCTAAGTAGTATACGAACGACGTCATCGACTGCACCTCGCCGGCTTCGTCGACCTGCCCGTCGTAGTCGTTGTCGATGCCGTCTGCGTCGGCAAGGGGGCCGCGGATGATGTCATAGCCTACGGCCGGCGGCCTATCGCCGTAGCCGGCCGAACTTCCGTCGAACGCGTCGCCGTTGTACGCATAGCCCATTCCAAGCAGCGAGTCGCTGGCGACGTAGTCATCACCCGCGTCGCCGACATCCGGGTCGGACCAGATGCCGAAGTGCACCGCCTCCCACGGTGCAGCGCCTTTGTAACGGAGCCGGTAGCGGTAGAACGTACTGTTGCCGACCGCATCGTCGCGCGCAAAGGCAAACGCGCTGACCTGGATTTCGAGACCGATCGGATCCGTACCCCCTCTACCGTGCTGGTTACCGGCGTCGTTCATCACCCACCAGGCCATCTGATCGCCGAGGATCTCGGGCCGGTCGCCGCCGGCGAGGTCGTAGTTGTCCGGGTTGCCATCCCCATCGGCCACTGGTGCGCCGAGCTGCCAGGGCCAGTCGCGAATGTCGCCGGTGGCCTCACCGGTCGCGTCGAAACGTTCGAGGTCCGCGCGGTCAACCAGGTAGATGCGGTCGTAGGCGGCGCAGTCGGCCGGCGGGTTGCCCTGCGCGTCGAGCGGCCCCGGCCAGAACTCCCAGTCGGCGTACGTGGCGGCGGCCATGCGCAGCTCTCCGCCCGTCATTCCCCCGATCCACAGGCTGGTGGCAAAGATGGCATTGTGGACGGTTCCCCGGGGCACCTCGTACGTGGGATTGCCCCTGATCCAGAACAGGCCGCCGGTGTTGTACATGCGCGCCCGCACATTGCCGATGTCAAGATCGACAGTTGCCTGCCCGACCTCGCACGTGCCGGTCGTCTGCCCGGTTACCGGAGAGGCGCCAAGAGCAAGGAGCGCCACCACCGTGGCGGGCCGTCGTGCAAGGGTAGTTTTGAGGATTGGCGACGGCTTGCTCACGCACTCACCGCAATAGGATCATGGCCCTGGACTGTTGGTATGTGCCCGCCCGAATCCGGTAGACGTACATCCCGCTGGCGAAGCGGTTCGCGTTCCAGCGCGTCTCATGAAACCCTGCCGGTAGCCGCGTATCAACGAGGCGAGCGACGCGCCGGCCGACGACGTCAAAGACGTCGAGCGTCACCTGTTCGGAGGAGGGCAGGGCGAAGCGAATGGTGGTGACCGGGTTGAACGGGTTGGGGTAGTTGGGCTCGAGCGCGTAGCGGTCAGGGAGATCTGGGTTTTCTTCTGTTCCTACTACGACCGAGGCGGCGAAGGAGGCAACCGTCGACCAGTCCGATGTCAAGCTGAAATCGGTCGCGTTGATGCGCCAGTAGTAGTTGCCGGGCTGTGGCAGCGCGTCGATCCGGTAGAAGGTGGCTTCGGTCGTCGTGTCGACGACCAGGCTTTCGAAGGCGGCATCCGCAGCAACCTGCACGGCATGCTGCTGCGAGACGCTGTTCCAGGCGAGGGTGATCGGGACCGCAAGACCCGAGGCGCCGTCCAGCGGCGCCGAGATGACCGGCACCGACGGCAAAAGCAGATCGGTGGTATAGAAACGATTGACCACGCCGAACGCCGGATGCGGCGGATCGAGCGCACCGTCGCCGTAATAGACGATGCGCTGCAGGGGCCGCCCGCGGGCAAAGTCAATGTGGTCCTCGATTGCACCGCCCGTCGCATCATGCGCGTTCGGGCAGTTGTTCGGATCGGTGTCGACGAGCGGCTTCACGGCCGCCTCCCAGTCGGCGTACGTGGTCGTCGGATAATACGCGTAGACGCGCTGTGTCGAGCCAGGGAACACACCGAACGTGCCCGGAACGGCCGGATCATAGAACCAGGTACATTCGCCCCGTTGGCCGGCAAAGAGAATCGGAACCATCCGGACATCATCGGCCGGATCGTTCGGGTTGACGTTCGTGCGGGTGTAGGTTGGGCCGATGTCCCACACTTCAAACGGCACCTGGATCGCGACGCCGCTCGTAAACACGTGATACGCGTAACTACCGGTCTCCGTAAATCGGATCTCGTAGTCGCGCGGGGCGAAATCGCCGATTACATCCTCGGGACCGCGTCCCTCGTGGTACATGATATAGTCGCCCGCGCCGTTCATCGAGCCGTACACATGATTGCCGCCGACCTCGTCGCAGCCGAACGTCGACCCGGCGAGTGGCCCGCACGCGTAACGCTCATCGGGCCCTGCCACCTCGACGAACATCAAGTTGCCATCGATCACCAACGGCGCACGTTGACCCATGGTCACAGCGCCCGTACCGGTGGTAAATGACCGGGCCTCCGACCACGGGCCGGGGCCGGCAAAGTTGACGGCACGTACGCGCCAGTAGAGGCGGTTACTAGCGGGAAGCGGGCCGTCCACCGTTACCGCTGTGTTGAAGGTGGTGACTCTGACAAGCGGCGAGCTGAAATCGGCCTCGTCGTCGATCTCCAGCTCGAATCGAGTGAAGCCCGCAATCAGTTCCCAGCGCAGAGTTGTGTTCGTCGGTTGTCGGAGGGCGCGGTCGGCGGGGGCGATGAGGACGGGCCTGGTGTTTGGCGGCGGTGGTGCCGGCGCCGTCATGCCGTCGTCGAAGAAGGTCTGCACGAACGCCGCATCTTCCTTGAGCCGCCGCACCGAATCAAGCCGGTCGCTGCCGCGCGACCAGACAATCGCCAGCCAGATGTCGACGGTGTCACCCGTCTGCATGTCGAACGGCCCGGTCGCCATGATGAACCGCCGATCCGAGGGCACGTGAGGCACGCCACCCGGCGTGGGTTGGTCCTCCGTCCAGAACTCGGGCGGGTTGCCGGAGAACATGAAATGCGTGGGTGTGGTCGAGTAGCCGCGACCGTTACGGCCGATCGTGATGGGCTCGCCGTCTCGCCAGCGCGCCCGCAGGTAGTGGTAGTACTGTTCCGCCTCACTTGGATTTCCCGGAAGGGAGGAGTTACCGTTGTATAACACGAACGAGGTCATCGACTGCGCCTCGTCGGTTTCGTCGACCTGCCCGTCGTAGTCGTTGTCAATGTCGTCGGTATCGGCGATCGGGCCGCGGAGGATGTCGTACCCGAGGGCCGGCGGCGCTTCTCCATAGCCATATGGCCCTCCGTCGAACTCATCACCGTTGTAGACGAAGCCCATCCCCAGTAAGGAGTCGCTGCCGACGTAAT
>JBFHWK010000083.1:0-11780 GCA_041589075.1 Rhodothermales bacterium
GACGAACGCGGCGTGCCGCACATCTTCGCCGAATCGGATCGGGACGCGGTCGTCGCGTTGGGCTACTCCGTGGCTGCCGACAGACTCTTTCAGATGGACTTTGTCGCGCGGGCGGCTTCGGGACGCCTCGCCGAAGTACTGGGAGAGGGTGCCGTCCGAACCGATCGATTCATGCGCAGCATCGGGATGGACTGGGGCGCGGAGAAGAATGCGGCTCGGATTGACGCCCGACCGGGTATAGAAAGAGATCTCGTGTCCTGGTTTTGTACGGGCGTCAATGCGTATATCGAACAACTCGACGATCACGATCTGCCCCTCGAGTTTCGACTCCTTGACTTCCGGCCGGACCGTTGCTCCACCCTGCAGGTCGCCCGTGTTCTTCAGTTCATGACGTACGATCTGACGTTTCGTACGGACGAAGCCGCGTACTCGGTTCTACAGGCCTCAATGCCGCCTGAGGACTATCACGAGTTGTTCCCCGAGCACGCGCCGGTCAACGCACCAATCATTCCGCGTTCGGACCATGTCGCCATTGATCGACCGCCCGTGCGGCGACCGGTTCCGGCTGAATGGGGGTCGGTCGTTTCGCGTCTGGCAACCGAACATGACGCCGCGCGCCGCGCACTCGGAATTGGCTTCGAGGAGGGAAAGGGATCGAACAACTGGGTTATTTCGGGCGGGCGCTCAGCAACTGGCCACCCCATCCTCGCCGGCGACATGCACCTGCGCGTGACACTGCCCGCCATATGGTATGAAGCGCACCTCGTCACACCCGATCTAAACCTCTACGGCGTGACCGTCCCGGGTGCGCCGTTTCTCGTCGAGGCGTTTAACGATAGCTTGGCGTGGGCTTTTACAAACACGGGGTCCGATCAAATCGATCACATCGCACTCGAGACGAATGAAGAGCAAACCAAGTACCGCGTAGGCGGCAGATGGAAGAGTTTTGAAGTGGTGCCGGATACAATCGTCGTTCGTGGTTCGGCCGCCGTCGTAGACACGCTTGTATACTCGGAGTGGGGGCCGGTCATAAGCGATAGCCGTGGCGCTCTCGCGTTGCGATGGGTGGCACACGATAGCAGCCGAACACTGCAAGCGCTCTGGGGCATGGGACACGCGGGCGGGCTCGAGGATTTCGAAGCGGCCATCCGCACCTGGGACACGCCGATGCAGAACATCGTGTATGCCGACGTAATCGGCGACATCGCCATTCGTTCGACCGGTTATCTCCCGATCCGATCGGGCGGAACAGGCACCGGAATCCTGGAGGCCGATCGCGAAGGCGATATTTGGAAAGGTCGTGTCCCGTTTGACGAACTGCCGTACTCCCGAAATCCGGCTCAGGGTTTTCTGGCTTCTGCGAATCAGGAGCCGATCGGGGAGGCATACCCCTACTATATGGGGCACGACTGGCGTCCGGTCTACCGCGCGTTGCGGATCAACGAGCTGCTATCCAGCAAGCGCATCCACACCGTTGAGGATGCGATGTCGTATCAGGCGGACGTGGTAGCGATCCACGGCCGACAGCTCGCCCGGCGCCTCGGTCAAGTAACGTGCACCGACGCGAAAGCCGACCAATTGCGCGGGGAGCTTGCAACATGGAACGGTGAAATGACGCTCGACAGTCGCGAACCCATTGCGTTTGACCTGCTGATGAATGCGCTTGAACGCGTCGCTTGGGATGAGGAGCCGTTTCGCATCAAGCGCCCGCACCGAGCACATCTGCTGAGACTTCTGCAGGGAGAACTCGATTCCAAATGGGCCGATATTGCGTCGACGGCTGAAGTCGAGACGGTGGACGCACTTTTGTGCGCAGCGCTATCGGACGCCAAGGGGCAGTATGAGAAGGAGTCGTCGACGGCGGTGTGGGGAGATGTTCACCATATCGTGTTTCGCCACCTTCTGTCCGCAGACCCGCTCGAGGTACTGGGACGCGGACCGTATTCGTACCCCGGTTGGGCGGAGACGCTGTCGCCTGGCGGCGGAAGGCTGGTCACCGCAAGTGCAAGCTGGAGGGTCGTAGTGGACCTATCGGAGTCGCCGCCCCGGGCCCACGGGGTATACCCGGGCGGCGCCTCGGGCAATCCGTTTTCAGGCAACTACGCCGCTCAGATTCCTGCCTACCTGTCGTTCGAACACTACCGGCTGCATAACGAGTCGAACCGCGACTACTTCCGGACGCTCGAACGCGCAACGACCACGACGATCACGCCAGGAGCGAGCCGGTAGTCATGGCGCACGAGGAAAGCAGATTCTCATCGCGGCTCGGGCTGCTCCTCAGTGTGCTCGGTATTGCGGTCGGCACCGGTAATATCTGGCGCTTTCCGCGTATCGCCGCCCAGAATAGCGGCGAGGACGGCGCCGGCGCTTTCCTTGTTGTCTGGTTGACCTTCCTGCTCCTGTGGAGCATCCCGCTAATCATCGCCGAATACGCGCTGGGGCGTCGTGGCCGCAAGGGGGTGGTAGGTACGTTCATACGGACCGCGGGAAAGCGCTTTGCCTGGATGGGTGCCTTCGTGGCTTTCGTCGCCACGGCGATCATGTTCTACTACTCCGTGGTGGCCGGCTGGTGCGTGTACTACTTCATCCGCATGACGCTGAATCCGCTGCCGATTTCAACAGACTCCGCCCAGGCTATCTGGGACGGCTTTCAGTCCGGCGGCTTTCCTGTCGTCTTCCACGCTTTCGCGATGGGGCTGGGCGCGCTCGTCGTTTGGAAAGGCATTTCGTCGATCGAGCGGGCCAACAAGGTGCTGATCCCGGCACTGCTCGCGATCGTCCTTATTTCACTGGGCAGGACACTGACGCTGCCGGGCGCCGACGCTGGGATCGCATTTCTCTTCACACCGGACTGGGAAACGCTCGTCCGGCCGAGGATCTGGTTGGAGGCACTTACGCAGAACGCGTGGGACACAGGGGCCGGCTGGGGTCTCATACTTACCTACGGCGCGTACATGCAGACAAGGCATGGTGTCGTCCAGAACGCGTTCATTACCGGGGTAGGCAACAACCTTGTGTCACTGGCGGCAGCCGTCGTCATCTTTGGGACCGTCTTCGCGGTACTTGGTGCGCAGATGTCCCACCCGGAAGTATTGGAGGTGATGAAGACCAGCGGACCGGCATCGACCGGCCTCACCTTTATCTGGATGCCGCAATTGTTCGCGCGCATGCCGGCCGGCGGTCTACTTGCGAGTTTGTTCTTTCTAGGCCTCTCGTTCGCAGCGTTCAGTTCTCTGATCTCGATGATCGAATTGGTCACCCGGGTGTTTGTCGACGCGGGTCTCGATCGCTCACGCGCCATCCTCTTCGTCGGCCTAGCCGGCTTCTCTCTCGGGATTCCGTCGGCCATCAACCTGGACCTGCTCGGCAATCAGGACTTTGTCTGGGGTGTGGCGCTGATGATCTCAGGTGCGTTCGTTGCCTTCGCCGTGATTCGCTACGGGGCAAAGGCGTTTCGTGGAGAGGCCATCGACAATGTCCCGGGTGACTGGCGGGCCGGACGTCTTTGGGATATTGTCATCACGTACCTCATACCGTCGCAGGCGATAGTGCTGCTCGTGTGGTGGCTGTATCTCGCTGCATCGGTGTATGCGCCGGACTCCTGGTACGATCCCACCGATCCGTATAGCGTCATGACGTGCATTGTGCAGTGGTCCGTGGTTCTCATCGTGTTGATTCTCTTCAACCGGAAGATGGTGGCGATGACGGAGAAATAGCGGCTGCGCCCGTCTTCAGGCCGGTTTCGTCGTCTCAAGTTTCCGGGTCTCACGCCGATACAAACCCAGTTAATCGACTGGTCTTCAATCAGGCTACGGCCTCGTCGGGGTCAAAACGCCGCGAAATACTCCGTTTCTGTGCGCACAGGCCTATTCGCCCTTCTGCTCGTATCGACGTGGGTAGTGCTGTCCGGTACCCTTCAGTACGCCTCAGGACAGACCGACATCGCATCTCGCGTCGTCGTGGCCGATCTCTACAAGGATTACGATGGGAACGGTCAGACAGATCGTCTGGGCGAGCACGTGACGCTCCACGCCCGCGTGAGCCTCGGAAAGATGATGTCGCCCCGCTTCAACAGCGCCTACATACAGGACGCCTCGGGTGGGATCCGCGTCGACGACCAGCTTGGTCTGGGAGAAATTATCTACGGCGACAGCGTCCGCGTCTCGGGAGTCCTGAAGAAGAGCGGTCGCACCCTCTACATCGACCTTGACGATGTGGCGGTTCTGTCGACCGATCGCACGATTCTGCCAGAGGTCGAGACGCGAGGCAAGGATCCGAATCTTACGCCGTATGTGGGTCGTGTGGCAACGGTCGAGGGGTATGTGGTTTCAAAAGCCGCCGATTCAGGGGGCACGTTTCTGCTTATTAACCGAAAGGGCGGCCCAGTCGCTGTCCGCATCGACAATCGAAGCCCCAGGTCGGTCGCGTGGACCTCCCGCTTAGGTGACTACGTGCGTGCGACCGGCGTACTCGATCATTACAGGGAGGATGACCCATTCTCGTATCAGCTCTACACGCGGTCTGACTCTGACCTCGACCGTGTGCTGTTTCCGCCGCCGATGTACCCGTGGGTCGGGGGCGTGGCGGCGGGTTTACTCGCGTTCATCCTGCTTTCACTCGGTAAGCGACTGAAGGGAACGTTGCGCTCCCGCGAACGACAGTACAAGGCGCTCTTTGAGCAGGTGGGCGTGCCGATGGTCGTTGCCGACGCAAACCTAAAGATCATTGATGCAAACAAGGCCGCGTGCCGCCTGCTGCGACAGTCGCGCACGCAGATTCGCTTCCGCCGATTGAAGCAATTCCTAAAACTGGCCGAAGGCGAAGACGTCGGGGTGATCTCGGAGCGGCTGAAGGTAGGCTCCATTGAGTCGTTTGTTGCGGGTGTGTGGAGTGAGGAAGTTGGTGAGGTCGAAGTTGAAGTGATTCTCTCTCGCGTACGGTTCGGGAGAAATGAATTTCTGGTGTCGACCTTGCACGACGTATCGCGCCACATGGAGTCGATTAACGAGTTCAGACGTTTCCATGAGGACCTCGTCAATGGTGTACCGCTGGAAGTATCGGTCTTGACCCCCTCGGGCAAGTACGTGTATGCGAACGAACGGGTGGGTTTCGGAGACCTTTCCAGCGACTGGCTCGTCGGCAAGTCCGATCTCGAGCTGTGCCGTCGGTTGGGAATACCGACTGACGTAGCGCTCCGGCGGCGAGCGCACCGGCGGCGCGCCGTCAGCAGCGAAGAAGTGATCGAATTTGAAGAAGAGATCGAGTTTCGTAACGAGACACGCTGCTTCTTGAGATCATATCAACCGGTTGCCTATGGTCCAAGCGGTGAGGTAGCGGCCGTCGCATCGTACGCAGTCGACATCACCGAACTCAGAGAGAGTCGCCGGCGGCTGGACAACGCGAGGGGCGAGATCGATAAGGTCGGCCAGTTGAAGGAGGCGTTCCTTGAAAACATCGACCAGGAGTTTCGTAAGCCCATAACGGGCATTATCGGTTTTGCGGAAATCCTTCAAGGTGAGGTTTCAGACGAACAACGTGAGTTTGTAACCTTGATCGAGCGCAACGGCCGTCGCCTGATGAACACGCTCAATGCCGTTCTCGACTTGGCAGGACTGAGCAACAACGAGTTCGATCTCGACCCGCAGGTCCTGAACATCGTGGACGAGATCAAGCAGTTGATCGACGAGTCCCGGAGCAGTGCAGAAGAGAAGGGTCTGTTCCTCAAGATTGAGGCCAGCGAAAGCGAGATCCTCACGCGGGCCGACCAGGCGTGTCTCGCGCGTGTGGTGCAAAGTCTCGTCGACAACTCTATCAAGTATACCGATGCAGGCGGCGTCATCGTTGAGATCGATCAAGATGACGACAAGGTGAATATCAGAGTGCTGGATACGGGGACCGGTACCGGTGAAACCATGCTTCCGTCGGCGATCGACGAGATCGTGCGGCCGGATCTGGACAGCGGTTGGGCTACACGAAGCACCGGAATAGGCCTCGGTATCACCATGCGGCTTGTCGAGCTGATGAACGGCACCATCGAAATGGAAAGCGATCGCGAGGGAAGCATGCTGCTGGTGTCCTTACCGAGAGCGTTTCCCAAGATCGGACGCGACAGTAGCGAATTGCCGCGGCTACTGTTGGCGGAAGACAGCGTCGACGTACACATGATGGTCCGTTACGTGTTGCAGGACCACTTCAGAATCGAGATCGTCGAGGACATCGAATCGTTGTATCGGCACACGCGCCGATCAAACTTCGATGTAATACTCGTGGATCTGGGGCTGGCGGGGTATCGTACAATTGTTGATACCGTGGACAAGATTCGTACCCGCCGCGTGTATCGCAATGTTCCGGTCGTGGCGCTTGAGGAGCAGGGCAGGCGCACCGACCAACAGCAGGTCCTCAAGGACGGCTTCGATTACTTCCTGGGAAAGCCTTATCGTCGACAGGAACTCGTCAACCTTCTCAGTCGCGTCATGGCCGAGCGAATCGCCGCCATTGAAGAGGAGGACGATGATCTGCATGAGGACCTGGGAGACGATCTTCCGATTTTCCGGAAGTCTGCCTAGCTCTTCTCTGGTATCCGCGGGTATCGCAGGTCCCGGCGTTGGATGAAACCGCCGGCTTTCCGCGCTGTTCTAGTTCCCAATCCGCGCAGGTACCGCGGCTCACTGCAGTCAATATCAGTTGCACGATATGCGTTCAATCTGCCTTCGATCGCTGATCACGACCACGATACTGCTCTTGACCAACAGTCTTCTGGCGCAGGAGGCCGAGATCCCGCTCGGGTCGCCGATACCTGGTCAGGACGTAGCGCTTGTCGACCCGGCGGGCAAGCAAGTCGCACTTTCTTCACTAAGAGGCAAAGCGAGCACGACCGTACTTTTCTGGAGCAACAAGTGTCCGTGGACGGCGAAGTACGAAGAGCGCGTCCTTCAGCTTGTCGTTGATCTGTCTGGTCCGGACAACTCGTTCGTGCTGGTCAATTCGAATGACGGAGCGGCTTTTCCGGACGAGAGCGCCGCGGCCGTCGCGAAGTACGCGCAGCAGAAGAAGCTGCCCGTGCCTTATGTCACTGACCCGAAATCTTCTCTCGCAAGTCTCTTTGGTGCAACCCGTGCCCCACACGTCTATGTTTTCGACGCGAATGCGACGCTGGTCTATGTCGGGGCTATAGACGACAGCCCCGGGGACCCGGGAGGTGTCACAAAGCAGTATCTACGGGACGCGATCACGGCACAGACCAGTGGCACCCGCATTGCCTCGCCGCAGACAAAGGCCTTCGGATGTATGATTCGACCGGTTCGTTAGCGCCAACGGGTATCGATGCGCTCGAGCAGCTGGGTCTAGAGCATTCCTTTACAGAAATCTCAGACGACCGCGGATTCCTGATCGCCTTCGACGCGGTCGATGCTTACCAGAGAAGGCATGTCCCGCTCTACTCGAAGTTTTGTGATTCGATAACCGATGTCGAAGGCCCTCACTATCTCCCGATTCGGGCCTTCAAGGAAGCAACCCTTTGTGCCGGCGACAGCGAGAAGTCGGAGGCGGTCTTTCTGAGCAGTGGAACTACCGGCAGCAACCGAAGTCGCCATTTCGTTCGAAAGCTGTCGGTGTACAGGCAGTCTATCTGTGCCCATTTCGCGTCGGTCTTTAGCACCGGGCCGTTTACCATCCTCGTGCATCTTCCGCGATACGGTCAGGGCAAGAACTCCTCGCTGGTGCACATGGCGACCATCCTCGTCGACGAATTTGGGGACGAGGGCAGTGCGTTCTTCCTGGAGAACCGAACGATACTGGATCACGGAGTTGTGCACGCTCGAAAGGCAGGAACTAGGCTCATTCTCTTCGGGGCCGCATTCGGACTGCTGAGTTTGGCTGAAACGGAGTCCGTAGAGTTACCTGCCGATGCGCTCGTCATCGAAACGGGCGGCATGAAGACGGTCCGCCGGGAATTGGATCGTTCAACGTTGCACAAGGCATTGGCGCGAGGATTTGGCCTTGCTCGGGCACGTGTTCGAAGCGAGTATGGGATGTGTGAACTACTCAGCCAGTGCTACACCCGGGGCGCAGAAACCTTCTATCCGCCGCCATGGATGCGGTTTGACATTCGGAGTGTCGACAACCCACTCGAACCTTGCCGGGAGGGACAGGCGGGGCAACTTGCGGTCCGTGATCTCGCCAACATGTACAGCGTCAGTTCCATTCTCACCGAGGACCTTGCAGTTTCAGATGGCGAAGGGTTCCGGGTGCTGGGTCGTATGAGTGGTGCCGAACTCCGCGGCTGCAACCTGTTGCTAGACAACGTGACTTCCCTCTAGCTTTGGAGTTCGTAAAAGACCTGAAGAGCGATGATTCGATTCTTGCGAAGACCCTGGCTGTCATTACCGATCCTTCTTCTTGTGGCCGCGCCGCTCGGGTGTGACGGCGAGGCGACGCCTCCTGATCTGGCGGGTGACTTTGCCGGCAACTTTGTGTACACGGTCAATGACCAGCCGTTTCAGGAACTCTGGCAAGTGACGTTAGATGAGGATAGCGACGGCCGCGTCACCGGATCGGGCTTGCAGGGATCAGAGCAGGTGGATGTGGAAGGCCGGCATGATCATCCGGATGTGACGCTCGACTTCATCAGTAGAAAAGAGGGTTTTGTAGGGACATTGACAGGCATGCTCTCAGATGACGGCCGAATCATCGAGGGTACGTACAACTTCAGTATCATCTTCGTCAGCATTCCACTGACATTGAGAAAGACACCCTGACGTGAGAAAGCAGTTACAGATTAGAGGATCCTTCGGCAGTGTCAGTGGAATACTGGACCGCCCAAAGAAAGCCACGGCCGTATACATCTTCGCGCACGGAGCTGGTGCCGGGATGGAGCATGAGTTTATGGAGAAAGTGGCGCGTCAGTTTCTTGAGAGCGAGATCGCCTGCTTACGGTTCAACTTTCCGTATATGGAGGCGGGGAAGCGGTCGCCCAATTCGCGTCCGATACTTCTGGCAGCAGCGAGTGCCGCAGCGGCATATGCGGCAGAAAAGCTTGGCGGGCTGCCACTCTTCTGCGGCGGCAAATCGATGGGCGGCCGCATGATGTCGCTGGCTGCGGCGAACGGCATGCTGGAGCAAAATGTCGGACTCGTTTTCTTCGGCTTTCCTCTGCACGCTGCAGGTAAACCATCAGCGGATCGTGCGGGACACCTTGGTGATGTGGGCGTGCCGATGTTATTCCTTCAGGGTACGCGCGATCGTCTGGCGGACCTACAGCTTCTTAGGAAGGCCATTAAGGGAACACAATCGACGGTGTTTGAAATCGAAGGCGGAGATCATTCGTTACGAGTTCCGAAGCGTTCCGGCCGTACGTGGGACGATGCGATTGCAGAAGCCGTGCACACTGCTTCTGCCTGGATTCAGGATCACTCGGTTCGAAAACGGAATCCTGCACGCCGGAGGTGACATGCATGAAGATCGTCAGTGCGGTAATGGCGTTCGTGTTTTTACTATCGGTCGCCGTACAGTATAACGACCCTGATGGCTCGGCGTGGATGGTGCTCTACGGTGCGGCCGCTCTTTTGAGCATGGCCGTGATTTTTGATAGGAAGGTCGGAGTCGCATCGGGTTTACTCGGTCTGGTTTCGATTGTTTGGGCACTCGTGCTTCTCTTGCGGCTAGGGCCAGTGTCCGCTGGTGAGGTACTCACGGGATTTGGCATGGCTTCGACGACAGCCGAACAGGCGCGTGAGGTCGGGGGGCTTCTGATTGTCGCCCTCTGGATGGCCGCCATTTTGATTCGGGACGTACGACGCTCAAGACTGACGGAAGCTCGCATTCGATGAATCGAGAGTGCTTGGTGCCGATTCGAGGCGTCGTGCGCCGCGGCCATGGAGTTGCATCGGGCGCATCAGACCAGTCACCGTACCCTGTAAGCACGATTGAACTTCAGAGGGTCGCGTTCGGGGAACGAGGGCTCGACCTGTCGCCCTACTACTCGGGAACCATCAATGTCGACATAAGCCCACGGACCTTCGCTATCGGAAAATGTCGCCTGCACTTTCGAAACGTCCGCTGGAC
Organism: Rhodothermales bacterium; assembly: GCA_041589075.1. GTDB lineage: Bacteria > Bacteroidota > Rhodothermia > Rhodothermales > JABDKH01 > JBFHWK01. The sequence goes on from JBFHWK010000083.1 coordinate 10,063, forward strand.
CGATCTCCACCAGCCCGAGCATTTCTCCTTTTCGCCGTGCGTGCTGGACCTGAATGGGGCCGTTTACGATGGGTTAATATATTATCCGCATCCCGAGACGAAAGAACGGCATTTTCAGTCCGATAACATTCTCGAGGTGCTCGCGCCATACATCGAGAATGTGTCGCACGGAAAGCCCGTGACGCTGTTTCTAGACGTCGGAGAAGTAACACTAGTCTGAACCCCTGGGTCGTTTTCTTGGACTCCTTATCCCACCCTCACCTGATCGAGCTTGCTCGGTTCGTGTCGGGCATATCGGAAGCCTCGCGGCAGCTTCGTGAGGAGTTCTCACCAGCACAGCTCAGGTGGCGGCCAAACGACGAGGTATGGAGTATCGCCGATTGTTTTGATCACCTCATCAGTACCGGGTATCTATACTACCCGCGGCTGAACGACGCGATCGACGCCGCAGAAAGAAGCCAGATCGACTCGCCGTACGAACCCTCGGTCCTCGCCAAAATGTTCATCTGGACGGTGTCGCCGGATGCCGGTATCAAAGTTCGTGCGTTCGAACCGTTCGAGCCCAAACATATCGGTGAGGACGTCGCGATTATGGATATGTTTGATGAACAACAGACCGAACTACATGAGCTAATCTCGCGCGCGGACGAAGTTAATCTGAATTCCGGTAAGTTCACGACGCCCGGCCTCGTGCGGCTGACGGTCGGGGAGGGCCTGACCATGGTCGTCCAGCATGAAAGACGGCACCTGCTCCAGGTGGAAAGCCTGGTTGCGCACTCCGGTTTCCCTTCTGGGTAGTACGAACAGTGGTCGTTTGATGCGGCCGCCGCGTCGTAGGCTTGCCACAAATTATGGCGTAAGTTTGTGATCGCCACAAATCCGAACGAAGGCGGTCATGACGAAGCGATCAACACTTCGCGAGCGTGTCGAACTTATACAGGGAGACATCACAACTCAACGCGTGGATGTGATAGTCAACGCTGCCAACAGCAGCTTGCTTGGGGGTGGTGGCGTCGACGGGGCGATCCATCGCGCGGCGGGTCCAGAGCTCAAGGAAGAGTGTCGCGGATTAGGAGGCTGTCCTACCGGCGAGGCGAAGATCACAGGGGCATATCGGCTTCCGGCAAAACACGTCATCCATACTGTGGGGCCCGTCTGGAAGGGTGGTGACCACGAAGAGCGGAGGTTGCTGGCCAACTGCTATCGCAATTCTCTAACTCTCGCAGCTGATTACGGCGCGCAATCGGTCGCGTTTCCCGCCATCAGTTGCGGCGCATATGGGTTTCCACTCGAAGAGGCCGCGACCATTGCCGTACGGGAAGTCCACTCCTTTCTTGCGAATCACGATCAACCCAGTCGCGTCATCCTCGCATGTTTTGACCGCAGAGCTTTCGACGCCTACGAAAGAGCGCTCGCACACGCCGGTAAGTAGCACACCCTACTTAGTGTGTCGGCCGTGCTCGGTGGAATCCACAATAGCCGAACGCTCGTACAAGGAGGGCAGTGTAACACAGCGCCGCAATACACATTTATCTAAAAGACTTGTTGACACGAAGGCTGCTCCCATATACAGTGGGCGTATTAATCGCGATCTCTGGGACCACGTACTCGCCCGCGCAGTCAGTAACGCTGCAGTCTTCTAATCTTCCCATCATGCGTATAGACACGCGTGGACTGGAAATCCCGGACGAGCCAAAAATCACTGCCGATATGCGCGC
>JBFHWK010000084.1:0-11646 GCA_041589075.1 Rhodothermales bacterium
GAGTCGCCATCTCGACGTCGATGTTGTCCACCCCGACACCGGCTCGGCCGATGACCTGGAGCCGAGGTGCCGATTCGATGAGTCCGCCCGTAATCTTTGTGCCGCTGCGCACGATCCACGCGTCCGCGTCTTCGGCCAGCCTGGTGAGCTCGTCCGCAGACGCACCGACACGCACAATCGGTGTCAGACCCTCTTTCTCCAGTATCTCGACACAAATAGGATCGAGGTTGTCCGTGATGAGCACATTGCCTGTCATCTGACGGGACTTCGGGGGGCCCTCTTCCGCAATTGCTTCCGTAAGCATACCTCCACCTCGCAAAAAATGCCTAAGGATGACCGCTGCACCAGGCGAAGTTACCGCCCGCTAAAACGGCAGGTCGTCGCGTTCACTTGCCGGGGCGCGTTTTCGGCGAAAGTTCGCCGCGTCCGGATTAACGTTGCAGCCCGTTACCATTACGGAAGTCCATCGCGGATGACCGCCTCCACTGCGTCTACAAACACATCCAGTTCCTCCAGCGTCGTGTACACGTTCGGTGTGACACGCAGCCCCTCGAACTCATCGTGTTTTATCGGCGTGACGATAATGCGATGCCGATTCCAGAGATGGCTCGCAAGCGCGCCGGATTCTATCCCCTCGACCTGAACGGTTCCGATCGCACATGAGAATTCAGGGTTCAGACTCGTGTGCAGACGTACGCGGTCGTGATCGAGGAGGCGCTCCGCCCAATAATGTGTCAGATAACGCAGCCGTGCTTCTTTGCGGGCAGGACCGATACCCTGATGAAAAGTGAGCGCCTCAGCGATGGCGAGGTAATTAGCCGCTGGGTGCGTACCGATCTCCTCGAATTTCCGAATGTCCTCGTCCTGGGCTTCCGCGGCTGCCTGCAGCGGCCACAAATCACGAATCCGGTCGCGCCTCACGTACAACATGCCCGTCCCGTGCGGCGCAAGGAGCCACTTGTGAAGGCTCGTCGCGAAATAGTCACAGTCGAGATCTGCGTGGGTGAACGCAAAGTGCGCAAAGGAATGTGCCCCGTCAACGATCACCGGAATCGCCCGCCGCCGCGCCATGTGTACAACTTCACGAACCGGTAGAATCTGGCCGGTAATGTTGATGACGTGACAGATGAGGATGAGTCTGGTGCGCGGCGTGATGTGCTGCTCGAAGCGGTCGACGATCTCCGCCGGATCTTCTGACGGAATCGGTATCGAAATCTCCTTCAGGATGATACCCTCCCGCCTCTCGCGCTGACGAAACGTGGTCAGCATCCGTGGGTAGTCCTGGTTCGTGGTCAGCACCTCGTCGCCCGCCCGCAGGTCGAACCCGAATTGCGCGATCTGCAGACCTTCGGACGCGTTCCGTGTCAGGGCGATCTCCTCGGCGTCACAATCGAAAGTCCGCGCCAGGCTTTCGCGAACGCTCTCACGCTGCGGCTCCAGAATCCGCCACATGTTGTGTACCGGGCAGGCGTTCGAGAAATCGAGGTGTCGCTTCATGGATTCCTGAACGATGGCGGGGGACGGGCTGACGCCACCGTTGTTCAGGTTGACCAGCGAGCGGTCGACCGTGAACGCCTGTTGGACCTGGTACCAGAACTCTTCGTCGGTCGCGATTTCTTCCGGCGGGGCATCGACGGCCGAGAGTTCATGCAGCAGGTTGGCGGTGAGTCTCGGGCGGAAAACGGCGAGCGGAGCGACCACGGCCGGGCCCGCCATCGTCCGTATGAAGTTGCGGCGGTGCATACTGCTTCGTTCTGCTGTCGATTGGGTGCGGTGCTTCCAAACCCGATGGTACGCCAGCCGGGTCTTTCGCACCACACTACCAGTCCGCGATTGCTCCGAAGACCGATGAGGCCGCGACGGGACCGTCGCGCGCGGCTACTGGACTTCGGCCGTCCAAACACCTTGCAGGTCAGTTCACTTCCAGCAGGCCCCCGATCCACTCCAGGATCTCCTCGCGGCCGCGTCCCGTGTTCGCGGACGTCATGACAATCGGCAGCTCCAGGCCGATTTCGGCCAGAGCATCTCTGACTGTTCGGTGCGCTGCGGCGCGGCGGTTGCCCGAGAGCTTGTCTGCCTTGGTGGCCAGAACGATGACGGGCACACCACTCCCTCGATACATCTCGGCGAGTTCCAGATCGACCGCCATAGGACGATGACGGCTGTCGATAAGATGAAATAAGAGTTGCAGTGTCGGCCGTTTGTCGAGGTAGGATGCGATGAGCCGCCGCCACGCCTCGCGCTCACGTTTCGAAACTTTCGCATAGCCGAGACCCGGGAGGTCTACGAAGTAGACTACATCGTTGACCCGGTAGAAATTGATCTCCTGCGTCTTTCCCGGCCGTCTGCTCGTCCGTGCCAGACTCTTACGGCCGAGGACCATGTTGATGAGCGAACTCTTGCCCACGTTGGACCGTCCGGCGAACGCGACCTCCGGAGGACCGTCGTTCGGAAAGCCCCTCGGTGACACGGCCCCTTTGACAAACTGTGCGCTGTGGATCTGCATGCGGACCGACCAGCCGGTCGGTTCACCAGGCCCGGCTGCTTGTAGGAGCCGATAGACGGCCTAGGCCGTGGCCAAGTGTTCTCTAACGGTGGCTCCAATGAGAGCCGGGTTCTTGACAATGACCGCACCGGCCTCGTCCAGAGCCGCAAACTTCTCCTTTGCCGTGCCTTTACCTCCGGCAATAATGGCGCCTGCGTGCCCCATGCGCCTTCCCGGCGGCGCAGTCGCTCCCGCGATGAACGCGAACACCGGCTTCGACATTCCGTCTTTTATGTAGCGCGCCGCCTCCTCCTCGGCCGTGCCGCCGATCTCACCGATCAGTACGACCGCTTCTGTGCCCGAGTCGGCTTCGAAAAGACGCAGTGCGTCGACGAAGCGCGTCCCGATAATGGGATCACCGCCGATTCCAACGGCGGTGCTCTGACCGAAGCCCTCTCGCGTAAGCTGATCGACCGCTTCGTACGTTAGCGTTCCGGATCGGGACACGACGCCGATCGATCCTTCCGAGAATATCATCGCCGGCATGATGCCCACTTTGGCTCCGCCCGGGGTGAGAACACCTGGGCAATTCGGGCCCACAAGATGTACGCCGTGCTTCTTGACATAATGATATACGTCGATCATATCGCTGGCGGGAATGCCCTCAGTAATGCAAACGACTACTTTGATGCCCGCCGCGGAAGCTTCCAATATGGCGTCGGCCGCGAACGCAGGAGGAACAAAAATAACGGCCGTGTTGGCGCCCTCCGACTCTACCGCCTGAGCAACGGTATTGAATACGGGCCGGTCCAGGTGTTTCGTTCCACCCTTGCCAGGCGTCACGCCACCGACCACATTCGTGCCGTACTCAATCATCTGCTCGGAATGAAACGTCCCTTCCTTTCCGGTGAATCCTTGTACGACCAGCCGTGTGTTCTTGTCAACGAGAATGCTCATGCTGTCCGTCTCTAATCGTTTACGTCATCAGTAGTGAAGGGCGAGCGCAGCGCCTCAATGGCTGCGCCGATTGCCACCACGGTCTCCTCATCGAAGTGTTTGCCCAGCAGTTGAAGACCGATCGGGAGTCCGTCACTGTGTGTTGCGACCGGAACGACGAGACCCGGCACTCCCGCGAGATTCGCCGTCACGGTGTAGATGTCATTCAGGTACATCTCGAGTGGATCTGCCGTCTTGCTTCCGATTTCAAAAGCAGTGGTCGGGGTCGCGGGCGTCAAAAGTACGTCCACGCTTTCGAAGGCGCTATCGAAGTCACTACGAATAAGCGATCGCACCTTTTGCGCCTTCGCGTAGTACGCCTCATAGTAGCCGGACGACAGCACATACGTGCCCAGCATGATGCGCCGCTTGACTTCGGGTCCGAATCCGATCGTGCGGGAATCGACATACAACTGTCGCAGTTCGGAGACGTCGGCCGGATTGTCGGTGCTTTCGCCGGCGCCGGCACGAAATCCGTACCGCACGCCGTCGTATCGAGCGAGGTTACTCGACGCTTCAGCGGTTGTGAGTACGTAATAGGTGGCAATGCCGTACTCCGTGTTAGGTAGCGAGACATCTATGATGTCGGCTCCTTCCGAAGCGAGTTGCTTGGTGGTCGCCTCGAGTGCGGCGCGGATTTCGGAGTCAAGGCCGTCACCCATAAATTCTTTGGGCACGCCCACGCGCAGCTTTGTTACCCCGGATTGCAGCGACGTAACGTAGTCCGGTACCGGTACAGGAGCGCTGGTCGCGTCGCTGGCGTCGGCTCCGGCGATCGCGCCAAGGACGTATGCCGTGTCCGCGACCGAACGCGCCAACGGCCCGATGCAATCGAATGAGGACGCGTACGCGACGAGTCCGTAGCGGCTTACTCGCCCGTACGTCGGCTTCAATCCGGTTACGCCGCAGAAGGCGGCAGGCTGCCGTATCGACCCACCCGTGTCTGTGCCGAGGGCGACGTTGCACAAGCCCGCCCTCACGGCCGCCGCCGATCCACCGGAAGAACCGCCGGGCACCCGTGTCGTGTCAACGGGGTTGCGAACCGGACCGAAGAAGGAGTTCTCGTTCGACGAGCCCATCGCAAACTCGTCACAGTTCGTCTTTCCGACCACCACCGCGCCCGCTTCCTGGAGTCGACGGACGGCCGTCGCATCGTATAGAGACTTGAACCCTTTGAGGATTCGTGATCCGCAGGTCACCTGGCGGCCGCGCATACAGATCACGTCCTTCACGGCGACCACCATGCCCGCGAGCGGCAGGTCCTTGCCCGCGGCGAGCCCGGCGTCGATCGAACGCGCGGCTTCAAGAGCGAGCTCACCGTCGACCGAGAGAAAAGAGTTGAGGCGACCGTCACGACTCGCGATCCGGTCCACATAAAAAGAGACCAGTTCCTCGCAACTGGTCTCTCCCGTAGTCAGCCGCCGTCTATCGCTGACAAATGTTGATAGAGCCATTCTTTACGAACCGACGACTCGCTCAGGACGAGGTACCCGCCTCTTGAGACTTTGACGCGGAGTCCTGGCGCGGTGTCGGTGCGCCCTGCGCCGGCGCGCGCGGCTTCTGGATACGGTTGTCCGTTGTGTCATCGATCGTGAGTTCGTTGCTGATCTCGCGGGTCGCAGAACGGAACTCTTTGATGCCTTTACCAAGCCCTCTTGCTATCTCGGGAATCCTCTTCGCCCCGAACAACAGCAGAATGGCGAGAAATATCAGGAGAATCTCCATCGGGCCAATGCTGCCCATCTGAATCACCTCATGTTGACAGAAGTCATTATTTGGATTCGGCCTTTTACGCCGCGCGGCCCGAACCGCCTCGAGGCGAAGATACGGCGACCGTCGAGAATAAGCGGCTCGAACCCAAGCTGCGGGCTGTTGGAAACGAAGGCCCCTCTTACCTGTTCCTAGCCCTTTACATCGCTATTTTGAACAGCGCGACCCGCACCTGACCGTCTCACCCGCTTACCGACATGCCGGATTCGAAAAGACTCACCAGAGAAGACATTTTGCTCTGGCCAAAAGCTGAGCTGCATTGTCATCTGGACGGCTCGCTCCGACTGTCGACACTCATAGAACTCGCTCGCGAACAAGACAAGCTCGATCACCTGCCCGACGGCAGCGCCGAGGACCTGGAGGAGAGGCTGCGGGAGATTGACAAGTCGGAAACGCTCGAGTCGTACCTCGCATGGTTCCGACACTCGATACCGGTGATGCAAACTCGTGAGGCGCTGACGAGAATCGCCTTCGAGCTGGCGGAGGACAACGCGGCGGAAAACGTGCGCTACCTGGAAGTGCGCTTTGCGCCGATTCTGTTTACGGACGAAGGACTCGAGCTTGGCGACGTACTCCAGGCGGTGTACGACGGCTTGCAGGCCGCCGAGCGACAGTACGGAATTACGAGCCGGATCATCGTATGCGGGCTTCGCGACCGCTTCGAAAGTGCATCACTCATGCAGGCGGAGGTTGCGGTGCGATCACGTGACAAGGGTGTCATCGCGTTCGATCTTGCCGGAGGCGAAGCGGGCAACCCGCCGAAGCATCATTTGCATGCGTTCTACTACGCCCGCAATCATCTCTTGAATCTCACGGTACATGCCGGGGAGTCGTGGGGACCGGATTCGATACGTCAGGCGCTGTTCTACTGCGGTGCCCATCGCATCGGGCACGGCATCACCCTGGCGGAGGATCCCGAGCTGATGCAGTACTGCGTCGACCATCAGATTGCTCTGGAGATCTGCCCGACCAGCAACGTGCAGACGAAGGTCGTTCCATCGTACGAAGACCATCCGATCGGTGTCTTCGCCAATGCTGGTGTGCCGGTGACGGTGAACACCGATAACCGATTGTTCAGCCGCACGACGATGACCGACGAGCTCTTGCGTGTTCACGAACGGTGCGGGATCACCTCCGGCCAACTGCGGGAAATCGCCCTGAACGGCTTTCGGTTCGCTTTTATCCGTTGGGACCGGAAGCAGGAACTCTTGCGACAGGCGATCGAGGACATGCCGCTGAGTGCCGACAGCGCCGCGCCGGTCTGGTAATCCAGGACACCTCCGAGCCCGACTATATCGACGTGGCGAACCAGACGCTTCACAGAGCTACACACGCTATCGGAAAGGTTGAGCTGCCCGGTGACAAATCCATCGCGCATCGGGCGGCGATCTTTGCCGCACTTTCCGATGGGAGATGCGAAATCGTCAACTTCCCGGATTCCGGCGATCCGAGAAGCACGTTGCACTGTCTGCGGCAACTGGGCGTAACGATCGAGGACGGCGATCAGTCGGTTATCGTGCACGGGGTCGGGCTGCGTGGTCTTAGTGCCCCGGACGGTCCTCTCGACTGCGGCAACTCGGGCACGACGATGCGTTTGTTGAGTGGAGTGCTGGCCGGTCAGCCCTTTTCGTCAGAATTGGTGGGGGACGCGTCACTCATGTCGCGGCCCATGGACCGCATCGCGGCTCCGCTTCGATCGATGGGCGCTCGAATCACGCTAGACGACAACCGCCCCCCCGTGAGGATCGAAGGAACGGACGGTCCGCTCAAAGCCATCGAGTACGACCTGCCGGTTGCGTCGGCGCAGGTGAAGTCGGCCGTTCTCCTGGCAGGCTTGTATGCAGACGGCGAGACGACGGTGATCGAGTCCGTGCCGACTCGCGACCACACGGAGCGCATGCTCCGGCTTGAAACCGTCTCCATCGGCGACCGCCACCGGATTATCGTGAAGGGCGGGGGCGCGATTCCGGCAAGGACGTGGGCCATCCCGCGGGACTTCTCGGCCGCGGCGTTCTTCCTCGTAGCGGGTGCGATCACACCCAACGCCGACCTAATAATCAACGGCGTTGGCATGAACCCGACACGGGCTGCCGCACTCGACGTGCTGACCGCGATGGGTGCGCGTATTAACGTTTCGCGCGAGCGTACCTACGGCGGCGAACCGATCGCAGATCTCCGCGTGCGGTCCTCGGCTCTGGTCGGCGTGCGCATCGCAGGCGCCACCGTGCCCAACCTCATCGACGAGATTCCGATTCTCGCGGTAGCCGCCGCACGAGCCGACGGGGTCTCGGAGATCCGCGACGCCGCCGAGCTCCGCGTGAAAGAGTCCGATCGTATCAAGTGGATCGTGCAGAACCTGCGGTCTCTCGGGAGCGAGGTGGACGAACATGACGATGGCATGACGATTCACGGCGGCGCCGGCTGGAAGGCCAGGCCCGTCGATAGCGCTGGTGACCACCGTCTGGCAATGGCGATGGGTGTTGCCGCCCTCGTCACGGAGGGTCACACGACAATCCGCGATGCCGACTGTGCTGAAGTGTCCTTTGCGGGCTTCTGGACACAGCTCCGTACCGTGACCGGACAGTAGGGCTCTATAGATCCCCGCCGGGAATCCAGAGATGGCGGTCGAGCACCACGCAGCCCTCGTCGTCGAATGCCACGCCCTCACTCCTGAGCAGATCTTCCATTATGTGTGGCCCGCCGAAGTGGATACTTCCCGACAGCGCGCCAAAGCGGTTCACGACACGATGACACGGCAGACCCGTGCCAGCAGCCGCATTCAGTGCCCATCCGACTGTGCGAGCCGCACTCTTGACGCCAAGATACTCGGCGATGTGGCCGTACGTAGTCACGCGGCCGAAGGGAATCTGCTCCACCACGGCCCACACACGACCGAAGAAGTCGTCGCCAGTTACCGCCCGGTCAGTTGCCACCGAGAATCAACGGCAGCCCGTCGTTTCCGCTACCCACGATGACAGTCTTCGTATTCGGAGATTCGGCTAGACGCTGTGTCGCTTCGATGCCCTTGAACCTCAGGAACGATGGCGAAAGGCTTTGCGTGATAATACGCTGATACTCGGCCTGTCCAGTCGCCTCGATCTTTTTGCGCTGCGCCTCCAGCTCCTCCTTTCGGATTGTGAACTCGTAACGCTCGGCCTCTTGCTCCTCCTTCAGCTTGTTCTCGATCGCACGCTGGATCTGTTCGGGTAGGCGGACATCGCGAATGAGGACCGCCTCGACCTCAGCGTATTCACCTTCAACGCCACCCTGGACGCGCGCGAATATCTGCTCCTGGAGTTGCGTTCGTCTGCTTGAGTACAGTTCTTCGGGCGTGTACTGACCGACCACCTCACGTACAGCGGCACGCAGCTCGGGCTGCACGAGCTTCCGATAGTAGTCGGTTCCGTACGTCGTGTGCAGTCGAGGAAGCTCCTCAGCGTGGGGCTTCCACCGGATCGACACATCCATACCAATCGTCAGTCCGTTCGACGATAGTGCTTCGAGCTGCTCCAGTTTCTCCTGAACGCGCACGTCGTACCGGATGATACTGACCCATGGCGGATACACCTTAAGACCCTCGCCATACGCCGCATCCAGGTCCGTACCCCCGAACATGCTGTAGCGAACACCTGCCTCGCCGGATCGAATGCTCGTGGACATGCACCCGCCGGCGAGGGCAATGACAAACACGGCCACGACCACGCCTACACCGACTCGGCTCACGACGCGGGTAACGTTTGGATACTTGCTGTTCATTGTTTGGTCCGTAATTGTGCGGATTTCCAGGATGATCGACGTGAAAGCTACCGGACAGGTTGCACGGCAACAAGTAGAAGAAGGTAACGTTCGTACTATCTTCAACCGCAAACCCACCCGATGGTAGATAAAGTGTCGCTAAAGGCGATCGCGCAATTGGAAGAAAAATTCGGCGATGGGCGGTTGCGCAGGAACGTCGCCCTGGCGCCCTTCACGACGTTTCAGATCGGCGGACCCGCGGACCTGTTTGTCGAGGTTCACACGCCGGCAGAACTCGTCCGAGCGATTGAGATCGCGCGCGAGCACGATCTGCGGCATTTTTTGCTCGGCCTCGGTGCGAATATTCTCGTCGGTGATCGCGGGTTCCGCGGTCTGGTGATTCGCAACGTGGCCCGGAGCATCGCGGTGGACGCTCCACGCGCGCGGCTCACAGCCCAGAGCGGCGCCATCTTCTATCCGGACGTCATCGAGGCTGCCGTCTCGGCGGGACTGGAGGGTATTGAGCACTATGTGGGCATTCCCTCGACCGTAGGCGGGGCTCTGTGGCAAAACCTGCACTTTCTCTCACCGCCGCCGGAGCGAGAACGGACCATGTTCATCCAAGAAGTGCTCTTGTCCGCCGAACTGTTTACCGCCGAGGGCGACCGCGTTACGGCCGATGTCGACTACTTCGACTTTGGATACGACTACTCGGTACTCCACGAACGTCCCGATGTGGTTCTCTCCGCAACCTTCCAGCTCCAACCCGGCGACATCAGGACGATGCGTGCGACCATGGAAGCAAACCTCGAGTGGCGCCGACAGCGACATCCTCCACTCGACACGGAGCCGAGCGTAGGTTCGATATTCAAGAAGATCGAAGGACTCGGGGCGGGGCGACTGATGGACGAGGCGGGACTGAAGGGCACCCGCGTCGGAGGCGCGGAGATCACATACCGGCATGCCAACATCATGATTAACCGCGGCGGCGCGCGTGCGTCCGACGTGCTGGCGCTCATCAACCTTGCCCGCAATACGGTCGAGGATCAATATGGCGTCCGATTGGAGCCGGAAATCTCATTTATAGGCGAATTTGATCCACCGTCTACCGAGGAGCCTCGAAAGATGCCCGACGATCGGGCGGCTTGAAGGGAACGCCGCTGAAACAACCACCGGCGGGCCACCCCGCCGCATCTGCGGGCGTTCTTCAGTTAGTTTTCGACATCAGAGAGAACGGTCGACTCTACATTGCTCCCTGAATTTTTTCGGCTGAAAAATGAATTGGTTCGTCGGAACCTGGGCTATTCTGCGGAAGGACTTCGAGCTCGAGGTCCGGGATCGCTACGGCATCAACGCACTGTTGATGTTCGTGGTCGCGACGCTTTTGCTCACCATGTTTGCGCTGGGACAGGAGGCCGTGACGCCACGCGTCCAGTCCGCGCTCCTGTGGATCGTGATCGTATTCGCGGCATCGATCGGACTCGGACGAGCCTTCGTCAGCGAGGTCGAGAAAGAAACCGACTTGCTGCTGCGCCTGCATGCACGCGCGAGCATGGTATACGGAGGAAAACTGCTGTTCAATTTCCTTCTCGTGCTTACGGCCAACGTGATTGCCGTACTGGCGTTCGTACTGTTGCTCAATGTTGAGGTGACGGTGCCGGGACTGCTGGCCGCGACGCTCCTGCTCGGTTCTCTTGGCCTCTCGGGAGCATCGACATTGCTATCTGCGATCATCGCGCGATCGGCAAAACAAGGACCGCTTCTTCCCGTACTTGTCTTTCCGCTGCTGATCCCGCTGCTTCTTTCAGTGGTAAGCGCGACGCGCAACGCACTGGCCGACGGTGCCGGATGGAGCGCATCGGCCAACGAGATCGTAACGCTCGTTAGCTTTGCCGGCGTCGTGATAACAGCGTCAACGTTATTGTTCGATTACGTGTGGAACGACTGAGACATGACTAGCGATCACGTGAACATGAAGTGGTACCGAACGGCGCGCATGGTCGTGGCGCTCTGGTTGACGGCGGTTATTCTGGGTGCCTTCCTGCTTGCGATACCGCGCATCAACATCCTGGAACACACCGCGCGAAACCTCTACTTCCACGTGCCGATGTGGTTCACCCTGATGGCCGCGGTTGTCGTATCCGCCTATCACTCGGTCCGTTTTCTCGGCTCCGGCGATCGCGTGCGGGACGTGCGCGCAGCCGAGGCAGCCCGCGTCGGTGTCGTGTTCGGATTGATGGGCCTCGCGACCGGCATCTTCTGGTCGCGATTTACGTGGTACCAGGGTACGGGCATCTGGTGGAACTGGGATCCGCGCCAGTCGATGGCCGCCGTTGAACTGCTGATCTACGGCGCCTACTTCGTGCTGCGCGATTCGATCGACGATCAGGACCGGCGCGGACGCATCGCGGCCGTCTATAACGTCTTTGCAGCCGCCACCGTGCCGTTCCTGTTGTACGTGCTGCCACGTCAGCTCGACAGCCTGCATCCCGGTGCCGAAGGCAACCCGGCCTTCAGTGAGATTACGCATCCGGTGATGCGACTGGTTTTCTATCCCGCCGTAATCGGTTTCATCGGACTTTTCTGGGTTCTCTACACGCAAAGGACCCGTCTGAGACTCCTCGAAGAAGAACTCGAGGACCGCCTTCACGCCACAAAAC
>JBFHWK010000085.1:0-11569 GCA_041589075.1 Rhodothermales bacterium
GGAAGCCCGTGGCCAAGTGTGGCCTCCATCGAGGTGGCGGTGTCTTCCCAAAGGGCCGTGACCGTCCAGTCGCCGTAGTGCTGGGCGACGGTCCGGGACGCAGTCAGTCCGCTGACACCGACGGTCAGTTGATGGGTGAACGGATACAGATAATCGTTCGCTACAAAGACGTGATCCGGCGTGTATCCGATTTGTAGACCCGCGGCAACCGCTTTTGCGTTTAGAGGATGTACGTGGAGCACGTTGGAATGCGGATCACCGCGGAACGGGTAGATGAGACTGCTCCAGTAGTCGTTTGTTTGAATCGGGAGCGAAAAGGCGGACGACACTTTGGGGCTGATGTTCTGCCCGGACGAATTCTGTGGACCCACTGCTCCCGACGGCAACGACAGGCTGTAGCTGCCCAGACCGACATCGACTGTTTGTCCGGCGCCCAAACGGCACACAAGCACCAGCGGGACAATCAACAACAGGCGCAATGACCTGGTCAGGAGCATGGTGCGGGCCTCGTGAAGTGATGCGGCGAGTTCGAATTCGCCGAGGTAGCCCGGGCCAAACGCGCGAGGACAAGATACGATCTACCGTCACAATAAGGTTCTGAATCGCGTCAGTCGAGTCGCCTTGACCACTCCGTCAAAAACCGATGCATGCCAGAATGCGACTGGTCAGTACTGGCTTCAGGCGGCTTCGGAGAATCTCTCAGAGACACATTCGGACGGACCAAGGCCGCACTTGTCTTTTGAGAGTGCAACCAAACCGCATGTCCTATCGCGTGATTTTGTGTCGCCGACTCCCTACGTTCCGTCATCGGCTCACCTAGCATCGTGACAGGAGGTATGTTATGCATCGGCTTTCCATCCAAATCTTACGCGCGTCGTTTCTCGCGGCTGTCCTGTTCGCGGGCTCGATCGCCGTCTCGGCACAAACGGCAATCAGCGGCCGCAACGCTTTTTATCCACAATGGTCGGAGACCACCGATCTTCCGAACGGTCACAAACTGATCCGGACGCACGGCTCGGGCTTTGGCCTCGGCTCCGAAGGGTCTCCTTTCGCCCTGACGAATCTCAATTGCCGTGGTACGATTCACGCCTCTGCTGAAGGTGTGCCGCAATCGATGACTGGCCACTGTGATGCAATCGATGCCGAAGGAGATACGTGGGCGGCCTGGTATGCCGGTGATGGCACGACAGGAAAGTGGGGCTTCATGGGAGGCTCCGGAAAGTTTGACGGCGTGGAAGGCAGCGGGACCTACAAGATGGAAGCCCAGTGGTCTGACGGCAAATGGACGTCCACGTGGGAGGGTTCATACAAGCTGTCGATGTGAGTGCCGCCGCTGATCTCTTAATTCTCGGACCTGAGGGTTAGCTGACAGTGATCGGTCAGACGATAACGCACTTCCACGTCCTCGAGAAGCTCGGCGGCGGTGGCATGGGTGTAGTCTACCTGGCAGAGGATGCCCGCCTCAAGAGGCGAGTGGCGCTGAAGTTCTTACCGCCCCACCTCAGCACGGACGAAGAGGCCAATCTGCGATTTGCACAAGAGGCGCGATCGGCATCGGCGCTCAACCACGCGAATATCTGTGCGATCTACGATATCGGTGAAACCGATGACGGGCAGATGTTCATCGCGATGGCCCACTACGAGGGTCAGACGCTGAAGGAAAAGCTGGAGCGAGGCGCGCTCCCAACGGATGAAGCGCTGGACATCGCCCGGCAAGTCGCGGAGGGATTAGCGGCTGCCCATGACAAGGGGATCGTCCATCGAGATGTCAAGCCCGCCAACATCTTTGTCACTGACCGGCGTCGGGCCGTGATCCTCGACTTTGGCCTGGCAAAGTTGACGGGTGCACTCGAACTGACGAAGTCCGGCAGCACGCTCGGCACGGCCTACTACATGTCACCCGAACAGATACGTAGCGAGCCGGTCGACCATCGCACGGACATCTGGAGCCTCGGGGTGATGTTGTTTGAGATGCTCTCAGGCAAGCGGCCGTTCAGCGGTGACTACGAGCAGGCGGTGACCTACGCGATCTTGAACGAGAAGCCTCCGCCACTCGAAGGTCAATCGCCAGCCATCGAAGACATCGTTGCTCAGTCCCTTCAAAAGAACCCACGTGATAGAACAGCGCGCGCCTCGGACCTCGCGGAGCGACTGAAGTCTGCTGCCGGCACGGCGAGTACGACCCTTCATACAAATGGGCACCAAGGTCGCACGCTTGGCACGCGCCCCATCCTCATCGGGATTGCAGGAATCGTGGCCGTTATCTTAGCGGCCGTTCTCCTGTGGCCGCGCGGTGAAACTTCGGTTGGCCAAAACGACTCACCGGTTGCATCCAAGCCCGCCCTCGTCGTCCTGTCCTTCCGGAACGCGGGACCGCCCGAGTTTGACTACATGGCTTTCGGTGTGGCCAATGACATCGCCACGCGCCTCATGTCGGTGGAGCAGTTGGAGATACGTGCGACAAGAAGCGCAGCCAACATGGTGGAGGAGGGCAAATCCATTCAGGAGATCGCCGCCACGCTCAATGTCGACTACGTGCTGGACGGAACCTATCAGGTTAGCGGGGCCCGTGTTCGGATGTCACCTCAGTTGATCCGCGTAAGCGACGAGGCCCAGGTGTGGGCCGATCAATACGACGGCGATTTCGATGATGCCCTCGGTTTCCAGGCACGCGTGGCAACATCCGTGGCGGAGAATCTCGGGATCGTTCTCGACCTCGGCGAGAGACAACAACTCGGCGAGAAGCTCACGACCAACAACGAGGCCTATCTGGCGTATCTCCGAGGCATGGCGTCGATTCCCCAGGTCTTTGGAGGTGAAGACTCGGCTAGGGAGGCTCTGGAATTCTTCGAGGAAGCATGCCGTCTCGACCCGAACTTTGTGCGAGCCCATGTTCAGCGGGCCAGGCTTTACGGATGGCTGGTCTTCCTTCAGATTCTCGAGCCGTCCGACACGCGCGCGCTCGAGGCGGCCGATGCTGTTGAACGGTTGCGCCCGAGCTCGGTCGATTCGCGGATCGCAGCCGGTTATGTGGACTATTATATCAAGCGGGATTTTCAGTCGGCACTGACACATTTCCAGGCGGCGATGGAACTCAGCCCGTCTGATCCGGACGTGTCGCTCGCGCTCGGGTTTATTCGTAGACGCCTCGGACTATTTGAAGAGGCGATAGCAGCCTTCAAGAGCGCGTACCGACTGAACCCCACCATGTCGCACGCCGCGTTGAGCATTGCGGAAACAGAGATGGGGCTGGGACGCTTCGCCGAGTCGGACCTCTGGTTCGAGAGGGCCATAAAGACAAACCCGTTGGCCGGGTTTCATCTCGAACTCGCACTGGTGAGCGGCTGGCAGGGCGACACCGCAAGAGCACGTTCATTGCTTGAATCAGGAGATCAATCCGTGCATCCCGGCCAGTTGAGCGCTTACTGGAGTCGGGCGGTTCACCTTCCTGAACGCGACTTCACGTCGATTCTTGCGAGAACCGATACGGCCGCGACCCGCCTGCTGTCGGACCGGTGGCAGGTAGAGGCACTCTGGGCCCGCGGGATTGCCCTGCATTACTCGAGTGGCGACACTGAATCCGTCAGGTCCGTCTGGCGAGCGCTACTGCGAAGAGCACCCGATGCAAACACTATCGAGCGCAATCTGTGGATTCCGTTCGCGTACGCAGGGCTGGGTGAACGAGCGCTGATGATCTCCAGTATTGACAACCTGAAAGCCATGGTGGAAAATGACAATCACGCAATACCGATCGTACTCTTCCACAGTGCAGCGGCGCTTTCACTGAGTGGTGACCATGATGGGGCACTCAATGAGCTCGAAGAATTGTCGAGACGTCCGTACCGGCAATACCACTCGCATCCTGCCGCGCTCCAACTCGTCTACTTCGACCCGCTGCGCGACGACCCCCGCTTTCAGGAACTGGTCGAGAACTGGGAGTGAAGAGACTGAACCAAAACCATAGGGGTGAGGCGTCGAGTGAACGCGTAAGCCCACCCAATCCCGCTCAACCTTGCTTCTCTAGTCCCGGCCGCCTACCTAGTGCCTTGTTTCTCGCTCGGCTAGCGTTGTGATCGGCGGAACCCATCACACTACCGCATCACGGAGCAGCTTGGGCGCGGCGGCATGGGTATCGTCTACCGAGCCGAGGATACGAAGCTCGACCGGACGGTGGCGCTGAAGCTGCTGCCTCCACATGCGCTTGTTTCGGAACATGACAAGGCACGCTTCTAACCGCGAGGCCAGGGCGGCGGCTGCGCTCAATCATCCGAATATCGCCCACGTCTATGAGATCGACGAGGCGCCGATAGAGAGCGGCGAGACCCGCCGATCTGGCTTGTCCTCAACCTTGCGAGCGAAGCCGTGCGTATCGCGCCAAGGAGTCCGTGATCAACTGTAGAGTTGGGAGCCTCCGCAACAATCGCTCGTAACACGATCATCTCGAGTCAGGACGCTTCCCAGGAAAGAGAAGGACACACTCCGAGTTGACCGAACCGCGTTTTCAGTTGTTTCTAGATCCGAACATGCGGCGGAGGAGCGAAATTACTGGCGCAAGCGAACCCATCACGAGAGATTAGTAGCCCTCGACACGACGCGGCGACTCCTCTATGGCAACGATTCCGCTACCGGCCGACTTCGGCGTGTTCTTCAGATTGTTGAAAGAGCATGAGGTCAAGTATCTGCTAATCGGCGGGTACGCCGGGGCGTAGCACGGCGACGGTCACTTGGATGGCAAGACGTCTTGCGGCACTTCTCTTGACGGCCCATCTTCCGGTTGCTGTCGTGATCGCACAGTCGGACGAGCCCGTCACGTTGCAGCGTATCAGCCAGCCGATACGATTAGATGGTCCAAGCGATGAGGCTGCGTGGATCGACGTCGAACCTTTCGACCTCGTTCAGTACGAGCCTAACCCGGGACACCCACCCAGCGAACGCACCGAAGTCCGGGTAGCCTACGACTCCGACTTCATATACTTCGCGCTCCGGGCGTACGACGCGGACCAAGCAGGCATCCGAGCGAATTCCCTATACCGCGACCGGCTGAGCGGCGATGACCACTTCGAAATACTGCTCGACACATTCAACGACAACGAAACTGCCGTTCTATTCACCACTACGCCGGCGGGGATCCGAAAGGACGCGACGATCTCCAGCGATGCCACCGGAGGAACGCTGGCATCCGGCTCGTGGCTCAACAACGACTACAACACGTTCTGGGACGTGGCGACCCTGGTAACGGACCACGGCTGGTTTGCCGAGGTACGCGTACCGTTCTCGAGTCTCCGCTTTCAAGCTGACGGCGAAATCGTGAGAATGGGCCTGGCCCTGCAGCGGAAGATCGCGCGGCGGGCAGAGCGTGTCGTCTACCCTCCGGTGCAGCCGATTGCAGACTGGGCATTTCTCAAACCGTCGCTGGCACAGAAGGTCATCCTTCGGGACGTATATCCGCGTCGACCGCTATACATAACCCCTTACGTGCTCGCGGGCACGGGACGGGTTAGTGAGCTGACCACGGACGGGGCCGCGTACAGTCAGAACACTGATCGAGAGTTTGAGATTGGCGGTGACGTCAAATACGGCCTCACCGACAATACCACTTTGGACCTCACCGTCAATACCGACTTCGCCCAGGTCGAGGCCGATGACGAGCAGGTAAACCTGACCCGGTACTCGCTCTTCTTTCCCGAGAAGAGACAATTTTTCCAGGAGCGCGCCGGCATATTCGATTTCCGGACCGGCGGGCAGAGCAGGCTGTTTCACTCCAGGCGAATCGGCCTTACGGAAGACGGCGAAAGCGTCCGGATCCTCGGCGGAGCGCGACTCGTGGGAAGGATGGGCGGTTGGGATGTCGGTGCCCTCGACATGCACACTGCCTCGCAGCGTGGACTGGCGGCGGAGAACTTCGGCCTGATCCGCGTCCGCCGCCGGGTGCTCAACGAATACTCATTCATAGGTGCCATGGCCACTAGCCGCATCGGCAGCGATGGTACCTACAACTTCGCCTATGGCGCCGACGGCGTGCTTCGAGTTTCCGGGGATGACTACCTGACGACAAAGTGGGCGCAGACCTTCGACAGTCGGCGACTCGACGAGAAGGATGTCGCGGCTTTCGGCAGCGGCCGATTACTCGTGGAGCTTCAGCGTCGGCGGCGTGACGGATTCGGGTACAGCACGTCCTTCACATGGTCCGGTCCGGATTACGATCCCGGCCTCGGCTTCACGCAGCGCAATGACTTTGTCCAACTGGAAGAACGAGTCTGGCATGGATGGTTGCCCTCAGCAGAATCGAGTCTACTCTGGCACGCGCTATCCCTGGACGCCTTGGCCATTCTTCGGAATCGCGACCGAACCGTCGAGTCTGCCGAACTCGGTCCCGGGTGGGAGTTCGGACGGCGATCCGGCGCTGCCGGCAGCATCGAGGCAAAATTGGTCTACGAAGACTTGCAAGAGCCCTTCCTCCTACCGTCGGACGTGACTGTTCCGCCCGGCAGCTACACGTTCTATCGCATGGGTGGCTCGTACCGGAGACCTTTCACCGATCTGCTGCAATATCGCACCGAAGTCAACGTTGGCTCGTTCTATGACGGCTGGCAGGCGACGGCCTCCTTCACGCCCATCTGGTACGCTTCACGCCACCTGGAGATTCGAGGCAGGTACACGTACAGCCACGTGCGATTCGACGACCGCCGACAACGCCTTGATGCGCACCTCGCCCTGCTTCGCATCGGGGGCGCGCTTGACACACGGATCTCTGCCACCGCCTTCGTTCAATACAACAGCACACTGGACGTGCTCTCTGCAAACGTCAGACTCCGGTACAACTTCGGCGAGGGGCACGACCTGTGGATCGTATTCAACGAGGGTGTCAATACCGATATCGCCGGGACAATGCCGCGCCTGCCGCGAAGTGACAACCGGGCGTTCGTTATCAAGTACAGCCACACCATCGTTCGGTAGGAGGACGACCTCAGTCTACCGAAACCGGGGTAGTGGAGTCGCTGAGACAGCGTGTCTCCGGAACGTCGCCCGAACACTCGCTGACCCCAATTCGACATAGGCGTCGACAAATGCACGCGCCGGCCGGAATTCCTCAATGAGCTCGGCCAAGTCAAATTCCTATTTCTGGTCGACCGGAAAACGAACTCCAGTGATTCGCTCACACGCAGCGAGAATCTCGTCCTGCAGTACAATGTCGTCGGCTTCAGAACGATAATCGGCTTCTCTTTTGTGGTAAAAATATCGTCCGCTCACGATCGCCTTCTCATCGGTGCTCACAGCCAGCCATACTTGCGTCAAGAAACCCTTCTTGAGATCGTCGGGCGCACCGGGACCGCCCATCTTGGTTGGCACCCAGCCGGGGTCGACGGCATTAGAGTACACGTCCGGCCATGTGCGGGCTACGGCCTTGGCCAGCAGTACCACATGCAACTTGGAATCAGCGTAGCTGACGCCCCCGGATGTCATACGGTGCGGGGCGGGATCACCGTGCAGATGCGAACCCGAGCTGAGGTAGATCAGTCGCTGCGGCTTTTCAATCAGACAGGTCAGTATGTAGGGAGCCAGCGTGTTCACAGCGAGAATGTCCGTGCGTGAAGCCCGGTAAACCGCGGCGTTATGGATGACGGCATCAAAGCGCCCGGTCGCGTTAACGTCGTCGGCTAGCTGTTTCGTCTCTTCGATACTGCTCAGATCCCCGATGAGTACATCCTCCGCTCCGGGTGCGCCGGTCAGCGCATCACGTGCTCGTTGCTCATTACGAGCATGCAACACTACGGCGTGACCCTCACTTACAAGCCACTGTGCCGCCAACAGTCCCAGGCCGGCCGACGAGCCGGTGACAAATATTCGTGCCATAAGGATGTTCTATTTCAAGCACTCGTTGGGCTTGCGAATCACCGACGGCTGCAATTCTCGCGTGAACGTGACCGCAACGTTATGTGCACGGGCGGGCACCATCGCGAGGCGGATGGCTGCCAGTGCGGTGATCGAGCGGACCGTTGAGAGGAGGTGGTTCATCGCGTGCTGGGTGTCTTCAGACAAATGGAAAAGTCCGAGGCCTTGCGGACAACAGCCCCGGTATTATACGATGCTCCGGCAGTCGCCACCTCAGGCGGGGTTCAAAGCATTAAAGGAGTGCGGTACGCGAAACGCGGTGGCCCGATTTCACGACCACCATCCTCCTCGTCCCGACGTAGTCCCCCGCTTGGAGACGGCCGGCGCGCCAAAGATTCTGCAGGCGTTGCGCCGATTGTCATGCGGGACGAACACCTACACCGGAATTATATGCTGTGTTCTACAGCCAATTCTTTCATCATACCCGGACCGATCGGCCCGCTGTGGTTGACCTGCCGGTCGAGCACCGGTAACTTGCTTGTCCGCTTTGTGTCCTTGTTTGTTGTATGATCTGAATAAGGTGCGCGGCATAAAATGAATTGGACATGAGGCGAATCATGAAATGTGTTACGGGTACTGCCCTCCTCTCTCTTCTACTTGCCACGTTCACGCTTTCCGCTCGGGCACAGTTAGCCCGCGTTCAGGCCATCCACAACGCGGCCGACCCGGCGGCCGCGGAGGTCGACGTCTACCTCGGTGACGATCTGCTGGTGGATGACTTCGTGTACACCCAAGCGACGCCGTTCATCGACGCACCGGCCGATGTCGAGATCGTGCTCGGGATCGCTCCTTCGACAAGCACGAGCTCCGCAGACGTGATCGCATCGTTCGCCGTTACGCTGACGGCCGACGAAACGTATGTGGTAATCGCTACCGGAGTACTGGATCCCGCACTGTTCGCTGCCAACCCGGACGGCCGCGACGTCAGCTTCACGCTTCTTCTGAAGGAGGGAGCCCGAGAGACTGCCGAGGATTCAACGAAGATAGACGTCTTCGGAGTCCACGGCATCACGGACGCCCCGTCGCTGGATATCGTTGGACCTGCTGATGACATCATCGTTGATGACGTCGGCTACGGGGACATGACGGATTACGTCTCGTTCGACGAAGGCATCGTGCCGCTCGATGTAACACCCGCCGACGACAACGATAATCCGCTCGCCTCGGTCGAAGTTGACCTTACGGGACTCGGCGGCACGGCAGCGGTCGTGCTGGCGTCCGGGTTCTTCAGACCCGAGCAAAACGAAAACGGCCCCGCGGCTTCGGCGCTTGCCGTTTTCCCGGACGGAACGGTGGCCCAGCTCGGCTTCCCCGGGGAAGACGATGGCTGTACGTACTCGAAGGGATTCTGGAAGAACCATCCCGAAGCGTGGCCGATGGACGTGACGCCCCATGACCCGTTCCTCGACAGCGGCATGACATGGAGTGAGATTCTCCGCACGCCACCTTCAGGAGGGAATGCCTTCATCATCTTGGGCCGCCAGTACGCCGCGGCATTTCTGAACGTGCTCTCGGGTGCGGACGACGCAGACATCGCCGATGCAATGGAGCGAGCCGCCGAGTTGCTCGGTGCGTCTTCGCCGGCCGATCCTCCGCGTGGTGAAGAGCGAGAAGAGTTCATCGAGCTCGCGGAATGGCTCGACGACTACAACAACGGACGCATCGGTCCCGGCCATTGTGACGAAGAAGACGATGATGATGACGATGGGCCTGACGAAGATGACGTCGCCTACCTACAGGCCATCCACAACGCTGCAGATCCTGCACTCGAAACCGTAGACGTCTACCTCGGCAGCGAAAGGATCTTGGATGACTTCGCGTTCAGAACGGCAACACCCTTCGTGCCCGTACCTGCGGATACGCCTCTGTCGGTTGGGTTGGCGCCGGGATCAAGCGAGAGCGTATCGGACGTCGTCAAGAGCTTCGATACCGTACTCGAGGAGAACGTATCGTACGTCGCCATTGCCTCCGGTGTCCTGGATACGACCGCGTTCGCTGCCAATCCTGACGGCCGGGATACCGAGCTCACGGTCTTCGTCAAGCCTCAGGCTCGGCAGAGGGCTGCGCAGCAGGTGCATGTCCCGCGAGGGCACTACCCGCCGCCGGGTCAGTGCCGGCTCTGGCAGCCTGGTGTTCCTCCGGGTCATCAACCTTCGCCCGTGCCATGTGACCAAATCGGAGAAGAGATAGGAGATGCCATTCTCGTGACGCACGATGGGCCCGAGACGACTCCGTCAAGCGACGTAGCATTCTTCGCAGGTCACACCGTGACGGACGCCCCAACCGTCGACGTCGTCGCTCGTGACGTGGGCCTGTTGGTGGACGATGCCGCCTACGGCGACCTGACAGACTACCTAGTTGTGGAAGCGGCGGCCTACACGCTGGACATCACGCCTGGCGCTGACAACGAGACGGTCATCGCTTCTTTCGAAGCGGATCTGTCGGGACTGGCCGGGCAGTCGGCCGCAGTGTTGGCGTCGGGATTCCTGGATCCGTCCGCCAATCAGCAAGGAGCGCCATTTACACTCATTGCCGTGCTGGCTGACGGGACCGTAATCGAGCTCCCCGCCGCAGCGCCTCCTTCCGGAAGCGCCGAAGGCGTGACCAGCCTTGAGCCGACCGGAGAAGTACCGAGTTCGATCGTGCTGGAAGCCGCGTATCCGAATCCCTTCAATCCCTCGACGAGAATCGAGTTCGGCGTGCCGGAATCCGGTGAGCTAAGGTTGACCGTGTACGATGCGCTCGGCCGACTCGTGCAGGTTCTGTACGATGGCCAGCTCGCGGCCGGCACGTACGTCATGTCCTTCGATGCCGACACTCTCCCGAGCGGAACGTATTTCTACCGGTTGGAGACGGCGACCGCGGCCACTACACGGAGCATGGTCTTGCTCAAGTAGTCTGGGTTGCGCGCTTCGCGTAGCTGGTCCTCCAATCTCACGTTAGAACCTTCGTGACTCGCTAGTCCCGTCGGCGGCACTCGGTCGGGCGATGGGATTTAACTCGTCAGTCCCGGCTTCCAGAGATCGATGGGGCGGGTGGCATCCGTCTCGAACGGCAGCAACACTTTCTTGCCCGTTCGTGCCGACTCGTATGCCGCGAAGATGACCTCGAGAACTGCACGCCCGTCTTTCCCCGTAACCTGCGGCTCAACATCGTCACGCACGCAGGCAACGAAGTGCTCGAACTCCTGCGGAAAACCATAATTCCATCCCTCCTCATAGATGGTGAACGACCAGCCACGCGTCGACCCGGCCTTTTCGACCGCGTACTCGTACCCCTCGGCGCTGTACGTCTCTATCGCGTTGCCATGCAGGAGGTCCGCGTATGCGACTCCGTGCGACCCGTGGATCTCGGCTCGATCGTCCATGCCGCCGAGCTTCGTCCAGCTTTCCTCCGCGACCGCGACGACGTCATTCTCGAACTCGAGAATGATGATCGCGTTGTCGTCACCCTCAGTCCGATCACCGTGTATATACGTACCCATCTGCGCGTAGACGGACCGGACCGGCGGCCGGCCCAGCAGCCAGCGGAAGAACTCAATGGCATGACAGCCCATGTCCATCGTGACTCCGCCGCCGGACCGCTCCACATCCCAAAAGTGATCTGCATGCGGACCGTCGTGTTTCTCAGACTGTTTTAGAAGGACCGGCTTTCCGAGGGCGCCGTCGTCCAGCAA
>JBFHWK010000086.1:0-11455 GCA_041589075.1 Rhodothermales bacterium
CTCGAGGTGATCGACACCGGCCCGCATTTCTTCCGGATCGTTTACCTGGCGACCGTATACGATTTGCGCCATTGCCCTGTAGACACCGCCCTCCCGCGTATCGCGATCTCGCGCGAAGTACGCTTCCAGCCCATCGACGGCTGGTGCCGGCGCCGGAGACGGCTCACCCTCGTTCGGAACGACCCGGATCCAGTGATCCGTAAAACTGGAATGCGGGGCGTCTTCGACCTTCACCTTCGGCATGTGGCAATCTGCACACGCCGTCAGCGAAGCGTGGGCAGTCTCGAACTCGGTACCGGAGAACTCGGCCGCCAGTTGGTCCACGACATGACACTGGACGCACGTGCTGCTGAAGTAGTCGGGGCCGGCCTGTCGAAAACCTTCGTGCGGATCGTGACACGTCGTGCATTCGAGCGGTTGAGTGGTGGTCTGTGTCGCAGTGAAGCACGCGCTCTTTTTCATGCGATCGGCGTGCGAGATGACTTCGACGGCATCGGCAGTATCGGGACCTGTCTTCGCGAACAAGGCGATGTGGCTCGCAAGATCTTCCGACGGGCGAAAGTCAAACGCATCACGTCGCTCGCGAAGCAGTGACACCGTGGTGTGCAGGTGACACTGCTGGCAGACGTCCAGCCGACGCTCGAAAGGCAGGTGCACAGGGTTTACGATGCTATCGTCTATTTCCGCGGCCGGCTCCGGCACCTCGAGTCGCTCCGTGACATGAATGCTGCCCGGTCCGTGACACCGCTCGCATCCGATACCTTCCGGTACGTCGCGAAACTTGCCTTCGACGTACGACACTGTCTCCGGGTAGCTGTTGTGGCACGCCATACAGCGGTCCGGGACGAGACGATCGAATCTGAAGTTCGCGACTTCGTAGCCCGGGCTCAGGTCCCACGCCTTCTTCTGCGTATACCAGCTCAGCGGTAGTTGAAAAAGGCGGCCGTTGCTCTCGGTCAGATAGGTGCGCGCGGCCGTTCCGCTGCCGACGACAAAGTCCATGCGCCTTTGTAGCGAGTGCACCTTCTTCCCGCGTTCGTCCAGCAGGTATTCCTCCTGGTAAAGGCCATCCGGCGTCTCGAGGACGGTGTACCGCAGGTCCGAGCGCGGATCGCGCACCGTCACGTTGCGCGTCTGCTCGACGCGGTTCTCTCGCGTGAGGCGATAATACGAGTTGGCCATGCCATGGCTCTGGTAGCCCGTGTACTCGGACTCGTGGCAATCGAAGCACGCGTCGTCACCGACAAACACTGCCGTTCCGCCGACATTGCGGAAGACAGGGGCCTGCTCGTCGACGGATATCGGGCGGTTCGTATCGGGCGCTTGCCTGCAGGCGCTTGACAGCGGCAGCAGCAAGCTGAGCAGCACGAACAGCCGGCACGTGAAGGCTGGGCGGTACTCCGGGAGTGAGCAACGTGCAGTCATTTGCGCGGTCATGGCGTTGCCGAGCGCTACGCGCCCGTGTCGGCCCGCAAGAGCAACAAAAAAGGGTGGGCCGCTTGCGCCGCCCACCCTTTTCCGAATTAGCTTGCCTGATTACAGAACTACATTGACCGTAAACATCTGCACGGCATCAAAGAATTCTGCTCCTGTGTAGGAGTAGTCGAAGCTTGCCGCGCGGCCGGAGAACTCGAAGTTCAGACCGGCGCCGACGCTCCAACCCTCGAAGGCCGTTTGGTCCATGTCGTTCTGCCACTCGTAAGCACCGCGCACATACAGAATGTTGCGGAGCCCGAGTTCCAGACCGCCGGAGAACTGGTCCTGAGCGAAGCTGTTCGACCGGAAGTTGCCAAGAACTCCGAGGCTGACATCCTGTGCCAACTGACGCGTGTAGGTCACGCCGAAGTTGAGGATGGCAGGAAGTTCGAAGCCGGCTGCTTCTATGGTCACAGCTTGCGTCGTAGCGTTCGCCGGTGTGCCCGGCAGGCGTACCTGCTGGATTAGGCCGTTACCCGAGTAGCTCATGCTTGGGCCAAAGTTCTTCAGCGCGACGCCGAAGCGCAGGCCCGTCTCGCCAACCGTGTACGTCATGCCGGCGTCGAGAGCGAGGCCGGTGGCGTTCGCCTGGTCGATGTCCTCGCTGAGAAGCTTGACCGTAGCACCGGCGACGATGCGGTCGGTCAGCTGCCGTGCGAAGGACGCACCGACTTGCAGATACGTGGGCGAGAACGTCACATCGGTGATCTCGGGGCTCTGCTCGGTAGTGAGCGGAATCTCACCGAAATCCCACGACGTGATTACGAGCGCGATGTTGCTGTTGCCTACTCGCTGCGCGACACCAAACGTGTTGACATTGATGTCCGCGAAGTACTGCATGTTGCTGAACAACGCGTTCGTGCCCGAGTTGAGCATCAGCCCGGCCGGATTGGCGTTGACTGCCTCAAGCCCCGTCATCGACGTCAGGCCGCCCGTGGACGTGTTGCCCAGTGAGGCCGATCGGGCCGTCACGGGCAACAGCAGGTAGGTTGCCCCCGCGCTGCCGCGCCGATCCTCGCCCTGGCCGCGCGCTTCCGTAGCTGCGAAGCCGAGGAGGATGGCTGCCAGGCCAAGATAGGTGACAGTTTTATGTCTCATAACAAGAAACCTCCAGAGTTTCAATATCGAGTCAAAGACGATCGATGTTTTGGTTTGCATCGCCTGGCTTAGAGTTCGTTGAGCTGAACTTTCTTCTTGACGACAGCGAACTTCAGCACTCGTTCACCATAAGTGCCTGACTCGTCTTTGGCATCAACATGTATGAGGTACATGCCACTCGCGATGGGCAACCCCTCGTCCGTATTGAGATCCCAGTTCAGGTGACGCGCCGGACTGTTCTTCTCGAGCGTTCGGATCAGCGTACCGCTGAGCGTAAAGATCCGAATCGTTGCCCGCTGGGGCAGGTTCGTGATCCTCGCCACATCGACGACGCGGGACACTTCGTAGTCCGAAGCGCCGAGATACGGGTTCGGCACGACCGTGATCATGTCCAGTGCCTCGTCGCGCGCCGCTGTATTACCGGTCTCAGCCGCGAGTCCCGCCGTGCTTATCTCGTACACGTCGCCGGCGAGTAGCGGCTTGGTCGTGTAGAAGCGGTTTACGACACCGAACGCCGGATGCGGCGGTGTGAGATCACCGTCCCCGAAGTAAACGATACGCTGCAGCGGACGGCCACGGCCGAAGTCGATGTTGTCTTCGATCGCCCCGCCGGTAGCGTCATACGCGTTCGGGCAGTTGTTGGGATCGCCATCAACTAAGGGCTTTACGGCAGCCTCCCAATCGGCATACGTCGTGGTCGGGTAGTATGCGTAGACACGCTGCGTCGAACCCGGATACACGCCGAACGCTCCCGCAACGGCAGGATCGTAGAACCACACACACTCCGTGCTTCGAGCACCAACGAAGAAGTTGGGGATCATCTGCACGTCGTCCGCCGTGTCGTTCGGGTTGACGGGGGTACCCGTGTAGGTGGGCCCGATGTCCCATACCTCGAACGGCACCCATATGGCATTACCCGTCGTAAATGGGTGATAGCCGTACGAGCCGGTTTCCGTGAATCGGATCTCGTAGTCCTGCGGCGCATAGCCTCCGATCACGGCCTCCGGACCGGCGCCCTCGTGATACATGATGTATTCGCCGCTACCGTTGAAGGACGGGTACAGGAAGTTTCCACCCACTTCAGCGCAACCAAACGTGGAGCCTGCGTTCGGACCGCACGCGTAGTTGTCGCCGGGACCTTCCGTCTCGACGAACATGATCGACCCATCCACCACAAGGGGACCCGGGTCCGGACCGCTGATCGTGAAGGAAACACCCTCGTAGCTCTGCGCGCCCTTTCCGAAGGGAGCAAGGAGCCCCTGGTTGTCAAAAGCAGCCTGCCCATCGAACAGTAACGTGCCCGAGGTCGTGTTGCGGACGTTGTACGTCAGGTCGTGGTCCTCGTTCGCCTCGAAGATCTCGATAGCGTACGTTCCCCCGGTAATCTGCGACGGGTCGTCGATCACACCTGCTACGCCCTGGGCGCCTGCAGCATCCTTCGCGGAGCCACCACCACCACCGGCCGTTCTAACACTTTCCAGTCCAACGCCAGGCGTAGCGGCAAGCGTAGTGCCACCATTCCGCGCCGCGATACGCGAGGGCACCACCGTCAGTCGGTTGACCCCCACTGTGATCGGGCTGAAGAACGCCTGCGGGTTTGAATCCGCGTTGAAGGCGTACGTCTGCACCGAGAAGTGGTACTGCGTGTAATTGGTCAGGTTACCGACGAAGTGGGACGACTTGAGTCCCGAGTCCGTGCCACGAACCAGAAGAGTCGTATTGACCGCTCCAGTGATCGGGTCGACGTCACGCCGCACCACGTTCTTAACCTCGTTCCCTTCCTTGTCGTACACGGCTATGATCGTGCCCGTTTGATCGTTATCCGACTCGTACTGGCGGACGATGTATCCCTCGAAGGTGTACGTATCGTCCTCCGGTTCGGCCACCACGATGTTGATGCTGGGCTCGTCATAACTGCCGAGGTAGTTATTGTCCGTCGGCCGGTACCCCCAGTTAAGGACGATACCACCGTCGATTTCAGTGGCAGTAACCCGCGGCGCATCCGGGGGAGGCGGAACGTCGAAATCAAGGTCGAAGGCAGCCTGAGCAGCAGCATCGTCCTGCTTCATTTGCGCCACCGACGTGATTCGGTTGTTCGTTCCCGCCCAGACAATACCGAAGACGATCTCCTGGACGTCCCCGGGCGTCATAGTGAACGGACCTGCCGACTGAAGGAAGCGCCGGTCTGACGGCACGTTTGGCGTACCGCCGGGTGTCGGCTGGTCTTCGCTCCAGAACTCCGGTGGATCCGCAGGAAACATGTAGTTCGTGGGCGTTGTCGAGAACCCTAATCCGGTGCCGCCGAACGTGATAGGCTCACCGTCTCGCCAGAGGCCCTTCAGGTATCCGTAGTATTCCTCGGCATTCGTCGGGTTACCCTGAACGCTGCTGTTGTTGTTGTAGAAGACGAACTTCGCCATAGCAACGCGCTCGCCCGGCTCGTCTACCGTCCCATCCCGGTTGTTGTCGAGACCGTCGTTGTCGACGAGCGGACCCTGGAAGAAGTCGTAGCCCAGAGCAGGCGGCTTGTCGCCATATCCGGCGCTTCCACCGTCAAAGTCGTCTCCGTTCATCACGAAGCCGACACCGAGCGCGGAGTCGCTACCGACGTAGTCGTCGCCGGCGTCACCGAGGTCCGGGTCTGACCAGAGGCCGAGATACACGTCCGTCAGCGTCGCCGTGCCTTTATAGATGAACTTGTACTTGTAGAAGGTCGTGTTGCCGAGTGGTCCTGCCTGATTGAAGGCAAATGCCGTGGCCTGCACCTCCAAGCCAATCGGCGGCGTCTCCGTCGTCAGGTGGACATTGCCGACATCATTCATGATCCACCACAGTGTCTGGTCTCCCAGGATGCCCGGGAGGTCGCCACCGTCGAGGTTGTAGTTGTCCGGATTGCCGTCCCCATCCTCGACGGGCGCGCCGAGCTGCCACGGCCAGTCACGAATGTCGGGGCTTGGGGGACCACCTGCCTGGAAGGCCTTGACGTCCTCACTACTTACCCGAAAGATCCGGTCGTAGACCGCGCAGTCTGCGGGAGCCGCACCCGTCGCGTCCAATGGACCCGGCCAGAACTCCCAGTCTGAGTAGGTTGCGGCGGCCGCACGAATCTCGCCGTCAGCGAGACCACCGATCCACAGTCCCGATGCGAAGATCGCATTCGAACCGGATCCCTTCGGCACTTCGTAGACCGGGTTACCACCGATCCAGAAGAGACCGCCATTGTTGTACATCCTCGCCTTGACGTTGTTGACGTCGAGGTCGGACGAGGCACTGCCAAGGTTGCAGTCGCCGGTCACGCCGGCGAACTTGGCCTTCAGCGCCGCGATTTCTGTCTGCGTCTTCTTACGCTTGTCCTTGTCCTTGTCGACGTCCGCATAGGCGGCCGAAGACCAGGCGAAAACGAGCGCCAAGAGCAACATGCTGTATTTCCTGACGAAAGGCATGTGCGTTATCTCCATAATCGAGTTAATTCGCTTTTGTATCTCAGAAGGCGCCGGCTCCCGAACCTGTTTCGGAACAAGAGCCGGCGCACTCGTTCTGGCTTAGAAGTTCAGGCGAACACCCAGGCGTACACGACGCGGCAGTGAGTACCGCGGTCCACCCGAGTAATGGTTTCCGCCCACGCCTACCGGTGAATCAACCCACCTGTTGTAGTGGTCGACAAACGACTCCTCGGCTACCGGATCCCCGAGGCCCGCGCCGACACCGGCCGCACGCTGGCGCCCGAGTGGCGTGCTGAGGAAGCCATCGGTTTCCGCGAGGCCCGAGGCACGGTACACGCCCAGCGCATTGTCTTGGTCGAGCAGATTCTCCACCCAGACAAAGGCCGTTACCGAAGCACGGTCGTTGATCGGGAATCGCCGGTCAACACGGACATCGAGGATACTGTACCACGGCATCCGCTGGCCGTTGATCGAGCCACGAACGTTGGACGTGAACGAGTCGTTGACGGGCAACGGTTGCTCAAGCGCCGTGTACGGCATGCCACTTCCGATCTGACCCAGGAGGTTGAAGCCGAAGTTCTGCAGGAACGCAGTATCTCCAATCTTCGGGCCTTCACCTTCGCCAAGTCGATAGTCGAATGACAGGTTCATCGAATGACGGCGGTCAAAGCCGGCAGCCGAGATGAAGTTCGGGAAGTACAGCCCCTGGCCGAGCGTTCCACGCCACTGAATGACGCGGAGGCTCTGGGAGTCACTACCGGTCGCCTCTGCGACAGAGAACGTGTAGTTCGCGCGCAGTGCAACGCCGTTTGTCCTTCGCAGATCGAACTCGAACTCAAGGCCCTTTGTCGTGGCAAAGTCGATGTTCTCCACGTTTCCGTAGGAGCCCACGCCAAGTCCCACGGCGTTGACGTTCCGAATCTGGACGAGGTCCTTCTGCTGTCGCAGGAAGGCCGACATCTGGAACGCAGCCCTCGATCCGAGCGACTGACGGAAGCCGAGTTCGTACTGCACGGTCTTTTCAGGCTTCAGGTCGGGGTTGTTCAGGCGCGCCTGACCGGAAATCTGGTCGTACGTCGTGAACGGTGCAAAGGCCTGCTCGCGCGGGCGCTGCGATGTCACGTTGTAGCTCGCGAAGAACAACGCCTGGTTCGTCACCGGGAATGAGACACCGATACGCGGCATCACCGTGACTTCCGGCTCGTAGTCCTTGAAGATCTCGGACGTGAGCTTCTCCGTGTTCGGCTTCTGACGTTGCGTTCCGGCACGATCGACCGTGTTTAGGTCGGAGTCCTGACCGCCCGCATCGAAGAAGTCACCGCCAATGCTCCGGAAGCCGACGATGGCTCCGGCGTCATTGAAGTACACAGCGTGGTCACTGCCGATGTTCGCCGGAATCTCGAACGAGCCGCCGACGATGTCCTGAATCAGTTGCGAGTCACCCGCGCGCACGATCGGAGCGGGGGCAAACGGGTCCCGCAAAACGAGCGTGTTGTTGTCGAACACGTCGACGCGCAGGCCCAGGTTAATGACCAGGTCACGGAACTCGATCTTGTCCTGGATATAGCCCGCGTAGTAGAGCGGCTTGTGCGGCTCCACATTGTGATTCGCCGGGTCGGCCGTATTGAGATAGGCGTCCACGTTCTGATTGTCCACCTCATTTAGACCGCGGTAATCGTATCCGTACCATACGGCGCGGTCACGAAGCGCCTTGAAGGGCAGATTCGAGTAGACGTCCCTGAAGTTGGAGCCGTCAGCGTTCAGCGTCAGTCCGCCGAAGAGTGCCGCGTCGTCCGGGTTCAGCGGGTCGAGGTTCTCAGCGCCGCAGTTCATTGCTCCTGTGTTGTCACAGACGAAGCGAGAGAGCCCGAATGCACCGACCTGATAGAACCGACGCGTTTGCTGCTCAAACTCACCGCCGAACTCGAGCTGATGCACACCAACCTGTGTGGTCGCGCTTGCCGAGAAGCGGAATTGTTGCACGTTCTGACGCGTGTACGTATTCAGCCCGGCGCCGGGATTCGACCATAGGCTGGCGACGCCGCCGAGGCTGGACTGCTGTCCGTCCTGGAACGCCGGGACGTAAATCGAGTCGCCCTGAAGGATCTGGTACGCGGCAAAGGTTGCATTCACCGAATGGTCACGATCCCCATAGAAGATCGACTCTTCGACATCGCGACCGAATCCGTTCGGGAAGCTCCAGAACTTATCATTCACGAAGTCCGCCTGAAGCTGGTAGAACGTGTTTCCGGAGATTCGATGTGTCCACGTTCCAAACAACCGTAGTGTCTGGTTCTCGCTCTCCGTGGTCCGGTCACTGTTGTAGAGGGACGTTCCCCAGCCGAACGACTCGTTGTCGTCACGGGTGAAGGCACCGCCGGCCCTGACGCTGATCGCCTTGGACGGCGTGTAGGTCAGGTTACCGTTGATGTCGTAGCGGGTGCGCGGGTCGTCCTTCTCGTCGTCGAGCGTCCAATCATCGGCTGTGATGACCTGCGTCGCGAAGACCGGTCGTCCGCTCGTCAGTCGGAATCCATCAGGAATCGTCAAGGCGGCCTCCATGTCTTCTACGGAGGTCGGACTGCCGAGCACCGGGACGGAGACATAGCCGACCTCGCCCGTAGCGTCGTTCTTGATCTGAAAGACCTGCGGATTGCTCAGGAGCGACTGCATCTGACCATCGGTCAGGCGGGGGGTTTGCACCGCCCACGGCGTCGCGTCACTCTGGAAAAGGCCCTCCGCCGACAGGAAGAAGCTGAGCTTGTTCTCGACGAGCGGGCCTCCTATCGTACCGGAAAAGAGGTTGTAGCCAAACGGATCCAGAGCTTCGGAGGTAATCGCCTCGAGACTTCCGAAGAGCTTCGGAGCGCCCGACTTGGTCGTGATCGAGATGATGCCGGACATAGCATCGCCGTACTTGGCCGGGATCGAACCGATCAGCATCTCCTGTTCCTGGATCGACGCCTGCGGTACACCGAGGTTTGCGCCGACCACCTTGACGCCGTCGACGAAGTAGATCACCTGCTCGTCACGGCCGCCACGGACGAAGAGTCGCCCGTCAGAGTCGTTCGAGACGACACCGCCTTGGAGCGACGCGACGCGTCCGGCGCCACGGACCGGGAGATTCGCGATCTCCTCACCGCTGACCACTTTGGGTGCGCCGATGGCGTCCTTCTGAATCAGCGGACGCTCGTATTCAACAACAATCTCGTCGAGTTCGAGACCCGGCGAGAGACTGAAGTTGATTTCGCGCGTGTAGCCGGCATTGATCTCGACGCCTGCCACTGTCTGCGTCGAATAGCCGACAAATGACGCCTGCACGTCGAAGGTGCCTACC
Source organism: Rhodothermales bacterium (assembly GCA_041589075.1). Classification (GTDB taxonomy): domain Bacteria; phylum Bacteroidota; class Rhodothermia; order Rhodothermales; family JABDKH01; genus JBFHWK01. The sequence continues at coordinate 9,355 of JBFHWK010000086.1, forward strand.
GGCACACCGATGATAAAGTAGTTACCGTCGATGTCCGAAATGGTGCCTATTTGCGTTCCCGCAAGCACGACACTGGCACCCGGCAGAGGATCCCCAGTCTCCTGGTCCAATACCTGACCGGCGAGCTTACCGGTGTTCTGGGCCATCGCCAGCATCGGTGCGGCGACAAGCAAGAACACAAGCGTGCCCCATTTACGTAACATATGCTACCTCCTCTAGTACTCTGATGTGTGGCTCAAAGGAAAAGCTTCGGATACATCCGGTCGCTATCTCCGAGTTCAAGGTCATTCAAATAGACGCGTACGCGTACCTGAACGCCTGACTACATCGGGAAACCGCATTACCCATCAGCACGAAAATCGTCACTACGCGCTAAAACCGCGCAAATCCAGGTCCCCACTGCAACTTATTCCGAACCGCCTCGAACACGTAGCAGCGGGGATGCTTGCAAAAAGTGGGTTTGAAAGGCAGTAGCGGTTGACGATACAGGCGCTGGCTCCTGTTGTGGATAGTTTACATGACCGGTGTTGGACGCCAAATATAGAGGCACCCCTCACCTTTGTCAAGGGAAACTCCGGCCAACGGTTGAGGGGTAGTGATTATTGCAGACCCGCGATTTTGCCCTCTCAGACGCGGATTAACCGCGGTTCTTCCACCCCGTCGACGCCGGCGATACGCGCGATCACAGCCGGCGGAATATCCTCGTCGACGTCGATCACGGTAAGCGCGCGCGAGCCCTTTCGATCACGACCGAGCGCCATCGCAGCGATGTTGATGTCCGCCCCCGCCAACACCGATCCGACGGCCGCCAGTACGCCCGGACGGTCAACGTTGTTGTACACGAGCATGCGCCCTTCCGGACGAATCTCGAAGCGGTAATCGTCTATCGCCACAACACGCGGATCGTCATCCCCGAAGATCGTACCGGCCACCCGCCGGCGCATCGAGGCCGACTCGAGCTGTACCTCGACGAGGTTGGTGTAGCCTAGACCCGAAGAAAGCGTCTGCTCCTCAACGCCGAGGCCGGTCTCTTCAGCCAGCACCGGTGCATTAATCAGGTTTACGGGACCGCTTACCAGCACGGCGAACATGCCTTTAAGCGCGCCTACTGACAGCACCTCGGTGTGGCGTGCAGCCGTTGCGCCAAACACCTTTATCGCCACGCGGTCCACATGACCGTCAAACAGTTGTGCTGCCATCCGGCCCAGTATCTCGGCCAACCTGACGAACGGCCTTACCTCACGACGCCCCGCCATACGAATCGCCAGCGCGTTGACTGCAGCATTGACGGGCTCACCACGCAACGCCTGTACTACCTGCTCGGTTACCTGCCGTGCGACTTTGGTCTGGGCCTCTCCCGTCGAGGCCGCAATGTGAGGCGTGGCCACCACGCGCGGATGCTCGAGCAGCGCACGCAAACGGTCACCCGGCGGCTCGGACGTAAACACGTCTAGCGCCGCACCGGCCACCTTACCGCTCTTCAGACCCTCGAGAAGGGCCTCTTCGTCGACTATTCCCCCACGCGCACAATTGATGACATAAATATCGTCCCGGCACCGCTGCAAGGCCTCAGCGTTGATCAAACCCCGCGTGCTGTCGGTCAGGGGCGTGTGCACCGTGATGATATCGCTCTGCGCAAGCAACTCGTCCATCGATACCAGCGTGATTCCGATCCGGTCCGCGACCTCGTTTGACAATACGGGATCATAGCCGAGAAGCCGTACACCGTAGGGCTTCATGCGAAGCGCGACGGCCTGGCCGATTTTGCCGACACCGATGATGCCGAGCGTCTTCTCGAACACCTCCGAACCGGTGAACGCCTTGCGGTCCCACTGGCCCGCGCGGACGGATGCAGCGGCCGACGGAATCCGACGCACCGCCGCCATGATCATCGCGCATGTGTGCTCGGCCGTGGATATCGTATTGCCGTCCGGTGCGTTGATGACGAGCACGCCGCGTCGAGTCGCCATCTCGACGTCGATGTTGTCCACCCCGACACCGGCTCGGCCGATGACCTGGAGCCGAGGTGCCGATTCGATGAGTCCGCCCGTAATCTTTGTGCCGCTGCGCACGATCCACGCGTCCGCGTCTTCGGCCAGCC
>JBFHWK010000087.1:0-11281 GCA_041589075.1 Rhodothermales bacterium
CGGTGACAGTTTTGGCATCGAGGATTTTATTCAGACTGACGCCGCGATCAATCCCGGCAACTCCGGTGGCGCGCTCGTCGACCTGAACGGGGCTCTTGTGGGGATCAACACGGCGATTGCAACCGAGTCGGGATCGTACGAAGGTTACGGCTTTGCCGTGCCGGTAAACCTGGCGTCTCGCATCGCAACCGACCTCATTGCCTATGGTGAAGTCCAACGCGCTTTTCTGGGAGTAGAGATACGGCGGGTTGATGCCCGGCTCGCAGAGCGGATTGGGCTCGAAAACATTGGCGGCGTCTACCTGCACGATGTGTGGAGAGGCGCGGCTGCGGATCGGGCCGGACTTCGCATTGGTGACGTGGTGGTAACGGTGGGCGGTCAGGCCGTCAACGCTCCCAACGAATTGCAGAGTCTGATAGCTCGGCAGCGGCCCGGCGACAGCGTCGAGTTGGACGTTTGGCGTCGAGGCACGGTTCGCCGTTTTGCGGTCGTCTTGATGGGAAGAGAAGATCCGGCAGCAAAAACGTGGTTCGCGGATCGCAGTGCGGAGGACCAGAGGCCGGAGGAAGTTCCACCCGAGCACTTGATCCCGGATGTCGATGTGACGCATCTGGAAGATCTGGGCATCGGCGTCCGGTTGCCGAGCGAACGGGACCTTAGCCGCTTTGGTGCCGACAGTGGTGTCTACGTCGCGTACGTAGAAAAGGGTGGTGCGGCTGCAGGTGCCGGCCTGATGCGCGATGTGCTGATTCAATCGGTCGACGCGCGCACAGCGGAATCGATAGTCGACCTTCAGCGGTATCTTACGCTGGCCCGCAACGATCAACGGTCCGCGCTGCTCGAAGTCGTGCGCCGCGACGGCACCGCCGCCTTCTACGAGATCGATTTCTGACCTGTGTCGTAGTTTGGGTCGCACGAACATCGCGGCCTTGACAAGTGTCAGAACCGAGAAGTAGAAAATGATTCGAATCCTTACGGCAGGAGAGTCGCACGGCGAAGCGCTTATCGGTATTGTCGAAGGAATGCCCGCCGGCGTTGCGGTGAGCACAGCCGAAATCGATCGCCATCTTGCTCGCCGTTGGCTGGGGTATGGACGGGGTGGCCGCGCCAAAATCGAGCGCGACAAGGTCCATGTCTATTCGGGCGTGCGTTTCGGCCGGACGATCGGCAGCCCGATAGCCCTGAAACTTTCAAACGCGGCTCACCAGAAAGATCGGTCACGTTGGCCGGAAGTGATGGCCGTCGAAGGAACCGGCGAAGGTATCGAGCGCGTGACCCTCCCGCGACCGGGTCACGCGGATCTTGTAGGCGTCCAGAAGTATGGATTCGACGACATCCGCCCGGTCATCGAACGCTCGAGCGCACGCGAAACGGCGATGCGCGTGGCCTGCTGCACGCTGGCACGGCTCTTTCTGAAAGAACTGGGCATAGAGATAGGCAGCCATGTGCTTCAGATCGGAGACGTGGCGTATTCATCGGATGCCGAAAGTGAGCTGCTGCGGGATGCGCAGGTTCTCTCGGGTGCGGAGGCGATCAACGAATCGGCTGACCAGAGCGAGGTTCGCATGCTGAGTCCGGAACTGAGTGCGGCATGCGTAAAACACATCGCGGCGGTCAAGAAAGAGGGGGACTCACTTGGCGGACGATATGAGATTGTCGTGACGGGCGTACCTGCCGGGCTCGGGACGTACGTCCATTCGGATCGCCGACTGGATGGTCAAATCGCACAGGCAATTCTTTCGATACAGGGACAGAAAGCAGTTGAGATCGGTGATGGCGTAAGCGCCGCCGGACACCGGGGCTCGCGGTTTCATGACGAGATCGCCTCGGATGGTGGTACGTTCACACGCCGGAGCAATCGTGCCGGGGGCATCGAGGGAGGTGTCAGCAATGGAATGCCGCTCATCATTCGCGGGTACATGAAACCAATCCCGACACTTGTGAAGCCGCTCGGAACCGTCGACATCGAGACGTTGGAATCGCAGCCGACGCGGTACGAGCGCAGTGACGTCACGTCTGTGCCGGCCGCTTCCACGGTTGCTGAGGCCGCTGTCGCGCTGGTTGTCGCCAATTCCGTTCTCGAAAAATTCGGCGGTGACAGCCTCGCTGAAATCGCCGCGCGATTTCAAGGCTAGGACCCACATCGAAAGGTCCGCTGGGTTTCAGGCAGTGGCGATCGTTTCAAAAAGCGAGCATTGGACTCGACATGTGGGGCCGCGAGGCAGCGCGGGATTGCCGGGCCACGGTCCGTGCAGGAAGCTCGAAATCGTCCTGACGGCCGAAAAAAGTCCCCTAAATGACGTATTTTAAGGTTCTCGGTATCTTGCCGAGACCGTGAACCCGGCGAGCCCTTGCCGGGTTTTTGTCTATACCTGGCTTTCTGCCCGGCTCGCTTCGCACAGCGCCCGAAAACACGCACAGACCTTGCCGATGCAGCGTGTCAAAACACAAACAGGATCCATGGTGAACAGGTCGTCCTACGAACCCGGAGCGATCGAGGGGAAGTGGTACGACTACTGGGAGAGCAACGGCTTCTTTGCCACGCACGTGATCGAAGGCCAGAGGCCGCACGTGATCATGATGCCGCCGCCGAACGTGACCGGGCGCCTGCACATGGGCCATGCTTTACAGGACACCATTCAGGATGCCCTAACACGCATGCGCCGCATGCAAGGGCGACAGGCACTCTGGATGCCGGGAAAGGACCACGCCGGCATCGCTACACAGAACGTCGTCGAACGGACGCTCAAAGATGAGAAAGGCGTGTCGCGGCATGACCTCGGTAGAGAAGCCTTTGAGGCGCGCGTGTGGGAGTGGGTCGATGAGTACGGCGACATCATCCTGCAGCAGAAGCGCCGCTTGGGAGATTCGTGCGACTGGGATCGCGAGCGTTTCACGATGGACGAGCGGTATGTCGAGGCCGTACAGCACGTCTTCGTCCGACTGTACGAGGAGGGGCTCATCTACCGCGGTGACTACCTGGTCAACTGGGATCCGGAGAATCGGACGGCTCTTTCGGACGAAGAGGTCGACAATGTCGAACGTGACGGGCACCTGTGGTACGTGGACTATCCGCTGGCCTCCGGCGATGGACACATCACGATTGCGACGACACGTCCCGAGACGATGTTGGGTGACACGGCGGTCGCCGTGCATCCGGATGACGTACGATATACCGATCTCGTAGGCAGCAAACTGATACTGCCGTTGCTGGAACGGGAGATTCCGATAATCGCGGACGAGTACGTCAAGATGGACTTCGCGGCGGGAGCGCTCAAGATCACCCCCGCCCACGACAAGAACGACTTCGAGATCGGACAGCGGCATGATCTTCCAGTCGTCAACGTGATGAACCCGGACGGAACCATCAACGCGGCGGGTGGGCCGTTCGTGGGGATGGATCGTTTTGAGGCACGCAAGAAGATCGTTGCCGAACTGGAAGCGGAGGGTCTGCTCCAGAAGGTCGAGCCGTACAAGGTCAACGTGCCCGTATCGAGCAGATCGAAGGAGGTCATCGAGCCGCTGATCTCACGACAATGGTTCGTGAAGATGGAGCCGCTGGCGGCGCCGGCGCTCGAGGCGGTGCGCAACGGCGACGTGACCTTCTACCCGCGGCGCTGGGAGAACGAGTACTTCCGCTGGCTCGAGAACATCCGTGACTGGTGCATCAGCCGCCAGCTTTGGTGGGGCCACAGAATACCGGTCTGGTATTACACCGACGAGAACGGCAAGGTGGATGAAACCCGCGGATTTGTCGTTTCCGTCAGGCAGCCCGAAAAAGGGATGGTGCAGGACGAGGACGTGCTGGACACATGGTTCTCCTCGTGGCTGTGGCCGTTTGCAACGCTGGGCTGGCCCGAAGAAGACGAGAAGACTCGTCGGGATCTGGCTTATTTCTACCCGACGGATGTCCTCGTATCGGCATACGACATTCTGTTTTTCTGGATCGCTCGCATGATCATGGCGGGTCTGCATTTCACGGGCGAGGTACCGTACCGCGACATCTTTATTACCGGGATGATCAAGGACAAGTTCGGTCGATGGATGTCGAAGAGTCTCGGGAACGGAATCGATCCGCTCGAGATGATTGACGAGTACGGCGCGGACGCGGTCCGATACTCGCTGACCATCCTGTGTGCGCAGGGCCAGGACATCAAACTGGAGCCCACCAAGTTCGAGATGGGTCGCAACTTTGCAAACAAGATCTGGAACGCGTTTAACGTGTTCGCGCAGTTCATGGAGGAGGGACACCCATATCGGCGGAGCCGGTCCTTTGCTGAGTTGGATCTGGCCGAGCAATGGATGCTTCATCGTCTGAACACGACCATCGTCCGTGTTAATGAGGCCACGAATCGGTACCGGCTGAATGAAGCGCTCGCGGCGGTGTACGACGTGTTCTGGCGCGACTACTGCGACTGGTATCTTGAACTGATCAAACCGCCACGCGGCGAGTCGATGGATGAAGATCGTATCGCGCTGGCCGTCGAACTCTACGAAAAGATGCTGTTGCTGCTTCACCCGTTCATGCCGTTCATCACGGAAGAACTATGGCAGCGTCTGCGGCCACGCGAGGAGGGTCAGGCGTGTATCACCGAGACGTGGCCCGAGGCGGACGAGCGCGAAACCTCGGAAAAGGTCGGAGACGTCTTCGCGACACTGCAGGAAATGATCTCCGGTATCCGAAATGTCCGCGCGGAGTACAACGTGGCACCGTCGAAAGAGATAACGGCCGTCATTAACGTGTCGGCGTCGGACACGGACCTGCTGGATTCGATCAACAGTCATATAGACTATTTTACGAAGCTTGCGAAGGTCGGCGATCTAACCGTCGGAAGCGGTCTCACCAAATCGCCTGCAAGCGCCTCGACCGTTGTGGGGCGAAGTGAGATCTACGTCCCGCTGGCCGGGATGATCGATCTGGATGTCGAACGGCAACGACTTCAGAAGGAGATTGATCAGAAGGAGGACTTTGTCGTCAGGATCCAGAAGAAGCTGCAGAACAAGCAGTTCGTGAGCAAGGCGCCGCCGGAAGTTGTGGAGAGGGAGCGCAAGAAGGAGCAGGACGCGGTAGCCGAGCTGAAGCGGTTACGGGCGAACCTCGCCGATCTCGAGACCGCAGGCTGAGGTCGATATCGGACGTGGTTTCCATTCTCGGTATATCCTGTTGGTACCACGACTCGGCGGCTTGTCTCGTGCAGGACGGTCATATTGTCGCGGCTGCACAAGAGGAGCGTTTCACTCGCCGAAAGCACGACCCTGAGTTTCCCCGCAACGCGATCGCGTACTGTCTGCGTGAAGCGGGTCTCGAAGCTAAGGACCTGACCCTGGTCGCTTTCTACGACAAGCCGTTTCTGAAATTCGAGCGGCTGCTGGAAACGTACGTGTCGTACGCACCCAGTGGTATACGATCGTTCGTTAAAGCGATGCCGCTCTGGCTCAAGTTCAAACTTTGGATTCCGGATCTGCTTCAAAAGGAACTGGACTACGACGGGAAGATCCTTTTCCCCGAGCATCACGAGAGTCACGCGGCCAGCGCATTTTATCCGTCACCGTTTGAGAGAGCCGCTTTCCTGACGACCGATGGTGTGGGAGAGTGGACCACGTCTTCATGGGGTGTGGGTGAGGGCAACCATCTCGAGATCACTCAGGAGATTCACTTCCCGCATTCACTCGGACTCCTGTACAGTGCCTTTACCTATTTCTGTGGGTTCAGAGTCAATTCTGGCGAATACAAACTGATGGGACTGGCGCCGTATGGTGAGCCGCGTTACGAGGACGCGATAAGAGAGCATCTGATCGATGTGAGACCGGACGGCTCGTTTCGACTGAACATGCGGTACTTCACGTATGCCGCAGGCCTGCAGATGACGGGGCGCAAGTTTGCGTCGTTGTTTGGGGGGCCTGCGCGAAAGCCGGAATCGCCGTTGACACAGCGCGAGATGGATCTCGCACGATCCGTTCAGGCAGTCACCGAGGACGTCATCATGAAGATGGCGCACCACGTGAAACGGGAGACGGGAGAGAGTCGATTATGTCTTGCAGGGGGTGTCGCGCTGAATTGTGTGGCCAACGGCAGGCTGTTGACCGAGGGGCCGTTCGACGATATATGGATTCAGCCGGCCGCAGGCGACGCCGGCGGTGCTCTCGGTGCGGCGCTCCTGATCTGGTACGATTACCTCGGCACGAAACGCAATGTTGCCGAGCCGGACGCGATGAAGGGCAGCCTGCTTGGGCCGTCGTTCAGCGATTCGGAAATTGCAGCGGCTCTCGCTGCCGAGGGGGTGCCGTCGGAGCGGCTGAACGGGGACGCCCTTTTCGATCGCGTAGCATCGCTGCTTGCCGCCGGCAAAGTGGTCGGCTGGTTTCAGGGTCGGATGGAGTTTGGTCCACGCGCGCTTGGTAATCGATCGATACTGGCGGATCCACGCGGCCGGGATGTCCAACGCAAAGTAAACCTGAAGATCAAGTTCAGAGAGAGTTTCAGGCCCTTCGCACCGAGTGTGCAGGCAGAAGCTGCTTCGAGCTATTTCGAGACGAACCACGACAGCCCATACATGCTACTGGTCGCGCCGGTGCGCGACACCCACATCGAAGGCTCCGGTCTCGAGAGGTTGAGCAGCATCGTCTCTGCGATTCCGGCCGTGACTCATGTAGACGGCTCCGCACGGATCCAGACCGTGGACGACAGCAGGAACCCACGCTTCTATGCTCTCCTGAAGACCTTCGAGGCACAGACCGGCTGCCCGGTGCTCGTCAACACGAGCTTCAACGTTCGAGGAGAGCCGATCGTAATGAGCCCCGTCGACGCGATGACGTGCTTTCGGCGAACGCACATGGACGCACTCGTGCTGGGAGACTACCTTGTGACGAAGGAGATGATGGGTCAAGACGAAGTTGATATGTACACACTCGACGAAATCGCGGCAGAGTATGGTCTCGACTAGAGGGCCGGTAGTTTTGAGGCGATTTCTGGCCGTGTCTCTGGCAACGGCAGTTTGTCTGACGGTCGTGGGGTGTGGTGGAGACGAGACTGCCGCGCAGCTCAGAGTGGAGGACTTCGAGTTCAAACTGCTTCCGGGCGGGGCTCGCATAGTGAGTGGCACGGTGCACAACGACGGCGACCAGCCCATAAGGGCTGCTCAGGTGCAAATCTCTCTTTTCGACCGTGACAATCGCAGGGTCGATGCGATGTTCGCGGTGGTTCGCGACCTGCCCGCGAAGGGATCGTTCTCGTTTCGCGAGCCCGTTCAGAGCGAGCTTGACGACATCAGCGGCGCGCGCGTCCGCAGCGTCCTGCTGCTCGACAATTAGGAAGACGCCGAAGCCGTTCTAAACGTACGCGCCGAATTCGTCCAGCGTGTCGTGCGGTAGACTTCCGCGATGTGCGCGCAGATACACGAATGGCGTCTGATGGAGAAAGTTGGACACGCGCGACGTGTAGATGTCAGCGTACCGCTCTATCTGGCGCGCCATGTGACTCTTGTCCTTCCCGGTTCTCATAAGAGGCCCCCAGTTGACGTTGAGGAGCTGTGTCGACGCGCGGGCCAGGGGCGCTATCTTCTCGTCAAGCGTAACCAGTCGCGCTCGCAGTTTCGACATCGAGCGCTCCAACTCTTCCTGACTCGACTTCTTCCGGACTGCATATCCGTTACGAAGTCTTTGAAGCTGAATACGAGCAGCCGAGTAGTCGGCCTCCAGCCGTTCCTTCTCGATCATCAGTTGCGTCAGCTCGTTTTCCGAGTCCTGAAAGGCCTGCAACGCGCGGATCTCGTCTTCGAGCTCGCGAATGACGAGCGCCGTCCGCCACCGGTTAATGCTCTTGGAGACGTTCACGTCCGCAAAGATGTGATCGCCCACGTACATGATCTCGTCGCCGGTCAGGCCCAGACTTTCCTCGACGAGTCCCGCGTTAGCGCCCACGTACGTTCCGCCCGGTTTGAGCAGGCCGACGTGCGTCTTTAGCAGGCCGTCGTCGTCGACGACCTCAAATGCGGGCATGCGTACCGAGAAGAAATCCGGTTTACGTGCGCCGACAATCTTTATATCGAAAAGATCTCCCCATGACATGTCTCCCGGCAGATATCGATCGAACACGAACGACATCATCGGCGCGGTGTAGTCCCACTCGGAGTTCGTAATGAGAAGAAGTTTCTTTCCGGCATGCTTCTGGTCCAAAAGGGCTATCGGCATGTCCGGATCGAGCTCGACGAACCGCTCCGGGTCAGCGATGATCTCTGCCTTCAGGCGACCCTCTACATGCGCCTCATCAAGCGATCTGCGGACGAAGGTGTATAGATCGTCGTAGCCGCGAACACGAGTGACCTTCCCCTCATCCAGAAGATCGACCAGTTGCATGTACATGCACGCCTCCGAGATGGAGAAAAGCGTGTTCATGAAAACCCATCGGGGTTCGTGCAATTCGACCAGCGTGTTACGGTAGATGGTCTTCTTTTCCTCGAAGTCCAGGGGTCTCGTCCCGTGGAACGCGTGCTTAACGTAACCGAATCGGTTCGCCTTGAGGACATTGCCGCGGTGGCGATCCATGATCAGTCCTCTGGTGACCAGGTCCGGATCAAACATGAGATGATCTACCGGCCATCCGGCAGCCGCGAGTCGAGACTTCAGATAATAGTAGGCGCGGCTTTCCCACTCGTTCATCCGGTAATGGATAAGCGTGTAGTCCATGTCGTAGCCGATGGCCTGTATCGCTCGGAGATTGAGCGTGCGATTGCAGAAGAGGCCGTGAACGACTCGGTCGGCGGCTGGCAGTTTCTTGGGCGATTCGGTACGCGAAAGGGTATTAAGCGATGGTGTGTTACTCATGGTGGGTCGCTCTGGCAGCGACAGTCACTTATTGATATGCGGCGTAAACCGCCCCATGGGGAGGTCGCGGGCCGCCACAAATTACTATCCTCTTTATCGGATATAGACCGTCTTTATGTTAACAAATTCGTGTATGCCGTTTCGGCCGAGTTCGCGTCCGTATCCGCTGTCCTTGATGCCGCCAAAGGGCAGGCGCGGGTCGGATTTGACGTAGGTGTTCACGAAGCAGGCCCCGGCTTCAAGTTGTTCCGCCGCGATCTTCTTGCCACGCCGCACGTCTCTTGTCATGACGGCGGCACCGAGTCCGAACGCGGAATCGTTAGCTACGCGGATAGCTTCGTCCTCATCGGCAACGGGGATTATTGCGGCGACCGGACCAAAGAGCTCCTCGTCGTACGCGGGCATTCCGGGTCCGACATCCGTCAGAACTGTAGCCGGGTACCAGGCTCCCTCGTCCTCAGGAACGAATCCTCCCAGCAGACACCTGGCACCCTTGTCGATGCTCTCCAAAACTTGCCGATGAAGATCGTCACGCAGATCAGCTCGCGCCTGGGGGCCGATCTCTGTCTCTTCTTTCGTCGGGTCTCCGAGTTTGCGACGCTGCATTTCTGTTACGAAGAGCTCTTCGAAGTGATCACGGATCCTGGCGGGGACGACAAACCGCTTTGCCGCGATACACGACTGACCCGAGTTTATGAGTCGGCTCGTCACGCATGTCTCTGCCGCTTCCTGCAGGTCCGCGTCCTCCAGGATCACGTAGGCGTCGCTGCCGCCCAGCTCGAGAACGGTCTTCTTTAGCGCGGCGCCAGCCGTTGCCGCAACCGATTTGCCGGCTTCGGTGCTCCCGGTAATTGAGACTGCGTTAATGTGCCTGTTTTCAATCACCCTCCCTGTGTTCTTCCCGCTGACAAGAAGTGTTCGAAACACGTTGTCCGGAAATCCGGCATCACGAAAAATGCCCTCAATAGCCAGCGCACACTCGGACACATTTGAGGCGTGTTTCAGCAAAGCCGTGTTTCCGGCCATGAGTGTCGGTGCGGCGAATCGGAAGACCTGCCAGAAGGGAAAATTCCACGGCATGATCGCGAGTACGGTGCCGAGCGGCCGGTACACGACGAAGCTTTCGGAGGCGTCGCTTTCGATCCGCTCGGGCGCGAGAAATTCCGCGGCGTTATCCGCGTAGTATTCGCAGACCCAGGCGCACTTCTCCGCCTCGGAGCGTCCTTGCGTGACGGGTTTGCCCATCTCGGCTGTCATCAGCAGCGCGTAGTCGCCGGCACGATCGCGAAGAATGCCGGCGGCTTTTCGCATCAAGCGCGCGCGGCCCCCGAGTTCCGTCGACTGCCAGGTACCTTGGGCCGCTGCCACTGATTCAATGATCCGGTCGGCCTCCTCCGCGGTGTGTTCGTCGTACTCGCGGACTAGCTTCGCGGTGGCCGGGTTAGTGGATGTCAGAGACATTTTCAACTAGGAAGTGTTCAGTCTGGTTGTATTCCGGAAGCGCTTCGGCGGTTCGTGCAGGTGGAGAGAGCGCCTCCCAAAAAAGAAAAAGCCCGGCCACAACAGCGGCCGGGCTCTTCGATTCGTTGACGTAACGGTCTCTAGGTGGAGACGTTGCTGTCCACGCGCTCGACGTTCTGGGCACTGAGTCCCTTCGGCGTGCGCTCGACTTCAAATTCGACCTCTTCTCCGTCGCGAAGACCCTCGTCCCAGCCGAGGCCGGAGACATTGTTTCTGTGAACGAAGACGTCTTGGCTCCCGTCGGCAGGCTGGATAAAACCGAACCCCTTGTCGACGCTGAACCACTTTACTTTACCACGTGGCATAGTGTGTTGAATCAGATTTCCGCTCCGAACCAAAGAACCAAATCGAAAGAACACACTGATGCCTTCTTGCCGATTCGAATTACTGTTGTCGCTAGCGAGGTGACTGGTACTGTTTAAAGTGCCTTCTACGGGCCAGTCTGGGCTTTGTTCGGGCCCAGGATATCCGCGGTGCCGGCGGCCAAGGCCTTGGTCCCGTTTTTCGACTCCTTGCGGCCCGGCGAGCAAGCGTCTATCATCACTCAAAACGATAGATAAGGGGAAAAGACGATGAAAAGGAGGACATTCCTGAAGGGCGGTGCGCTTGCAGTCGCAGGGACTGCCTTTGGATCTTGTGGTCCCGGCGATGGCGGACCTCGTGAGTCGCGGTCCGCTTCGGCTGCGCCGGCCGACTTCGAGCTGAACGAGGTAGGTATCCCCGAGCTGCAACGCCGCATGGAAGAGGGCCGTGAATCGGCGCGGTCGATCTGCGAGCGCTACCTCGAGAGGGTCGACGCGATCGATCGGTCCGGACCGACCCTCAGAGCCGTCATCGAAGTGAATCCGGAGGCGCTCGAGATTGCGGACCGGCTAGATGCGGAGAGGATCGAGCGCGGCACGCGCGGGCCGCTGCACGGTATCCCTATCATCCTGAA
>JBFHWK010000088.1:0-11226 GCA_041589075.1 Rhodothermales bacterium
CGTTCAACCACCTAGCCCACAGCACAGGTTTATGCGCCGCTCCTCTTAGAGGAGGGGTTAGGCCTAACATGCAAGTCAATCTCACCCTCGCATGGATTATTTCATCAGTCGCCACTACGCGGCTCGTGTCGCGCTTCAGCGGTGATGACGACATGGCCCAAGAAACCGTGGCCTCGCCCACTGGGGTCGGTCACCGTGCCGCCGTATCATCCGGCGGCGACGCCACCACCAACCGGCCCGTCGCATTGCGCGCCCGCACCTCAGGGTTGTACATCAGCTCCACCTGCACCGGCGGATGCACGAAATTGCCCGGCGTCGTCGCGCGCGCGACGTACGAGTACCGGTGCTCTCCGCGCGTCAGGTAATCTGCGAACAAGAGCACGCGGTCGTCGCGAATCTCTGTGTGGTTGAACGAGCCCCACCATCGGTCCGATCCGGCGGTCTGCGTCGCCACGCGATCCGCCGTGACAAAAGTCGTGTTGAGCGCCTCAAGCCCGGCCGGCAACGCGTCGTCGACAACCACGTAGTTGCGGTCCGACGGACTGGTAAGCGTCACCGTCACCATCACCATCTCACCGGCCTGCAACGTCAGGTCGCGCCCGCCCGTCGCGAAAGCCGTGCCGACAGGCTGTCCATCGACATCGATCCGCTGTATCCTCCGCGCCACCTGCAGCCCCGTACTTAACGCCTGCTGCGCCTCGGTCGAGTACGACTCCAGCGTCAGGTCGTAATAGAGCCGGCCAGTGCCGCTGACTTCGATATCGACCGGCACCGTCTCGAGCGCCGCAAACTTGTCGAGCCCCACATCGCGCGAGACCGCCCCGAGCGACCGCCCGCGGAACGCCTCGCTCAGTATCTGCTCGCCCGCCAACCGCACGCGCGCCGTGAGGTCCGGCTCCGCCTCCTCAAACCGCTCGTAGAATGTCTTGAGTGCGTCGACGACGACAGCGTTGTCCTGCGTCGAAGGCCACCATCCACTGGTCCGCGTCCGGATAAGATAACGGACCATCCGCTGTGCGAGCTGCAGCCGCTCCTCGTCATCGCCCGACTCGACAAGAGCGATCACACCATGTGCTGTAGCGCGGGAGGTGCTCGGATAGATCCATCCGTACTCGGGATCCGCCGGCACGTCGAGATAAGCGAGTGTCTGCTCGACGCGGATCTGCCGCTGCAGCAGATCCAGCAGCGGTGCGCGGTGCCGCTGCAGCGCGGGCTCCTTCGACAGCTCCACGGCCCGCAGCAGATGCGCGGCCGCCTCCGCATTGGCAAACGACTGTGTCACCGGCAGCGCGGTCGCCAACTCGTCGATTTCAGTGCGAAGGAAGCGCCGGTGCCGAGCCAGAACGTACAGAGAGAACGCGCGCGACGTCGTCCATGCATCCACGTTGTAGAACGGCGGCCTGTTACTCTTCGCCCGCACTCGCTCCTCGAGCCACCGCACCGATTCGGTCGTCACAGGTTCCGGCATCGCGTAGCCGGCATCGGCGGCCTCCGCCAGCGCCAGAAGCACATACGCGGAGAGGTAAACCTGCGGCGTACGGCCACCCCGCCACATCGTGTAGCCCTGTCCCGTCCAGTAGTCGTCGATCTCGTCGAACCATTCCTGAATCAACTGGTCACGCTTGCCACCCACGGTCTTGAGATCGAAGGTCTCGATCAGCTCTTCGGCCAGCAGCAGCGGCCGGATCATCGACGTGCGCTGCTCGAGACAGCCGTACGGATAGCGAAAGAGGTAGTCGACTGCGCCTTCCAGTCCCGCGAGGGCCGTGCTCGAAACGTTGACCGAAAAACGGTCGAGGTTGGCCATTCGGTTGGCGGGCGGTCGCAGCAGTTCCTTCGCCGATGATTCGGTCGATGCAAACGTCGCGGACACGGACCGGGTCGTCGGCAGCATGACGGGTATCGAGGTCTGCAACGCGTCCCGCTCCGCCGCCAGTGTCGCGCTGAAGGTCACCGTGTTCGCCCCGAAGTCCGGCACGTTCCATCGGAACCGCACCTCTTTCGTGTCGCCGTCTTCGAGAAGGACCGACTTACTGGCGGCGCCTTCGAGCTGCAACCCGTCCGTCTGTGCCGTCACGACCGCGTCACCCGCCGCGCCTGTCGTGTTGGTTACGAGCACACCCGCCTCTAGCGCATCCCCGATGCGCGCGAACCGCGGCAGCGCCGGCTGCATCACCAGCGGCTGGGTCACTACGATGTCCGTCGACCCGGCACCGAACTCGTTGTTCTGCGAAAGCGCGGCGGCCATCAGCCGGAACGTCGTGAGACTTTCCGGTAACCGGAACGTGACCGTCGCGCGGCCGCGGCCGTCCGTCTGCACGGCGGGAGCCCAATGCGCACTCGGCCGGAAATCCTTTCTCAGGAGATAGTCGGCGTCCCCGCCGCCGCCCCCGCGTTCCTCCTCCTTCTGCCCGTAGTTACGTTGGCGAACCAGGTTGGTCCGCGCCTCGCTCGTCGACACGTGCAGTCGTCGCGGGCCATAGAACGCGTCGAAGGGATCGGGCAGCTTGTAGGCGATGAGATTCAGCACTCCGGCATCGGCAGCGCTGAACGCGATCTCACCCTGCACGCCGTTGCCGCGCGCATCGCGCAATCGCAGGTCGACAGTCACCTCATCGCCCGGCCGATACTGCTTGGCGTCCGGCTGTACTTCGACGGACAAATGCCGTTCGCCCGGATCGACACGCAAGTTGACATATCCGATCTTGAATGCAGGCGCTCCCGTGTCCTGGTGGGTTGTCGGTGGGGCCGTCCGGCCGTGCAAAAGGATCACGCTCACGAAAACGTTCGGCATGTGCTCTTTGCCGAGCGGAATCTCGATTTGCGGGGCGCTGCCCTCGAGCGTTTCGACACGACTGGAGATGATACCCTCGCGTTCCACCGAAATCAGTGCCGTCACTTTTTCGAACGGCGACTGCACCATGATCTTCGCCGTCTCGCCCGGCCGGTATTCGTCGCGATCCGCTACGAGTTCGATGCGATCGTCGTCTCCCCGCTGCCAAGCCACGTATCCTCGGCCTGTCGCATAGAAGTAGGCTGTGGTCCCGACGGCATTGCCGCGCAGGTCCTGCCCCTCTGCCCGGATCAGATAACTCCCTCCCGCTTCGACGGGGAAGCGCACCCGCTGCGCACTCCCGGGCTTTGTCTGTATCGTCTCCTCGGCAAGCACGTCGTCGTTGACCTCACTTCGCCAGCGCAGCCGGCCGTCAGAACCCACTTCGTACGCACTGATCCATTGTCGCCTGATGAGCTGCACCTTCAAATCCTGCGGCCCGACGAACGCACCATTGGGATCCACAGTTATGAAGTCGACCGCGATCGCGCGCTCCTTCTGCAGATCAAGAAACGTCGTCTGCGTCTTGATGCCGATATAGAAGAGCCCGGGGTGGAGCGTAAGTGTCGAACGACTCGACATCTCCTGCCGCGCCGGGTCGGTGACGGTCGCATCAAAGTTCAATTGTGCCGCGACGCCAAGGTCGTTCCCGGGAAGTGCCGTGCGAACATCGATCGTTCCATCGTTCCCGAGTACGGTGTCCGCGCGCACGAGTAATCCGGATACTCCAGCGTCGCCGCGCCGCCAATCATAGGCCTGGCTGAACTGGTACGCATCGAAACCCGGCGGACGGTACCACCCACGAGAGCGTGACAGGAAGTATCGCACAGGCTGCACGCGCATCGCCGCACCGAAGAGATACCGCCCCTCGATCGACCCTTCGAAGAAATCGCCGGCCACATAAGAGTCCGCCGATGTCCGCGTATCGACGGAGAAGGTTGCAGTGCGGAACGCGTCCACGCGAAAACTCCCGAACGCGATTCTCGTTCGATCGCTCCACACGAGCTCGTTGGCCGGTGTCGAATCGCGCCGCGCCACCACGACCCGATAGAAGCCCTGATCGGCGGAGGCCGGCACCACGTAGTCGAAGTTGAACGTGCCGAGTGCGCTGGGGCGATATGGCCGGTCAATAACCGCCTCATCGCGCGATGAAAGCACCACGACGCGAACCGAGTCCGTAACGGGCTTCCAGTCCGCGTCCGTCATCTGCCGGAGAATTCCCTTGATGTGAACGGTCTCACCCACGCGGTAAAGCCCGCGATCGGAAAAGACGCTGCCCGCGTGGTTGACTACGGGCGGACGCCAGTGGTACCACACACCGAAACGATACGGCTCGACGCCGTCGTCGTGCTCGCTGCTGGTGAATACGACATCGCCATCCTTCTCCACAAACACGAACTGAATGGGCCGCCGCCATTCGGTGTCGCTCTCTATGCCGAGAGGACCCCAACCCGGTGTGTGGACCCGGCCGTCATCGCCCGTGGTGCCCGTCCAGAGCACTTCGTTGGCGGAGTTACGAATGGTGACCGTCGCCGCGGCAACAGGCGCACCCGTGTTGAGCTGCGTGACGAAGACGAGGTTGGCGTGCGGACTGAACTTCGCCGTGACCCCGAGTCGCGTTACCTGGGCAATTGCGCGGAACTCGGCGTTACCCGCCTGTCGTGCCGTCAGCCGGACGGCCACAAGACCGGTACCGTTCGTCAGCAGCGAATCGAGTCGAAGCGGTATCGTAGCACCGCCGCCTTTCGAACGGGCGAGCGACAACGGCGCGCCGCCTTCCGGAACCTTGACCGTTGACCGGTACCCGTAGCTTCTCCAGTGGTCGTACACGGGCAACGCGGGAACGACATCATCTACCGATAAGCGCAACGCAGATACGGTCGCGTACTGAAGGTTGGTCGCGTTGACGGGCACCGCCGCCGTCTGGTCGGCCTCAATGATCAACAGCCCCCGTGGCATGTAGACGATCGGGCGGTATGGACCCGTGCGAAACTGTCTACGCGTAACATCGATCTTCTGACCGTAGACGTCTTCGAGATCTCGGATCGTCAGGACATACGAGGTTTCGGGGGCAAAGAGAATCCCGATGTCGTGCACTTTTGCGATGTTTGCGTCACGCGCCTCGATCCCGACGGGCCAGTCGACTTTGGGTTCAAAAGAAATCGCCTGCCGCAGGTCCTCGAACTTGACCGGTGTCGAAAAGTAGAGTCGCACTCCCGACGCCGGGTAGAACGGTCGTTGCCGCATCGTACGGTAACCTTCCTGCCCTATGCTCTCCAGCCTAAGCGGCGCGTAGGTCGAGAACTTGATGTCGATAGCCTGAGCGGACCCAAGCTCACCGCGCACGCCCGGAACGCCGGCGTCCAGGTGCAGCTCATAACCGGTCTCCTTACTCAGCGAGCGCACCGGCTTGAGCGCGAACGTGGAGTCGTCGATGGTGAGGAATCTGGTGTCGACCGTTCTGCGGTTCGTCGCCATGCGCAACACTGCCATTTCCTTTAACTCCGAGGCGCGCACAGGCTGGTTGAAAAACAGCTTGACCGTGTCCTCGGGGGCGACGCCATTCGAGCCTTCGATCGGCACGGTGCGGACGAGGCGGGGGCGGGGTGTCTCGAACGTCCACGAGATTGGCTCGACGAGCGGGTCGCCGCTGATAGCCGTCAAAGACGTGGAGCGAGCGAGGGTCACACGATAGCCGGTCGCCGGAACGAGAGGCTCCGACGGCTCGAAGATGACTGTCTGACTGCCTTCCCATCGTGCGGACCCCGCGACCGGCGGTTCGATTTCAAAAAAATCCGCAGGCACTTCCGGCGGCTCGCCGAGCGGTACCATCGGCTGGCTGAAGGTGACGGTAAGCACCAGGCGATTCGGCATCTGCAATAGCGTTCCGCGTGGCGTGAGACTGAGCGCACGAAGCGGACCGCTGAGCGTGGGCACGAAGGATTCTGTGACAACGGGCGCCTCGACCGAAACGGTCTCGACGGACAGTTCGACTGGTCCATTTTCTTCGATGGGGCGGCACGACGCCAGCAGCAAGAACATGACGACAGGAGTCAGTGCCTGCAGAAATCGATTACGACGAGCTGACGGCGTGATACGTGAAATCATTGGGATGTTCATTTCATTGAGATGGTCTGCATCGGCGCTTTGGGTGCTCCATCAACATAGTCCTCGAGCCCAAGCACGACGAAGACGGTCGGGCCACTTTCGACGATATTCCCGGAAGGATCGCGCGCCCGAAGCCGAAGCTCGTGGCGGCCGGGCACCAACGGAACGCGCACTTCTTCGAACGATTGATCGAGCCGCCTGCCGTCGAGCCACCATGCGACCTGCGTCAAGCCTGCGGCAGCAAATCCGCGAGGCTCGAACTGCTGATATTCACGGCGAAGCACCGCATCGACCTGATACACCATGCCCGACTGGGGATAGGAGATCACGAGTTCCTGCGACGGCGGGGTGCGAACGTCGTCACCGTGTTCTGGTACATCAAGGCGATTCCCTCGCATGTTCACCGTACCGGGGTTCGATGCGTCAGATGAGATCATAGATGCGGCATCGCCGATCGACTCATTGCCTGTCGGTGCACCGTCGGCGGCAGCGTGAACATCTCCAGAGATCTCATAACGACGCGCAGCATCGGCAACGGGCGGAAACGCGATCCCCTGCTCCCGCATCCATTCGTGGAAGATCGGCGGCTGCACCTCAAACACACGCGTGGCAATAGACTCGATCGGTGTGTCAGCCGATGCGAGCGTTCCTGTCCGCGTATCGATCGTAAACTGCTGATGGATGCTGCAGATCTCGCGCGGCTCCGTGCCACGAAGGAATACCTCCTTCTTTCGTGTCGGGCAGATGTGCGACGGGCGCCGGCCGCTCACCGGACAAACGACCGCACGCGTTACCGAAGGCGGCATCTCAAACTCACCACCCGGCCCCAGTGACAGAAACACCGACTTCAGCAGCGTGCCGGCACCGCTGACGCCGCTCACCGTGCGCATCGGCGTCCCGTCGAAGTTGCCAACCCATACGGCGACCGTGTGCTTCGGTGTGTACCCGACGGCCCAGTTGTCACGATAGTTCTTTGACGTTCCAGTCTTGACAGCGGTTGGAAACGGAAGCTCGAGCGGGCCGCCGCGACCGAAAGCCGGCTCCCGCGCATGGTGGTCACTCAGGATGTCGGTAAGTACGAAAGCCACGTCCTCGGCGAAGCCGATCGACTGCGCCACCGGTTTTGAGCGCACCGTGTCGCCCGAAGTCTTACGGCGAAACTGTTCGAACCGTAGCGACGGCGCCAGTCCGCCGCCTGCAAGTCCCGAATACGCCTGTGCGAGTTCTTCGAGGCTCACCTCTCCGTTACCAAGCGTGATACCCACACCGTATTTGCGCGCCGGACGATCGAGCGAAAGAAAGCCTGCACGGTGGAGCGTCTTCAGAAGCGCGTCGGGCCCGAACTCGCGTGCGAGTCGCACAGCGGGAACGTTGTAGCTCGAGGCCAGCGCGGTGCGAAGGGGCACGGGCCCGTGGAAACGCCGGTCGTAATTTTCGGGAGAGAACGCGCCGCCGGCCTCCATCACCGGCGTGTCGACGTCGGCGAGGATCGAAGCGGCCGTGTAGCTGCGAGCTCGAAGCGCGTGTCCGTACGTGAAAGGCTTGAGGGTACTTCCGGGCTGCCGCAGCATCCGAACGCCGTCGTTCTGTCCCGCGACACTCTCGTCCCAGAAGTCCGCGTTCCCTATGTACGCAAGTACGTCGCCGGAGCCGTTGTCCACTACAAGGACGGCGGCGTTTTCGGCATGCATTTCCGTGAGTGTTTCGAGGTGCGCACGCGCGAGCGCTGTTATCTCCTTCTGCCGACTGAGGTCGATCGTTGTTCGGATTTCGAGCGGCGGAGTCTGCATGTCGAAAGCACCCGCCGTAACACGCTGTACGAGATGCGGCGCGTCGAACGACGGCGACCGCTCGGCGAGATCGAGAGGCAGCGTTGCCAGACGACCCATTTCCGACTGCGATAGGTAACCCATCGTCGCCATCGCGTCGAGGACGTAGTGTCGTCGTCGCAGCGCAAGGTCGGGCCGGCGAAACGGATCGTATGTACTCGGACTCTGCGCGAGACCAACCAGGAGCGCCGCTTCCGCGATAGCAAGATCTGTCGCGCTCTTTCCGAAGTATGTCCGCGATGCCGCCTCGACACCGTATGCCTGACTTCCGAAGTACGCACGGTTGAGCCAGAGCGTGAGTATCTCCTCCTTAGACAAACGCAACTCCAGTCGGAGTGCGAGATGTATTTCAGCCATCTTGTTGAGCCAGCGATTCCCTGTGCGGCCGCGCAGAAGCCGTGCGACCTGCATCGTGATGGTCGAGGCACCGCTTACGATCCGACCTTCGTGCACGTACTGAGACACGGCACGCATCGCGGCCAGCGGATCGACACCCGGGTGACTGTAAAAGGAGCCGTCCTCAGCGGCGACGACGGCGTGCGGCACAAAGGCCGGGATCTGGTTTAAGCCGATGGGGATTCCGCGGCCCTCCGGACGAATCTCACGCAGCAGCACACCGTGGCGGTCGGTGACCCGGATCGAACGGACGCCGCCGGATTCGTGGGCAGAATCGGGAAGCGGGATCAGCAGCGACGACGCGATCATCAGCGCGGCTGCGATAGCAACCCCGATTACTGCGCGCCGCCTTTGACTCGTCTCGAATAGCATTTCGCCGCTCCTTCTGCAAAGAACGGTCGAAAGCAGCACAAGTCAAAGTTCATTACGCGCCCCCGCGGTTCCCGCTCAGCACACCGTCATCCCGGGCTTGACCCGGGACCCAACGTCTTGCCTGGCACACCGTCATCCCGGACTTGATCCGGGATCCATGTGTCGTCTGAGATACCCTCACCGTCAGATGGATTCCCGCTTGCGCGGGAATGACAACCGGGTAGCCCCGACGACCCGGTTTCGCCGGGCACACTTCGGTGGGAAGCACGGCATGGCCACGCGGTAGACCCATCTCTTATAGTCGGTTGTACCGAAAGAGCAGCTGTCACTCCAGCCGCATCTTCTTCAGCAATGACTGAAAGCGCGGCTCTTTATGCAACGGGTAAAAGGTTGGCCATACCTTGACGTAAATGAGGAATCCCCAACGCGCCTCGTACAATTGCTCAAGCAACTCGAGCGACTTGTCGTACTCTCCCAGATGTGCGTAGACCTCCGCGATAAGCCACAGGGGACTGGACGAAAGCTCACCATCAGCCCACGCCTCTTCCCATTGTTTGACCTTCGCCAGCGCCGCGCCGCGCCTCCCGCTGACTGCGTCAAGCCGCGTCCGACCCATTTCAAGATTCGTGATGGTTTGGCCGTTCGACTTTGCCCACCACTCCAGCGCTTTTTCGCGGTGGCCTTTTTGCCAGTATGCTAAACCGAGATAGTACGGACCGGATAGCGGGCTGAGCGCGCGTGCTTTCTCCAGTTCCCGAATGGCGTCATCGTACCGGCGACTGAACAGATAGACCTCACCGATACCGCTCTGGTATCGCGCCGAAAGCGGATCTAACAACAACGCCTGCTTCTCCATCGCAATCGCGCCATCGAACCGGCCCATCCGCAACCAGAGCTGTGCAAGTTCGTGGTGAGCAAACGCATCGCCTGGATTAACCTCGATGGCCTGCCTGAACGCCTGCTCCGCCGCATTCCAGTCCCAGTCGACTATCTGGCGCAGCAGACCGATCGCCACATAGGGCTCCGAGAGTTGGGGCTCAAGGGCGAGAGCTCGCGCAGCCAACCTCTCCGCCTTGTCGATGCCGGCCCGATCCCCGGCGAAGCCTGCCACCAACGCATACTCGATGGCCAACGCAGCATATGCAGGGGCAAAGGTAGAGTCGAGTGCAATCGCCTCCTCAAAACCAGATATCACCTGATACCGCGTGTAGGTGTCGCTAACTCGGGCCTGAAGTCCCTTGAGATAGAGGTCGTACACTTTCGGGTCGACCTCGGCCGCATCCTCGGCGAGCCGTGCCTGATCCGATGCCGTCAGCCGCACGGCCACTGCCTGCGCGATCGAGCGCGCCACGTCGTTCTGTAGTGCAAGCACGTTGTCGGCAGGACGCGTGAAGCTCTGCTCCCAAAGACGCTCTTCGGTTTCGACGTCGATCAGTCGCACATCGATCTGCGTCTGCGCTCCGTACGCCCGTACCGATCCTTCGACGACGGCGGCCACGTCCAAAGCGCTCCCGATCTCCCGCAACGACGTGTCCGTGTTCTTGAATCGCATCACCGACGTGCGCG
This sequence comes from Rhodothermales bacterium, assembly GCA_041589075.1. GTDB lineage: Bacteria > Bacteroidota > Rhodothermia > Rhodothermales > JABDKH01 > JBFHWK01. The sequence continues at coordinate 10,105 of JBFHWK010000088.1, forward strand.
AAATCACGCGCCGCAGCCCTTTGATCTGTCCCAGTTTGCCGATCAACGCTTCTGTCATGCCGTCGGCCGCGTACTCGAGGTCCGGGTTTCCGGTCATATTCGCCAATGGCAGTACGGCTACCGAATCGATGGGCACGCGGCCACCGGCCGACCACAAATACCCGGCGATCGAAAGCGCAATCACGATCGCGGCTACAGCGCCGTAGCGTAGAACTTGCGGTAAACGGCGTGACGAATCACCGGATGCAACGGTCGTCTCCGAATGCTCCGTCTCCTTGCGATCCGCAGGCACTTCAACAGCGTCTGTCGCTTCTGGAGGCTGAGCCGTAACGGCCAGCGGGTCCTCCTCGCCGGCCGCCTCCACGATCTGGAGCCGCCGCAGATCCGCGAACACATCCTCAGCCCGGGCATAGCGCTCCTGGTGGTTCTTCCGGAGCAGCTTATCCGCTATGGCGGCGAGCGCCGACGGCACCTCCGGGCGCACTCTTCGCAGCGGAACCGGCGTGTCATTAAGGATCGAATGGACGACTTCTTCGAAGGAATCACGAAAGGGCAGCCTCGCGGTCAGCATCTCGTACAACACCACTCCGAGCGACCACAGATCCGTGCGATGATCAACCTTCTGACCCGTCGCCTGCTCGGGACTCATATATGCGATGGTGCCCAACGTCGTCCCGGCAAATGTCGAGGTCACGTCGCCCATCTTGGCAACGCCGAAGTCGACCACCTTGGCCACGCCGTCTGTCGTCACCATCACGTTGGCGGGTTTGATGTCACGGTGAATGACCCCGGCGGCGTGGACGCGCGACAGACCGTGCGCCACCTGTGTGGCGTAGTCCAGCGCTTCGGAAACGGGCAGCGGCCCACGCGCGATCTTCTTCTTGATCGTCTCGCCCTCATAGTAGGCCATGGCGATGTACAGCTGGCCCGCGTCGGTCTCGTTGATCTCGTGGACATACCCGATGTTGACATGATCGAGAGCCGACGCTGCTTTCGCCTCGCGGATGAATCGTTTCTTGGCACCGGCGTCCCATGACAGATGCACCGGCAGGAATTTCAGCGCAACTTTGCGATCCAGTTTGGTGTCGCGAGCCCGGTAGACCACGCCCATTCCCCCGCCGC
>JBFHWK010000089.1:0-11103 GCA_041589075.1 Rhodothermales bacterium
ACGCCATGCACACCTTCGGCTGTAGCGAACCCACGACCGTCATGCTGAACGGCCCTCCCGTGTAGTGTTGTAGAAAACCGCGAGTCGGGGCTCGACTATAAAAAGCTTTGTGTGCGCCTCAGCCGGCCTCCGCCGAGGTGTCCTCAAAGCTCTGCAGGGCTTCGTCGACGGAATCATAGTCGTCGAACACAGGCCCGAGCAGGCGCGTCATGAGAAAGAGGTTCTTAATCCGCTTCTTCAGACAGGCGATCTTGACGTCACCGCCCGCGTTTCGCATCGTCGTCAACGCACTGATGAGCATGCCGATTCCCGTTGAATCGATCATGTCCGTCTGGGACAGGTCGACCACGACCTTCGTTTTTCCCTCCTCCTTGAGATCCGTGATCGTTTTCCTGAACGCATCGCCGTCCACGCTACCCAGAAACTTGCCCTTCATCTCCAGCACGGTACCGTGGTAATGATCACTCGTCTTGAATTTCATGTCGTTTCTCCTTTGGCCTTGTCCAACACCGGGGTCTGGACCCGTCGGGTGGATTATAAGCAAAACTCAATTATTGTCCAGTAACTGCATCTGCCACACGTCACGACGGCTCGCGCGAACAATCGGCGATATGGCCAGAATGCCGGTCTTGCCGATGTTTCCCTCAAGGTATTTGAGCTCCTCCAGTTTGGCCCTTGTCGCCGGATCAGGCGGTGGCTTGAACCCGGCCTCACGCAGAAGCATGACGCCTTTCGCCTTTATCGAAAGCTCGACCTGAATGCGGAGCCAGCAGAGCATGTCAGCAATCACTTCGCCTTCGAAGTGCTCACGCAAGTTCTGCAGATACTTTCCGATTCGGGTTTCGGAGATGTTGCCGGACTTGATCAAGTCGAGCAGTTCCTGATCGGAATCAAAACCGACGCCGAGCCACTCGCGCGTGAGACGTTCACTCTGCTGAAAGGCCGCGCCAAGCAGCAACGGCAAAACGAGAAGCAGCAGCGCCGTGCTTACGATCGGGGGGATCAGGATGTGATTGTACAGGGAGTGCAGGACATACGCGACGACCAGACCTGGAAGAAGCATAAGCGGTCGCTGTGCACGGTCAAACAACGGCTTGGTCACTGTTGCGTAGATCGCCGTGGCACCGCCGTGCATAATCGCGGTGCCGAAGCCTCGTACAAGCCAGACGAATATCGTCGCGTCCTCGAGGTTGGCCACGTAGTAGGTGTTCTCTGTCGCTGCGAAGCCGGCACCCACGGCAAAGCCGATGATCGCTGCGTCCACGACAAAGCCGATCCTGTTGCGCATGATCAGCACCGCGACAACGACGGCCTTCAGAACTTCCTCGATCGCCGGGGCGACGTATCGGTACAGCGTACGATATTCAATGCCGCCATCGATAAAGAAATTGTTGGCAAAGTAGCTCACGACGGCGATCACAAGACCGTATACGATCGCCAGAAAGACTGTCCGCACCGACACCAGTTTGAAGCTGTCCAGCGCGATCAAGCCCATCAGAAAGCAGAAGACAGGAAAGAGGCTTACCGCAAATCCCACCATTGATCTCAAGCGCAGGTCTGTGGGCGATCAATCGAGGATCTTCACGGAGAACATGAACTCATCCTGAGCGTCTGCTCCATCGTCGCTTGCCACCGCGTAGCCGGCCGACACAGTGATTGGCAGATAGGAGAACATCACGAACTGAAAATCGATCTGTCCGCCAACGCTGATCGCAGAAGCTCGGACGGCTTTCTCGTCCACGTTGGTGACCACGCCGGCGGCGAACAGTGCAGGGCGGGCCCACCGCAAGTAGAGATTCGGCAAGCCGACTCGGCGAAAACGGACCGGTGGCAAGTTCCACTCGGCAAGCCCGCGTACGAAGTTCGTACCGCCCAGTTGGTTGATTTCGACACCGGGGAACGAGTAGTACTCCCGGTACCTTTTTTCATTCTGATGATCAACCCAGTTGTTGCCGAAGCCTCCGAAGTAGAAATTTGCGAAGGGGTTATCCCGTTCTCCAAACGACACGCCGGCGGCGGTCCGCAGCCAGACCGATGAATGAGATATCGGTAACAGCGTTCCGACATCGAACGTGGTGTAGACACGAGGGAACAGCTCCCGGCGCACGTAATTGTTTGCGTTACCAAGCGTGAGAGCGTAGCCTTTTTCGTCGTCCACGGCACCCAGAGAACGCCTGATCGAGCTGACCGAGAGCGACCCACCCGCCGACAGGAACTCCGAGAACGAGGCAGCCACATTCTGGGCGTCCGGAAGCCGGCGAAGCCCGCCCCAACCGGTCGCGTGCAGATTGTAGCTCATCTTCTTGCTGTCCTCGTCAACCAGAACGCGGCCATAATTGACGCCGAGGGAGTACCCCTTTCGGCTGGTCTTCGTCGGGCCAAAAAGGTCATAGAAATTGGTTCTGTTGTACGAAGCACTGATGCGCCAATTCCAGTACTTGAACGACGCTTCGGCGTGGAATCGCTCGTCCTCGGGAATAGATGCGTCCGGAATAACAAGCCCTTTTATATCAAGAGTGCTTAGTCCGAGATAGTCGGAGAAATTAATTCGTGCACCGAGCGCCACGCGGTCCTGATATCCGGCGACGATAGGATACCAGGAGGAGAAGGCCGTAGAGGAGAGAGGGTTGTACGGTCCTGTGTGTGTGGTGAGCGAGTCAAGGTTTATCAGCCGAGGCGACGGTACCTGCCACTGCTTAATCACGTCGTTGTACTTGTTTGCCACGCTCGTCCCAAGAAACCGCGTTGCACTCACGGACTCGGGCTGTCCGATCGGAAGCATTATCGGTTGGAACCCATCTCCGGTATATGTGAAGGCGAACAGAGAATCGTTCGGCAGCTCGATGGGACGGAAGAAGCCGCTCTCTGCGTTTGTAACGATCGACATCTTCTCCGCTTCCAGATCGTACTTGTAGATATTGGCCACGCCTGAGAAATACGACGACCCGTACAATCGTTTTCCATCGGGTGAGAAGCTAAAATTCAGCGGTGCGGAGTGCTCGAAATCAAAGAGTGTCTTAAAGTCCTCCTTGCGGGCCAGCAACGAGTCGATGCTGTAGCTGACAAGAAGCTGCTGGCCGCCGATGTAAGAAAGGTTACCGACAAGCGTCTTGCCGTCGGGAGAGATATCGAGGTCGTGTATGTCCTGCCCGTAGGGGTAGGTCAGTACCTGCTTCCAGGTGGTGTAAGGCTTGGGTATACGAACGATGGTTGAAAGGCCGTCGAAATGGCGTACACCCCAGAGCGTCCCATCCGCGCGGTTAACGACCAGGTCGCCTGTCCTGAAATTGGACTGCAGCCTCTTGGAGCGTCCCGTATCGATCTCGTACGAATGCAGGTCGCGCCAGGCATTGTTGTCGGTCGTGTAGAACAGCGTTCGCGACTCCGGGTCGAACGCGACCGAGGTAACGTAGAAGAGGGCCGGGCCCAGAACGTCGGTAAGCCTCTTCATAGAGCCGCTCTGTGGATCGAGCGACGCGATGAAACCCAGCGTGCCGGGGTACCGAACTCCAACGTAGACGCGGCCCGTACTAGCGTCATAGATCGGTCTGGAAACGGACCCCAACGCCCGGTCCGACACTGGCCGGTATTGTGTGATCGGACTTTCACGAACCTGCCGTAGGTTTTCGCGCTGCCACTCGTGTTCGAACTCGACCCACCGTCCCCATTCGTCATCGAGAGGAACACCAAAGACTCGCTTGAACTGTCCCGCATAGCCCTTCTTGCTCGAGTCGCTTCTTGCGACCCACTGCACGATTTTGTCCGCCCCATGTTGGTTAGCGAGATAACTCATGAAACGCGTCCCGTAGAGGTAGGAGTTGACCCCTACCTGGAAATCAATCGTGGTACCTTCGGACTCCAGGCCGACGAAATCATAGATGTAGATGCTGTCGCGCACGAAGGTTCGAAAAACCATCTCATCGTAGCCTGCCAGGGCCCTGCCGAGTCCGCCTGCCATCCATGTTTCCATGAAGACGGCGTACCCTTCGTGATACCAGCGCGGCGCGTAGCGTCTCGGGCTTGTCAGATAGCTATAGAAGACGGACACGGGGTCCTGGTCAGTCGGAGTGACTTTGCCTCCAAAGAAGGAGCGGAAGAATCGGTCCGACCCAGCGGCGCGGTCGAGCGCGGCAACGTGCGCGGCCTCGTGATTCATCGTCGAGAACAGCCGCTCCGCAGAGAGATCCGCTTCGTAGGTATGGCGAGACGGCGAGATGCCAAGCACGATCGAGTTGCGAGGCACGTTCTCAGCACCGCCGTTCCCGAAGTCCCCGAAGTCCTCGATCAGTAAAGTGACCTTTTCCTTAGGCGTATAGTCGAAGATCTTTCGATGGAACTGCCAGGCATTCTCGAAGCTGCGCGCGATGTGCGGAAGCACGTATTCGTGCGCCGAGGTATAGTAGATGATTCGGACGTTGTCCGTTTCGAGGCTTCGCAGCTGCGCGTAGGTTGAGGTGAAGCTTGCTCCACACAGAAGAGCAGCCAGAAGCGAGACACGGTGCATGGGGCGATTCGGCAGTTCGCAGATCGAGTGGTGTGAAACTAGTTAGCACAAAAAAAAGGGAGATGCCAACTTTTGTTGACATCTCCCCTACCGTCTCCGCATCGGCGTCGGTTCAGTTAATCTGTCTTCCGACGGCGGCGTTGAATTCACTCGCGCCGAGTGCCTTTCTAAACTCGGTCGCCCCTAGTGCGCGCCTGAAGTCGGTGCGCGCGATGGCCCGTGCAAAGGTCTCGGCGGAGAGTGCTCGTTGAAATTCTGACTTGCCAAGCGCTTTGTGGAACTCGGCCTTTCCTAGCGCCGCGCGGAACTCAGTCGCCGATAGCGCCCTTTGAAATTCAGTGGCAGCGATTGCCCTGCGGAATTCTTGCTTGCCCAGGGCGGCTCTGAATTCGGTTGCGGATAGCGCCTTCTGAAACTCAGTAGCGGCGATCATTTTTCGGAAGTCCTCCTTCGCCAACACGGCTCGGAAGTCGGCCACGGCTAACACTTTGCGAAAGTCAGTGCGCGCCAGCATCGCTTGAAACTCCTCGGCCGCCAGGGCCTTCTGGAATTCCTCAGCGGCTATCGCCTTCTCAAAATTGGCGGCACGAAGCGCTCTGCCAAACTCGGCCTTTGCAATCATCCTCTGAAACGACTCCGCGGCCAGCATGGCGCGAAACTCTTCCTGCGCAAGCGCCTCACGAAACTCCGTCACACCCAATGCTTTCTGGAAGGACTCGGCAGCAAGTCCAGCACGGAAAGTCTCGGCAGCCAGAGCCTCCTGAAACACAGTTGCACCGATCGCCTTGCGAAACTCCTCGCTTGCGAGCAGCGCACGGAACTCAGTGCTGGCTAACGCTTCGCGAAACTCGGTGGCGCCAAGCGCGGCCTGGAACTCCTCGCTCTGCATCACAGCCGCAAGCGTTCCGTCTTCGATCATCGCCTGCACTTCGTCGCTCTGCAGGAGTTGCTGGACCTCCGGTTCAGACAGAACCACATCCTCTTCGGAGAACGTGTTCGCGTTATACCGTTCCGCCTTCTCTACTCCCTCGATCCCTCCTATCGTCCCGGCCACATCGTCGCTCGTCGGAGGAAAGCCGTAGATCGCAAATACGACGAGCAGCAGCACCGCTAACCCGCCTGCACCGATCAATAGGTACTTGTTGCCGTTCGTTTTCATGATGTTAAACCCTTAAGTGGCCTGAGGACTCAATTTCGAGCGCAGCGCTGACCCGCCGCCCTATCTGTACCAAATACAGCAATTTCGCTGTCAGGTTGGTTTTGTTTCACTGTTCAATGGCGCTAAAGGCGAGGCTTACGACCCGACTTGCACCGTTATTCGCTTCGAACGAGACACGCACTTCGCCACCGGCGTCGGCCCGTCTCTGTCCGATAAACGCGTAATTGCCCGACTGCAACTGTCGGAGCTTCAACGTCCCTTCCCCAATCGACGCGTCGAACGCGGCCGACCCCTCTGCTCTTACGATTCCGGACCACCTTTTCTCGGGTGGTATGACCGCTACTTCCACGTCAGTCGCATCTTCAGAGGAAAAGTCGAGTTCCACGCGGAACGCTTCCTCCGACACTTTCAGCACGACGTCGGCGCGAAGTCCATCCTGGTCCAGACGCGCGCGATCAATCGTTCGAAACTCGTCAGCACCACGGTACGATGACATCGTACCGAAAACATTGGCGGTATCGTTCGGGACCGTGCCCCAGATCGCACCAAAGCCAATGATCCCCACGACGAGACCGGCGACCACGGCGTAAGCGACACCCAGCTTGGGCCGGGCTCCCACGGCATCGATCATTCCCTGCCACAGTCCGGAGAGCGACGGTCGCGTCTTGGCCGGTTTCGTTGCGGGAATGGCTGCAAGAATCCGGTTACGAAGCCCTTCCGGAGGCTCCACCGGCCGCACCGCGTCCAGGATGCCGACCACGGTCGACAGTTGTTCGAACTCCAGCCGGCGGTGGATCGACTCCTTGAGGGCCGTCTCGAAGGCAGTCCGTTCCTCGTCGGAAGCGGCGTCGTCGATGACCCTATTGGCGAGTTCGAGAAAGTCCGAATCTCTCATTAGCCGGACACCCTTGCTTGCGTGAGCTTATCCTTGAGGCGCTGCCGCGCCGTATACAGCCGCGACTTCACCTTTCGGACCGGCAGATCGAGGATGTACCCGATTTCGTCGTAGGAGAATCCCTGGAAATGCTTGAGAACGACGAGCGCCCGATCCGAGGGCTCCAGCTCGTATATAGCGTTCTGCACCTGCTCTTCCAGCTCCACGCTTTCGTACTGACGGTCTCTCGTCGCTGGCTCGCCCACGTCCTCGATCGCCGCCGTTTCCTTTCGCAGGCGGCTGGCCCGGTAGTTCAGCGCCTCGTTGACCGCGATGCGGTACATCCAGCTGTAAAACCGGTACTTCGGGTTATAGACGCGCAAGTTCTGGTACACCTTAAGAAAGACCGTCTGGGTCACATCTTCGGCATCCTGCCGATTGCTGGTGATGCGGTAGGCCGCGTTGTACACGATGCGCTGATACCGGTCTACCAGATGGGCGAACGCGGCGGTGTCACCCGCCAGCACCCGCTGCACAATGGCCTGGTCGCTTTGCTCGGACATCAGAGCGCGTGTCTAGAAATACAGGCGAAAACCCGGAAAGTTGGAGCGTTCGGGCGCTTTACCGAAAAAAACGTCGTAACGGGCACAAGACGCCTCTAGTCGATAGTAAAGACCGCGTCAAAGCCCGCATACACGAATACGTCTTTGATGTGGTCGTTGAGGTTGACGAGTTTGAGGCTGGCACCGGACTCGCCCAGTCTCTTCTGCGCCTTCAGGAGCACACCCAGGCCCGCGCTCGAGATGTAGTCAAGAGCGGAAAAGTCTACGGTACAGGAGGACTCGATCGTGTTGAAGACCTGCATGGCGTGTTCGGCCTGCGATGCGTCGAACCGCCCGGCAAGCGTCACGAGGTCGTCGGTCTGAAACTGGATATCGAGCATGTTTAGCGGTTCAGTTTTTTCGTGAGCACAACCGTGCTGGTTCGGTCTTGGTGGTGATAGCGGACGTCGTCAACCATCTTCTTCACAAGGTAGATACCCAGACCGCCGGCAGTTCGGGCGTCCAGGGCGGACGTTGTGTCCGCCTTGTCGTATTCGGTAACGTCGAACTCCGGCGCATCCTCATCGACCAACGTTACGACGATGTCGTCATCGCCCATCTGAAGCTCAACCGAAATTCCCCCGTCGCCCTCCGGATTGTACTTAACGAAATTGGTGAAAATCTCCTCAATCGCAAGTTTCAAGGCAAATGCGGTACTTCCATCGATTTCATGCTCGTGAAAGAACCGGTCCGTGAGACCGAACACATCGTCGAGTGCTTCGAAGCTCCGTTCGAACTTGGGACTCATGGTCCGGACCCGCCACCTGGCCTTACTTTGACGGCTATGATGGCGATGTCATCGGCCTGCGGCGTGTCACGGGTGAATTCATCGAGCCGGTCCTGGATCTTCCGCACGATCACCTCCGCGCCGTCGTTTCTTACCTCGTCGACGGCCGCGAGCAGCCGCGTGTCCGAAAACATCTCTTTCTCCGGGTTGAAGGCCTCGGTCAGCCCGTCCGTGTACGTGACAATCACGTCGCCCGGACCAATGGCCAGTTCCTTGTCCTCGTAGCGGGCGGTGCCGAGTATGCCCACTGCAGGACCGCGCTGATGCTCGTACACGGTCTTGCCTTCAGCCGCACGGAACCACACCAGAGGATTGTGGCCGGCGTTCGCATATCGTGCTGGTCTGCCATCGGCACCAAACTCCAGGAAGGCCACAGTGACGAACATCTCGGCCGGCAACAACCGACTCAGCGTGGAGTTGAGGTCGGACACAACCTGCGCGGGCGACTCGTAGCGCGCGATCGTAGCCTGCAGCACTCCCTTCGACATCGTCATCACAAGCGCCGACGAGGCTCCGTGGCCTGAGACATCGGCCATAATGATGCCCAGCTTGCCGTCGGGAAGATCGAAATAGTCGTAGTAGTCACCGCTTACCTCGTCCGCGGCCTCGAAGTAACTCGCGACCTCGACAGCCGGGTGGTCCGGTTCCGATTTGGGCAGGAGTCGCGTCTGGATAGTCCGCGCCATCGTCAGTTCCTGCTCCATGCGCGCCTTCTCTCGTGCCTCCTCCTGAAGCTGCATGTTGCGGATGAGCTGGCCCGATTGCGACGCTATGATCCCAAGCAGACGCTGGTCACCCTCGGAAAAAGCCTCGCCCGATTTCTTGTTGACGGCCAAAAGAATTCCCGTCATCTGCGCACGGTGGCGAATGGGAACCGCCATCACAGAGGATATCCCGCCTGTCGATTCTCCAATACCGGGAAATCTTGGATCGTTGGCGAGGTCGTCTACGACCAGCAGCTGCTGATTTTGCAGCACCCAGCCCGTGATATTGATGCCCACCTTGTACGGGACGGATCCCGTCGTCCGGTCATCCTGTCGAATGAGCGTTTTGAGAGGGGCGTCCTGTTGCTCGGTCACGAGCATGATCGAACCCTGCTCCGCACGCACGGCTTTGATCGACTTGTTGACGATTACCTCGAGAACTTCGTTGACGTCACCGGAACGGCTCGCCGAGACGGCGATGTCGTTCAGCACGGCAAGTTCCTGAACGGCCGACTGAAGCCGGCTGACCTCGTCCTGGAGGCTCTGTACGCGGGCCGAATCGTCGCGGACCGTCTGAGATTGAAGTGCCATAAGAGAGAGAATGCAGAGGCGTCTTCGCCCGCAGGAATCCTGTTACGATAGCAGGATTCCCGGCCAAAAACAAGCGCGTGGTTTCGGCGCCGCAGCGTACCGAACGGCCATCCAGACGAATTCCGTAACTTTCGCGCGCCGCCGCGGCGCCGCAGTAACTACGAACGAGACACGCCACCGCGATGAGATATCGTCCCGCTGTTTTTCTGACGTTTCTACCCATACTGTTTTCTGCTGCCTGGTCACAGGCTTTTTCGGAAGGCGAACGCCTCCAGGGTTATGCCGTACGCGGCTCGGATCTGTGGTTTGTCTTTGACGAAATCGTCTATGGTCGCACGCCGTCGACAGTCGTGGTTACGGGTTCATTTCGCGGGTGGAGTCAGGACATGAGCGACGCGACATGGCAACTGCGGCGTGTCGATGACGGCGGTACCATTTGGGCGCTCAGGCCTTCCGGTCCTGGCGCTGCTCAAATCGGCGCCAACACACCCTTCAAGTACCGGGTCGATAACGGCCAGTGGGTGCAGCCCCCCCGCTCTGCGCCAAATCAGAAGGACGGCAATCTCCATGTTCTTCCGGGATCGAGACCGAGTCTAAAGGCTGAGATTCGTGGTCCACGCTCGATATGGATGACGCTTACCGGCGAAGGTGTTCAGCGATCGCTCGATCCCGATGACTACCGCCTCACCAACGCCGACGGCGTCGACATTCCGATAGATGCCATCCTTCCCAACACATTCTCCGAGACACTGATTGTCCCGGCCGTAGAGCTGGACATACGGCGGGTTTACTACCTGGATGTTCCCGCCGCCGGGCTGCGTGCCGTGTGCCGGCGAGACCCCTGGTTTCGCACACTGTACTCGTCGAAGCAACTTGGAGCAGAGATGTCACCGGATGGTGGAGAGACAACCTTCCGGATCTTCGCGCCACGCGCGCAGCGCGTACAACTGTATCTCTACCTCAGACCCTTCGCCGCTCCGAACGAAGCGGCCAAGGTCGTCGAGATGACTCCGGACGCGGACGGCATCTGGGAGGCCACGGAGATCGGTGACCATCACGGCGTCTATTACGACTTTCGCGTATATGGGCCAAGGGATCCCGGCAACGCATTCTACGACTCGAATCCCGTTCACGTAAGCGATCCGTACGCGCGTGTCAATGTTGACGCCTTTGGAAAGAGTCGCGTCTGGAGACCGACTACACCGGCCCCTCCCCTGGAGAACGGCCGCCCCCCTATGGAAGACGTCATCGCGTATGAGGTGCATGTGCAGGACTTCACCGACCTGCTGCCCGTCCCTGACAACATCAAGGGAACGATGCCGGCAATGGTCAAGCCCGGCGTGCGCAATAGTCGACGGGTATCGGTCGGGTTTGATTATCTCGTCGACCTTGGGATTAACGTTGTCCATTTGATGCCTGTTCAGGAGTATCTGCACTATCCCGACGACGAGTGGCAGGACGCCTTCCGCATCGATCCGTACATGATCGAACAGGGAATCAATCTCGAAAACTACCAGTGGGGATATCGGACGACGCACGCATTCGCCATCGAGACCCGCTACCGGAGTCGCGACTCAGACATTGGTGCCCAGCGTGATCAGTTCCGCGACCTCGTAAAAGCGTTTCACGAGAAGGGCATCGCGGTAATCATCGACATCGTACCCAATCATACCGGCGAAAACATGGACGGGCGCAACTACTCGTTCAACTTCAACGTGCTCGACAAACCGTATTACTACCGAACGGACGAGTCATTCAATCACATTGGACCGTTTGGCAACGAGATCAAGACCGAAGACCGGCCGATGGTACAGCGTTGGATCATCGATCAGTGCAAGCACTTCGTCCGCGAGTTCGGAATCGACGGGTTCCGCATCGATCT
>JBFHWK010000090.1:0-11095 GCA_041589075.1 Rhodothermales bacterium
CAGCCAGAAGAAATAATCCCCGAGAGTGAACACGTTCTCATCCCCTCCCCATCTGAATGTTGCCAGCGGCGTATCCAGGTCCAGCGTCCCCATGTCTCTGTAGATTTGTGCATCAGCCGATTCCGGGTCCAGCACCGGCACGGGCTTTGGGTCGACGCTCTTCTCTGCATCACGGATGAGAAGATTCAGGGCGCGAACGGCGCGTGAATTTACGCGGATGTCTGCATCTTCCATTAACTCACGAACAAACCGGTCGCCCGACAGCCGCGTCTTCCGGAGGCGCTCCCGCTTCTCGATTCCGGAACGTCGCGTCTGGTACTCCGACTCCGTTAGCAGCGCACTTCGGACAATACTCTCGACGCGGATTATGTGGTAACCGAATCGACTTTGAACAGGTGCCGAGTATTCACCGACAGCCAGACCATATGCCACATCCGCGAACGCGTCGTCCATCATGAAGTATCGGACCGGCCCGAGAAATCCTGCGGTCGAGTCGTAGGTCGCGAGTCCGTAGCACCGCTGCGCTTCATCAAGAAAGTCGACGCCCTGTTCGAGCCGTTCATATGCGGCTCGCGCGGAGTCCGGATTCAGGTAGAAGAGATGCCGTACGGTTACCTGCTTCTTCGAATTCGCAAATGCCCGTCTGACGTCGCCCTCGTCAAGTGGCGGCACTTGCTGAAGGAATTCCTCCTCATAAAACCTGCCGCCAAGTGCTTTCTTTAGCTCGCGGACTTCAAAAACACGAGACAGGCTGTCCTTGTCATAGTCTAGCCGGCGCGCCTCGTCGGCAAGCAAAAAGGCATCGATTAGCTCGTCCAGATGAAGATACCGGTTGCCGCGTGTATCGTTGGCACCGGTTCGAACGAGGTATTCGAAGTAGGTCTGACGGAACCACGACGCCGGGATTTCGTGGCCGTCTACGCTCGCTATGACGGGATCCTCTGGGATGTCACTCGCGCGTTGACCGCACCCGTGCGCGATCAGAGCAAGAACCAGGAGAGCCGTCGTGGGCAGCGCCTTATTACTGTCGGCGCCACGAACCGAAAGTGCCACCAGCTTCGGTCTTTTTCGATCAGAAGTAGACGCGAAAATCGACCATCTGCGTATCGCCCAAAAGATCGAAGGGTACATACGCGTAGTCGAACCCGAACCGGACGCGCGCGACCTGAACTTCAAGTCCGGCGCCGAACGAGAGGTGGCTGTCTACGTTGTCCTCGAGAAACAGATCCTTGTATCCGATGCGCCCATCGAACGACACCGTCTTCGTCTCGTATCGAAGCTGGGCACCGAAGTCTGCGTTGAGATCGTTGTCGTTGCTCTGATTTGCATCGGCCAGGACCAGAAACTCGACATTGCTCATACTCACGAGCGGTACTGCGATACCGAACTTGAACTGCAGCGGCAGATCCCACGTGTCCATACGTATCCGCGACGGTATGCTTTCGCTGCTGCCGGTGTTGGTGGGATCGATATCGACGTTCCGCTCCGCGTTGATGCCGTCCATCTTCATCTTCCCACCGAAGTTCATGATCGTGGCCGCGATCTTCGCACCGTTCAGATAATTCGTAACAAGCACGAAACCGAAGTCGAACGCGCCCGACTGGGCCGACATGTCGCGGATTGCCTGTCGGATGTATCGTGCCGTTCCGCCAAAGTAGAAGGAGGGGGTCAGTGACTGGGCATACGTGATGCCGATCGTCAGATCGGTGGCGGTGAACGTCTCGCCGGTGCCGTCCGGCTGCGTGACCGTCCGCACATCCATCCGCCCGTAGTCCACGTTTGCGAGGCTGAGACCCAGCACACCGGAGCCGATGACCGGAAGCACCACGCCCGCCGCATTGTAGGAGATATCGGCAAACCAGTCGTGCCGTGTGAAGACGGCACCGCCACGCAGTTGGCCCATGTACGGCTGCGCTGCCGCCCCCGGGTTCCAGAACAGCGCGTCCGGACCGGTCACCGACGCCGTGTACGCGTGGCCGAGGGCACTGCCCCGGGCCCCCGAGCCTATCGTCAGGAACGTCGCGGCCGTCGTCCCGACACGACTCTGGCCGAAGGCTGCCGTGTGCACGGCCACCAGTGCCAGCAGGGTGAGAAACCCGAATCGCTTGTGCAGGGTCATCTCAAGGCCTCTGGTCTATATCTCTCGTAACTGGCACAAATCACTTGACGACCGCAAATTTACCGACGTGCTCTCCGATGCCCGGTGCGTTGACATGATACACGTAGACGCCGTAAGCGAGGTCCTGACTGTCGACGGTCTGCATGTTCCAGAACAACGCGCCGTCACTACCGACGCCTTCGTGTCGAAGGGTGTTGACCACCTCGCCACGCAACGTAAAGATGGTGATGGTGCACTCCTGGGGCAGGTTGATGAACTGGATGCGACGTTCACCGCGACCCGATACCTGCGTGCGCGTCTCGAACTGCGAAGCACCGACATACGGATTAGGCACGACGGCGATGTCCTTCAGCTGATCGCGCGCATCTTCTTGGTTGATCGAAGACGGGCGCAGCGTGAACTGAAACAGGTCGCCGGTTGCAAACTCGCGGTACACCGATACGCGCAGCACATCTCCCGCCGACGGCGGCACCGATTCCTGACCCTCCGGTACCGTCAAGGAAACACGATGCCTGAATTTCCTGGCTGTGCCAATGCGCTCGTTGATGATCAGCGCATCGCCCGGATCGAACACGCGGGTTCCGTTGAGGTCCTCGATGATCAGATCGGCTCGAGTCCCAAGCGTCTTGTTAACCGCGAAGATCGGGACCGGCGTTCGCAGAAACCGCGGCTGCGGAATTCGCGGCGGCGTATAGAGCGAATCGGCAGGGTCGACCCAGCGAATCTCGAAATCATACGGCGACGCTCCGAACGACGGCAGGTTTTCGAAGTCTACGTTTGCAATCCAGTTCGTCTGCAGACCGTCCAGTTGCCGCGGATCGACATTGTGTAGCTCGTTTGCCGTCCCCTCATTCGCCACATAACCGGTACGGTCAGCGTTGTACTCGATGGAGAAGTTTTCGAACTCCCGGTTGTTGATCTCTACGACAAACCCTTCCACCAGCGGCGAGACGTCCACTACAGGCGTCCGCCCAATTACAACCTTGTTCTCGGACACCTTGAACAGGTCGTAATCAACCGTATCGAAGAGATCGGTTGGCGGAACCGGCTCGCTGTAGAATCGAACCTGGTAGACGCCGTTCAGGTCGAGCAGATCGTCGCTTACAACGCGTACACTGATCGATCCGGATCCGATACCTTGCGTCACACGACTCAGGTCCTCTTTGGCCTGACCGCTCTCGTAGCCCGCCGGCGTCGGCCGCGGAATGACGACGGCGGCGTTCTGCGAGAGCCCAACGACCTTGCCGAGCTGATCGACGCTCACATTGAACACGTTTTCCTGCGGGTCCAGCTCGATCTCGCCGGCGTCGTTGATCAGTCCATGGTCGTACGCTACCAGTGCGTAGTAGTAGGTGATCCCGTTGCGCACATTGTCGTCGACGTAGAAGAATGAGAGACCGGTGTCTTCGCCGAGGTTGTAGACCGCCTCACCCTCGAAGACGGCCGTAGGCCCCCGTAGACCGTTTACGACATCCCACTGCGCGATGGGCTTGAAGAACGTCGGCGTGCCGTCGATGTTTGTGATGGTTCGGGCGTCGGACAGGAGCGGGTCCGAGCCTTTGTATAACTTGAAACCCTCAAAATCGAACTGCTGCGAGAAGCGGTCGAAGCTCGCCACCGCAACAGTGTCCCAGCTTAGGGTCACACGCTTGTCGCCGGGTACTGCCGTCAGTGTTGGCGTGAACGGCGGCTGCGCAAACTGATAATCCGCGTTGTAGATGTTTTGAACCGTGCGGCGATTACGGAAGAAGTCACGATCATCAGGGCCGGCACCAAAAATCCAGGCCGTCGAAAAGAAACTCGTTGTTTGCCGCCGCAGACTGACCGGGCCGGATGTGAAGATGATGAACGGTTCGACATCAGCGACCTGTTCGGTCGCACCCGTCTGTCCGATGATGATGTTCGGTTCGGCTACGTTGAAAATGCGATCCCACAGCCACGTGTCGTCCCGTAGGTTGTCACCGCTTTCATAAAATGGACGTGTGTCGAGGTCGTAGCCGGTGAGGCCGATCTGGTCGGACTCGTCGACGTCGAGCTCGTCGAAGTTCGGCTCACCGTTTTGCGGCACCCCGTCGCCCTCGCCCGTATCGGGGCCTGGGTAGTTCAGATCGAAAGGTCCCTTCCCATCAAGCCCAACATCACTGTTGGGTTTCTCACCCGGGTCGAGTAAACCGTTCTCGTTGAGATCCTCAAACGCAACCCAGTCAAGATTCTCGTCGCCCGTCCACCATCTTCCGGCTTCGAAGGCCGGCCGCTCCTCCAAGGGGCCGTTGAACTGCTCGAAGTCGGCAAGATTGTAGTTCGCTTCGACAAAAGAGCGGATAGCGTCCTGCCCCTCGATCAGCATTCCCGCTCCACCGAAGCGCAACTCGTCGACGATACCGTCCTGGTCATTGTCCGTGCCGTCGTCGTCGCGCGACGGACTTTCCAGGAACGCGAAGCCCGTATATCCCAATGAGTACTGCGTTCCATCGGGACGCTGGCCGATGCCGTCCTGATCGAAACCGAAAACGACGTCGATACGCGGATCAAACGCCGCGTTCTCGTCGCCCTCCTCGTTACCGAGGCCGTAGTCCATCACCTGGTTAAACCAGAGCCCTTCGTTCTCGATAGGTGGATTCGCCAGATAGTCCGTCTCACTGACGTTCGTTATGCGATAGAGCAGAAACATGACATCCTCGGCGAGCACGTTGGCCCACTGGAAGATGCGCACCGCCGTCTGCAGGCCGAATCCACCGATCGTCGAGTCACTCGGACTTGCGTAATACACGCCGTACTGACTGAGCGGCTGCTTCGACACGGGATCGAGCTGGTACTCCTTGTCCGAGAAGTCGTCCATGACGTAGTAGGACTCGAGATCAGCATTGAATACCCCGCGGCCGAAGAAGCCATTCCATTGTCCGGCCCAGCCTGGATCGTCCGGGTTGCCAAGCCGGTCCGGCCAGAACTCCGGCCACGACGCGACGTCGTCACTGAGCGCGGGCGTCGGCTCGAGGTCGCCGGTCACAGGATTGAGCCGCCGCGTGTTGTGAAAGCCATCCAGTGGCAGCCATCCCCACAGTTCGCCGTTCGGTCCCGTCCGCTTTCCGAAATCGCGGTACGTCAGGACAACCGGGTTCAGCATCGTGTCCGGTCGACCGCCGTAAAACGGCCACTTCTGCCGCTCTCCGTGCACACGGCCGGCAACGACGACGCCGATACCGTCTATGTGACGACCGCCGATTCCGCGCGGCCAGACTCCCCATGGAGTGTCATTCCACCGGGCAAGCTCTCCGTGATTGCGGAAATTCGTTTCGATTAGGTTCCCGTCGAGGACACCGCGCGCGATCATCGATTCTCGTCCGCGGAACTCGGGAGGGATCTGCGAACCGCCGTTCTGCGCGAATGCATCGGTCGATGCAGCGATTGAAAGCCCAGCAAGAAGGATCCAGCTTAGCGGGCGACGTCCAGCGGCGCGACGGTCCATGACGTTTGTTGTCCCCATCATCCTCAGATGCCCACACTGATTCCAAGGCTCACCCTTCGCGGCATCCCGAACCAGCCCTGGTTGAAGAACCATTCATCGAGGCTGTTGACACCGCCCACGGGCACGACGTTATCGCGAAAAAGCTCCTTCTCGAGTGCTTCGTCGGCACGACCCGTCGACGCGTACACGGCAAACTCGGGCCGCGTGTCAAAGAGATTTTCCACCTGCAAGAACAGCTGCACATCGTACTTGACGACCTTCGGTTTGAAATAGACCCGAAGATCCGAGAAGAACTGCCACGGCCGATCGGCATTGTTCTCCTCCGTCGACCGTACGAAATCCCTGAGTGTCGTGTACGGCTCTCCGCTTCGGAGCCGGCCCACGAACGTCACATTGAAGCCGCTGTAGGGAGTGAGCGTGAGCGTTCCGTTCAGGACGTGCCGCCGGTCCCAGTTCAACCGCGTGAGCGAGAGGATCTTCTCCAGTCCAGTCAACTCGCGCTGAAACGCCAAGCCCGGATCCGAAGACGTCCCTTCGGCGAACTGAAGCGTGTAGTCGAGCGTCCAGCTCAGCGGTGCTGTAGGCTGCCTGAATATCGACAGCGTCAGACCTCGGATCGTGCCATAGTCGGTGTTGATCCACCGCACCGCGAAATCGCCTCTGGGCGTGCGTTCTATTTGCTGGCCAGTCAGATTCCGTATGTCCTTTGCGAAGAGCGTGAGCTCGAGCCCGACATCGGAAGTCAATCCCTGCTGCAACCCGACCTCGAACGAGAGCGTGCGCTCGGGTTCGAGGGCCGGGTTGCCAAACTGAGTCGAGCTGGCTGCAGGATCTTGCTCGTACTCAGGGTTCGTGTACAGCAGATTGAGTCGCGGAATCTGGAAGAATATTCCCGCGGAAAACCGCATGACGCCCTCTGAAGAGATGGGGAACGCGATCCCGAGCCTCGGGCTTAGCTGAAACTTGATCTCCGCGGGCGTCCTGTTGGAAATCGAATCAGCGGGATTCGCCGGGTTGATGATGCGCTCCTGGTCGGCCTGCGCCCAGTCGACCGGGATGTCGTAGTCCGGATCGAACAGGTCGAACCGGAGGCCTGCGTTTACGATCAACCCCTCAAACTCCATCTTGTCCTGCGCATAGGCGGCAAACTCTAACGGCTGCGCCTTGAGCCGGTCGTCACTGAAGCGACTCGGGGAGACCTGCGCCGTGAATCCCGTGCGCGCGGACTTCTCAATTCCGAAGGACCGGTTGTCGAGATCGTGGAGTCGAGCCTGCACGCCAACCTTCATCAGGTGGACGCGGTTGAGCTGACTGCTAAAGTCTGCGACAATCGTATGTGTTACGGTCTCTTCTTCGGTAGTGCCCAGCCAGTTGCCACCGACGCTGAACGCGTTCACACCGACGAGGCTGCTCAGCCGCGGAGTCTGATAACTACGCTCACGACGGCGGACCGGATCGGAATCACGGGAGTCGAGACTGCAGCGAGCCAGATTCTCCGGAAAGAGACGCTCTGTACTCGTCAGACTGTTGCAACCGGGATCGTATCCGTCGGGGAATTTCTCGTCGAACAGGTGGCTGTCGAATCGGTCGCTCAGGTAACTGTACGAGACGTTACCGAATGACTTGGTGCCGACCGTATAGCGCAGGCCAACGATGTGCGTCTGGCTATTGAAAAAGAAGGTGTTCGTGGCACGCGGGACGTACTTGAAGTATCCGTCGTACGGAAGCTGTTCAGCGTGCTGGAGGAAGAGGTTATAATCCAGTTTAATCGACCGGCTGATCCGGACATTCGCCGTCACGTTCACAGAGATTCTCTCGTTCGTGCTCCTGGGAACGATCTCCCCACCCCCGCTCGACTGAATAAGCCAGGCGTCCCGGTTTGAGGACGTGAGCCCCGCTGAAGAATCCGACGGCGCGAAGAGATCGCGGCCGAACAGGTACCCCTTGTCGTCGAGGTACCGTACGGTGCCCTGGATGCCAAAGCGATCTTTGATCACCGGGCCACCGGCTGAGATCTGAAGGTCCTTGATGTGATCGAGATCCGCAGCCTCGGCGAACGAGACACGCTCCGACTCGAAGTCCGACGGTTCAAGGTTGCTGCCGGGGCCGGTCGTCCGGTTAACAAACTCAAGCTTTTCCGAGCTGGCCAGGGTGCCCACGTAGCCGAGAAAGGAGCCCGACCACTTGGGAGCGACGTCCTTGGTGACGATGTTGACCACGCCCGAAAGCGCCTGACCGTACTCGGCATTGAAGACACCGCTGATGACCTCGAGGCTGGCCACCATGTTCTGCTCGACGTCGAACGCCGCCGAGTTGTTGAACGCGTTGTTGATGGGAACACCGTTGACCAGGAATGCCACTTCGCCGCTTCGTCCGCCGCGGAATCTTCCGTCGACGACGCCGGCCTGCAGGTCGATCGCCTGGCCGAGCGATGTAACCGGCAGCGCTGAGAGCTCCTCGCCGGAGACGACGGCTGTCGTGGTGGTGCGGTCAACCTGAACGACACCGCGTTCGGCGATAACGACAACCTCTTCCCCCTCGAATACTTCTTCGGTCATCTCGAAATCGACGCGTGTCGTCTTGTCGACGATCACCTCGACATTTTCGACGACCCGTGCTGCAAAGCCGATAAAGGAGGCACGTACCGCGTACGTTCCCGGCTTGACGTTGACAATGTTGTAGTAGCCATCGACGTCGGAGGCGGCTCCCTGAAGCGTACCGACGATCAGAATGTTGACGCCGGGCAGCGGCTCACCGGTTGCCGCATCGGTTACACGACCGGCGATCTTGCCGACGATGTCCAGCGTTTCTGCCGGGGCCGCGTTGGCCAGACACGGGAAAAGCAATGCGATTACAGCTACGGACCAGAAGCGCACAGTTGGCCTCGCGTGCGTCGAGGTTTTGTTGGAAAAAGGAGCTGCGCTTTGAACGGGTTGACGCGGCAGCGGCGAAAACAAAGGGTGCGACGGCTATGGCCGCCGCACCCCATTTCCGCGATTGCTACTTGAGCAACACCATTGTTTTTGTCTCAATGAACGACGATCCTGCCTTCAGCCGGTACAGGTACATGCCGGAAGCGAGGTTCGCCGCATCGAAGGACGCCGAGTATTTGCCCGCACCCATCTTCTTGTTGTCGACGAGCGTCGCCACCTCGCGTCCCAGGACGTCATACACCTTGAGCGTGACGTTTTCGGCCGTCGCCAGGCTGAAGCGAATGGACGTCGAGGGATTGAACGGATTCGGGTAGTTCTGATCCAGGGCAAACTCACCCGGCAGCTCACCTCCCTCCTCCTCGATCGCTGTCGCGAGGTCGCGTCCGGCGACACCGACGACAGTCCACATCAGCGGATTGGACCACGCACCGCTTGCAGCGTTCGGTTTGATGCTCCATTGCATCTGGCTTTCGCGGCTGCCGCCACCGTCGCGATCGTTCACATAAATGTTGAACGGAACGATTCGCAGTTCACTTGCGGCCGGCGGTATGAACACCGCGTCCGGTGAGAGCGGCGGATCCGGTGTGGGGTCGACGATCCCCTCGAAAGGAAGGACTGCGAGGAACTTATACCCCGTCACGTTGGCCCCGTCCGTCAGGAAGTCACTCACGATTCCGCCCGTGGCGATCGGGGATCCCGATGGCTGATGGCTCGGGAATTCGTACTGTGTTCCTCCCGGGCCCGGGGTGACGATGTCGTTTGCAATACCACCGGCACCGTCACTGACGAGGCTGAATCGCAACTGGTGATCCGGATTGGCACCGCGTGCCTGATTGGCGTCCGTCATGCTCGTATGCGTAGAGCCCACAAGCCACGGGACGTCGTAGGAGCCCCAGTTCAATTCGATGCTGTCGTAGTTCCAGTGCGTGTTGCCGCAGACATTGCCGCCGCAGGACGCCGGGTCACCTGCGTCCGGCGTGTTGGGCGCGAGATCGACCACGTCGTCTGTGACTTCTGCGTAGATGTACAACTCGTTCACGTCGTTTGGCGGATCGTAATAGATGCCCATCCAGAGCTTGGCGGAATTGTCCGCGTCACCGCCCTCCGGCAACGGTGAGTCCGCGGCCTTGGAGTGGCTCGAGTTCACCTCGAAAGGCCTCCATGCCGCTAGCGGACCCGGCGTCACGTCGACGTTCTGCACCTTGTTAAAGAGCTCGTCGCCTTCGGCTGTCGTGAGCATCGTAATGAACGGTGCGACAGCCGCATCGGGGTTCGTGCACTCGCTAGCACTCGCCGACACATCCGGATTTTCCACACCGAACGCGCTGGTACTCGTGACGGCATAGTGTAAAGGTGCACCGGCCAGCGAGGCGTGCGGAAACTCCGGCCGATGTCGATACTCGAAAGCCTCCGCATTAAACGGCACGGTTCCGAGCTTCACGACCTCACCCGCTGCACTCTTGCCGAGTGACGTAATCGGCTCGTCACTGACATACACGTTGTAGCCGCCGAAGTCCGCATTTTCGGTCCAGCTTATGACGTTAAACTCACCGTCTGGCGCGCACGAGGTCGCACCCATCGCGGCCGGCGCTCCCTTTGCCGTCTCGATGTCGGTGCTCGGTCCTCCGATGTATACGTCGTCAAGGAAGATCGTACCACCGGTGGAGTTGTTGTCAAAGAAGACGGCTAGGCCACGCAGGTCGGTCCAGGCAAACTCCTTGAACTGCGGGTGGCCTCTGTCGACGAAGGTGTTGGCCGATCCGACCCAGCCGCCTGGATAATCCCAGTACTTGAGAAGCGTATCCGCCGGTGTGGCGAGGTCGGTGCCGTCCACATTCTTTCCGGCCTTCGCCGAGTCGAGTGCGGCCGTCGTCGACGGCGGCATCGGGACGGCCAAGGAATACCACTGACCATCACGCAGCCATGCAGGCAGGGTCCACTGTACTCGGAACTCGATGTCCTTGGCTTCGAGGTCGGCCGGAGCTTCGTCGATAGAATCAAAGAAGGTCAGCGTAACGCCGGGTTGTCCGAGGTTCTCGGGGGCTGCCCAGATCCTGAAGTAGAGCGTGTCACCCTCGCCAACCGTTTCGCTCACATTCGCGGTTGCGTCAACCCCGGAGCGTCCCTCGACCTGCCAGCGCCAGCCGGGTGCCGACCAGTTCGAATACGTGAATTGAGCGACCGTGTTGTTCGGATCGGTCGGGTCGGTGACGGCCTGACCTCCGAAGTCGGGAATCAGGATGTTGCTTCCTTCGGCGAAGAAGAAGAACTCGTCGCCTAGGGGTTCATTCTGTCCGTGGCTGTCCTGCGTCCCGAACGCGAGGAGTGCTACGAACAGGAGGCTGGAAAGTGCAAGACGGCTTGTAGCGGATGCCTTCATCGCGTCCTCCGATAATTGGTACTGGCAAAGAGAGATGTCGAACGGGCGCGCCCCGCTCGTCTCACACGGCGGCCCGTTTTGCCCCGGCCGAGATGCCACTGCAGAGGCTGTTCCGCTCCTGTGAAAACCTTTTCAGGCAAAAAGTAACTATCGGCACCGGAAGGGTCAAGTCAGATCGCCCAAGATCTCCACTCCCC
>JBFHWK010000091.1:0-11069 GCA_041589075.1 Rhodothermales bacterium
AAGTGCCGGTTCGCCGTTCACCGGGCGAGGCGTTCACTCGGTCACCTCCTGCGTGCGGAAGGTCCTGATAGCTGAAATCCGCCGGACTCACAGCAGTTCGTATTGAATATGATTGGGCTTCTATGTACCATGAGTCTACACTTTCCGAGGCCTCTGAGAATAATTTCAGGCAGTTCAGTTCATGGCCTCGCTAAAACGCTTTTTTTGTTCGTAATCAACTAATAGCCGCAAATCTGCCAAACTAGCCCGCTTTTTGAGACCACATATTGGGCTCATTCTGGGGCATGTGCGGTCTGAATTGCCTAAGTGACGGATTATTTCGCCTTTACGAGTTTGGCTCGCTTTTCTCCTAGCGAAATGACTGATCGGCACATCATCCTACTTGCAAATCACGCATTCCTGGGTAAAGTATGTTTTCAACAGTTGCTGTCCAGCTGTTCGGTGCTCTGATTGTTTCCGTATGCGCCGCGTCCATTGTGCTTCCAGCGGTTCGGAGTCTGGCAGTCAAGAGGGGTTGGGTAGATAGACCCGATGGAGATCGCAAGATCCACCGTAGGCCTATCGCTGTCGTCGGCGGTATCGGAATCGTGGCCGGCACCGCTGCGGGTGTCATCTATCTCGTCTCAATCGCCAACACGCTTCCCATTGAGTCGCTCCTTCCGCCGTTTCCAGTCCTCCTCGGAGCGGCGGTCATGTTCGCCACGGGACTTTATGACGATCTCCGTGGTCTCAGCTTCAGAAGAAAGTTTGTTCTTCAAACGGTCGCCGCCTACCTGCTGATACTAGGCGGTGCTCACTTCGAGTTGAGCAGCTTAAATCTTGATATCGAAGCCGGTTCCTTCTTTGAGGCCACGCTGTCGATCCCCATCACGTTGCTGTGGATAGTCGGTCTGATCAATGCGATCAACCTGGTGGATGGGCTGGACGGCCTTGCAAGCGGTCTCTCGCTAATCGCTTTCTCCTCGCTGGCCCTCGTGTTCGCTATTTCCGGCAACCTTGCTGCCGTTGCCATTGCGATACCTTTCGTGGGCGGCCTCACGGCTTTTCTATTCCACAATTTCAATCCCGCCCGGATATTCATGGGAGACTCCGGAAGCTACTTCTTGGGCTATTGTCTTGCTGCGTATTCGCTGTATGCGCCGACCCACGGCGATCCGATTATCGCCTTCCTGGTTTTGTTCGTAATCCTGGGAATACCGCTTCTGGATACTCTATATGCGATGCTTCGGCGCGCACTCAAAGGCAGCTCGCCTTTTATTCCCGATAGGGACCACATTCATCATCGGCTTATTCGGCGCTTCTCACATAGAGTTGCCGTACTGATATTGTACGCGGTAGCGACTGGCCTCGGCATGTCGGGCATTCTAATGGCTGTTTTGAATCGAGGCAGCGCGCTGACAATTTTTGCCGGCTCGGTTGGTTTTTGCCTGCTGTTTACCGTCGTCATCGGACATTTGTCTTCTACGGCTGAAGAGGCCGCATCCGGGCTGCGTACTGCAGATCAACGAGCGGACACTTTAGTCGAGCCGTCAGGATCTCAGAAAGGCGAAAAGTTGGCAAGTGAACCATGGCGCGAAGCATTGCCGGAGGTACCGGTTGCTTAGCAGAGTTCTGAAGGCTGATTAAGATCGAGACAAGATCTGTCCGACTCTGCACCGCGCCACGCTCATCTCTCGTTAGCATATCTGATAGTCATATGTCGCTCATAGATCGTACACCTGCGTTTACGAATCCCAGTCCCACGAAGTCGACATCCCGGCGCCTGCCGATCGGTCTCGACCGGCCAGCCGCCGAGGTTCTCCGCAACCGGCTTGAGGAGGGCACGGCCCGCATCGGTGTCGTAGGCTTAGGCTACGTCGGCCTGCCACTGGCTGTCGCGTATGCTGAGGCTGGATTCGAGACTGTAGGTATCGATCTCCACAAAGGTCGCGTCGCAAAGCTCAACGCGGGGCTCAACTACATACAGGACGTCGACTCGGAGTCGCTGGCCCGGGCCGTCTCGGAGAAGCGCTTTGAGGCCGCATCCGAATTTAGCGCCTCGGCCTCGCTAGACGTGGTCTTTATCGCCGTCCCGACACCGGTGACTGAGCATAAGGACCCGGACACGTCCTACATCGAGAGCGCTGCGACGGCAGTTGCTGAACATCTTCGTGAGGGCCAGCTCATTATCCTCAAGAGCACGACGTATCCGAACACGACGGAAGGTCTTGTTCAGCCCATCCTCGAAGAAGCCGGAAACAAGAAGGGTCTCAGACTCGGTACGGACTACTTCCTTGCGTTTAGTCCGGAGCGCATTGATCCGGGTAACACTCAGTTCACGACCGAGAACACCCCGGTGGTTGTCGGCGGTGTCACTCACGCCTGTACGGATGTGGCCGCAGTCGCGCTCAAGCAGATCATTCCGAACGTGCACCGGGTATCGAGTCCACGGGTGGCGGAGATGGAAAAGCTGTTGGAGAACATATTCCGGTCAGTAAACATCGCGCTCGTCAACGAGCTGGCACGGCTGTGTGATCGCATGGGTGGCGTGTCCATCTGGGAGGTCGTGCAGGCGGCTGCAACAAAGCCGTTCGGTTTCATGCCTTTCCATCCCGGTCCGGGCCTCGGAGGTCATTGTATTCCGATCGATCCATACTACCTGTCGTGGCTCGCTCGCAAGTACGACTTCGAAACGAGTTTCATAACGCTGGCCGCTCGCGTCAACGAGGAGATGCCCTTTTACGTCGAGCAGGCTGTGACAAAGGCGATCGCGAATCAGCCGATCAAGCTGCGGGAAGCCAAAGTCCTCGTAATGGGTGTCGCGTTCAAGAAGGACGTAGACGATACGCGGCACTCGCCGTCGACGAAGGTCATGCAGATTCTTTGCGAGAAGGGTATCTGCGATCTCTCGTACAGTGACCCACATGTACCGGAGTTCGACGTGGAGCTCGCGAACGGTCGCCGCACGCTGAAGTCGGTTGAACTGACGGAAGCGGCCATCGCATCCTACGACGTGGTCGTGATCATGACGGATCACAAGGCGTTTCCGTATGCCATGATCGCCCGGTCGGCAAAGGCGATCGTGGACACGCGCAATTCTCTAGAGCATATTCCCCACAACCGAGAGAAGGTCTATCTCCTAGGGGGTGGCAGTTTCTAGATTCAGCCGTCATTGCTAGAGATTGTGAAGGGGCCTGCGGCGCTGTGCTGCGGGCCTTTTTACTTGTTTTGCGCGTGCCCAATTACGGCTAATAACCGCTTAAATACTAGGTCGGTACGGACGATAACTTCAGGTGAGGTGTGCGCCACCTCTGCATGGTTCCCATGTGCAGCTGGGGCGCTCGGTACACCCTTAGCTAGCTATTGAACCGTGCCGCGTCCGCGGGCCATCCGCCGCAGACGCCGCGCTTCCCACCAAGACTATGACATCGCGAGTCGACCGGGTAGGAAGGCGAACCGTCCTGTTGCTCCTGTTGCTCTCTGTGGCACTTACGAGCGCCAGCGCCCAATCCCACTTTACCAACTGCGTCTCGAACACGGGCAACAACGCCAGTCTCTTCGTGAGCACGGCCATAAATCCGTCCATCAACGGACGGTTCTTGCGGAATGGCGATGAGATCGCCGTGTACACGCCCGAAGGTCTATGCGCTGGCGTCAAAGTTTGGGATGGAACCAACACCGCTGTCACGGTGTGGGGAGACGACTCGATTACGTCCGGCAAGGACGGGTTTGCCGCGGGCGACACGATTCGCATTCACGTCTGGGATGCCGCGATCGACGTGGAGTTCTCCGAAATCAACGCGGAGTTCGATGTCAAGTGGGACCCCAACGTGCCGTTCCGATCGGACGGGCGTTATGCTCCCGACGCGCTCTACAATCTCACGCGCCTGCTGATTGCCGAGACGGACGACAACCGACCGCCCGTCGCCTCGTTTACGGCAACTCCGTCCTCCTCGGCGGATCCATATCAGATGGCCTTCGACGGGAGCGCATCCGCCGATGTGGACGGGACAGTCCGTAATTACCTCTGGAATTTCGGAGACGGCAGCACAGCCAGTGGTCCCAATGTTACGCACACGTATCTGAGTGCGGGAAACTATACGGTCTCGTTGTCCGTGACGGACGATGACGGTGCGGTTGGTGCTGCCACGGCTGTAGTAAACATCGTCGAGCCGGCGCCGCCACAGAACATTGCGCCTTCAGCGAGCTTCACGGTCTCGCCGGCGGCGGACGGCAACGGGCTCAAAGTGGATCTGAACGCGTCCTCGTCGTCGGACCCGGACGGCACGATCGCGTCGTATCGCTGGGTCTTTGGGGATGGCTCAGCAAATGGTTCTGGGCGGACCACGTCTCATACCTACGCGGCGGGAGGCACCTACACGATTCGCCTAACGGTCACCGACAATGACGGCGCTACGGGGACGTCGACCGCGTCCGTTACGCTGAGTGATCCGGAGCAACCCGTGAATCAGCAGCCGGTTGCCAGCTTTACGGCTGCACCCACCGGAGCCGCCGACGGCATGGAGTATGAGTTCGATGCCTCGAACTCGGTCGACCCGGATGGATCGATCTCCAGCTACCAGTGGAACTTCGGGGATGGATCCACGGCGACCGGACAGACGGTTCGTCACACGTTTGCCAGTGCCGGCTCATTTGTCGTGCGACTTACGGTGAGAGACAACCAGAGTGCGACCGGTACTGCTTCGGCGACGATCAACGTTACTGCGCCGGAGCCTCCTGAAAACCGGCTTCCGTCCGCGTCATTCACCGCTTCGCAGGTATCCGGTGGTGACGCTTACACGGTCCGGTTCGATGGATCCTCGTCATATGATCCGGACGGGACCATCGCATCTTTCGCCTGGGATTTCGGCGACGCCGCGACGGCCGCGGGCGTGAGTACGACCCATACCTACTCGGGAGCGGGCTCTTACACCGTCACGCTTACCGTCACGGACAATGCTGGCGGTAGGGCAACGTCGACGGCCACGATTGAACTGACGGCCCCTGATCCGCCGGCCAACGAGCCACCGCTGGCGAGCTTCACCGCGGCTCCGGGCGCGGGCGAACTTGAAATCGATTTCGACGCGGGTGCCTCACGCGACAGCGACGGCACGATCGCTTCATATCGATGGAATTTTGGAGACGGCACGACTGGCACCGGGAGGACGGTCTCACACGTCTACGCGGAACCGGGCACCTACGCCGTCTCACTTACCGTGACCGACAATGCCGGCAGTGTTGGAGCGGCAACGGCCTCGGTTCGCGTGACGGCCACGGCACCGCCACCGAGTTCCCCGCCTCTGGCGAGCTTCACGGCCTCGCCCGTTTCAGGCGGGGATCCCTACTCGATGCGTTTCGACGCTTCCGGGTCCAGTGATCCCGATGGGACGATTTCCTCGTACGCGTGGAATTTCGGAGATGGTTCGATCGGCAATGGTCAGGTTGTCAATCATACGTATGCAACGGCTGGTTCCTTCGTCGTCACTCTGACCGTTCAGGACAACGATGGCAACACCTCACGGGCGTCTGTGACTGTCGAGCTGACCGAGCCGGATCCGCCCGCCAACCAGGCGCCTTCGGCCAGCTTTACCGCAGCACCGGGCGCCGGCGATCTCGAGATCGCTTTTGATGCCTCAGGTTCGGCTGACGCGGATGGAAGCATCGTGTCCTACCGCTGGGACTTTGGAGATGGCACGACTGGCTTTGGGCGCATTGCGTCACACACGTACCCGGCCGGTGGGTCCTACAACGTCAGTCTGACCGTGACCGACGATGATGGCAGTGTCGGTACCGCGTCCGCCACCGTTCGCGTGACGGAGCCGGAGCCGCCAAGCCTGCCGCCCGCTGCCAGTTTCACGGCCGCTCCCGTCGCCAACGCGACCGACGCGTTTACGATGCGGTTTGACGCGATGGCCTCCTTCGATCCGGACGGCTCCATTGTTTCGTATGCCTGGGCTTTCGGCGACGATAATTCAGGATCTGGCGAGGTGGCGACCCACACGTACGCCGCAGCAGGCACGTACACGGTAATGCTGACGGTCACGGATAACGACGGGAACACCGGTCGCGTCTCGGCTACCATTGAGCTGACGGACGGCACCCCGGATCCGAACCAGCCACCCATTGCAAGTTTCTCCGCTTCGGACGGCTCGTCAGGTTTCGAGCGCGTATTCGACGCGTCGTCGTCGACAGACTTGGATGGGACGATCGTTGAATACCGCTGGGACTTTGGTGACGGGACAGGTGGCACGGGCGGGTCCGCGACGCACCTGTTCGACGCTGCCGGGACTTATGTCGTGATACTTACGGTTGTTGATGACGACGGCAGCGTCGGTACGGCATCCGCGACAATCAATATCACTGCGCCGAAGAAAAAGAATCTGCCGCCAACGGCATCTCTGAAGGCGCGTGAGAAGCACAACGGTGACAATCTGTCTGTTTCTCTGGATGCGTCCAGCTCCTACGACTCGGACGGGTCCATCAGTTCGTTCGACTGGAATTTCGGAGACGGATCCAGCGCCGAAGGACCGGTGGTCGTGCACACCTATGCGCGGACAGGGCAGTATACTGCGACCCTCAGGGTCTCCGACAACGACGGCGCTTCGACGATTGCCTCGATCAATCTCGACATCGAAGACCCCGAAGCTCCCCTAAACATCCCGCCGTCTGCGAGCTTCACCGCGATTCAAAACCAGGCTGTCGGCGACTACGTCATGACTTTCGACGGCTCGGCCTCGATCGACCCCGACGGCGCGATACAGTCGTATCTGTGGGACTTTGGTGACGGGACGACGAAGATAGGCGCCTCCGTCGCACACGACTTCGGTGCAGCCGGCGAGTACAGCGTGACCCTCACCGTCACTGACAATAACGGGTCGTTCGCGACGTCGTCTTCATCGATCAAGCTTGCGGAGCCCCGAGTGGCCGCTAACGCACCTCCAGCGGCAAGCTTCACGGCAATGCCTGCGCAGGACGGTCCGTTTGTGATGGAGTTCGACGCATCGCCGTCTCTGGACTCGGATGGTAACATCGTTCGGTATGTCTGGGAGTTCGGTGACGGAACAGTCGCGCAAGGCCGAAGCGTGAGGCATAGCTACGGGCGCTCAGGGAATTTCACCGTGAAACTCTCCGTGACCGACGACAACGGCAACGTAGGTACGGCGACAGCTTCTGTAACACTGCTCGACCCAGAGGCCAACTCCGTCCCGACGGCAAACTTCGTCGTGGGATCGCTGCGCGAGGTCTCGCCCGTAGCCATCACGCTCGATGCATCGGGATCATTCGACATCGACGGTGCCATCGGCCAATTCCTATGGGACTTTGGTGACGGAAAGGGCGGTTCGGGCAAGCAAGTCTCGCACGAGTACGACCGGTCCGGCACTTACATCGTCAGCCTGACGGTGACCGACAACGATGGTGCTGCAGCCGCAAAAGCAGACACGATCTCGGTGCGCTTTGATTTGCCTGAGTTCCTCGATCTCGCGCGCATTGGATCAACTGAAGTTGCCGGTTCCGCTGAGTACCAGGGTGATGTACTGTTGATGGAAAGCGGCGGCCAGCTAGGCACGACTGACGAGGACGCGTTCCACTATGTGTACAGCCCGATGTCGGGTGATGGCGAGATCGTTGCCCGCGTGGTCTCCCTAGAGAGCGAAGAGCCTTGGGCCGCGGTCGGTGTGATGATTCGGGAGAAACTCTCCGCCAACTCACGTTTCGTCTCGATGTCCATGACGGAAGACTATGGCGGCTCGTTTCAGCAGCGTACCTCGCCGTCCGAGCCAGGTGTCCGTCATACGCCGGGAATCGGTTTCGTCCCGTACTGGGTACGGCTTTCGCGTGAAGGCACCACGATAACGGGGTACACGTCGATCGACGGTCAGCGCTGGAAAGTGATGGGTGAAGTGAAGATGGACATGGTGACCGACGTGTACATCGGTGTCGCAGCAGCGAGCAACAGGGATTCTTTGCTCGTCCAGTCCTCTCTCGACCAGATTGCCATCGAGACGTCGGAGCCCGACCCGGTCGAAGTGCCTACCGAGTATGAATTGTCGGATGTTTATCCGAATCCGTTCAACCCGCAGGCGCGGTTTACGCTCGCACTCAGCAAGGAGGAGCGGGTCAAACTCAACGTCTACAATGCACTGGGACAGCTCGTGAGCAGGATTTCAGACGACATATTGGCACCCAACACCCAGCACGAGTTCGTTATCAACGGGGCCGGGTTGCCGAGCGGTCTGTACATCGTACGAGCTGACGGGGAGACGTTTGAGGACGTGCGAAAAGTCGTGCTTCTGAAATAGCCCACACCGAAACCGGTTTTTTTCATCGTCTAATACAGGGTGGGCTCGTGCGCCCACCCTGACCGAACGCGTTAGATCTATTATGCTTAGCGATAACACAGTCGTATGTCCGGCACGCGGCCATCTGTCGTCCGATCTCGACGACGAGGTCGTCATTCTCGACACTGAGAACGGTGTCTATTACGGGCTCAACCCGGTCGCGGCCTTCATCTGGAACCGCCTTACGGGTCCGGTCTCCGTGGGTGAGTTGGTGGCCGCGGTACTGGAGGAATTCGAAGTGGATGCCGAAACGTGTCGTCGCGACCTCGGGCAGCTCCTGTCTAACCTCATCAGTGCCGGTCTCGTTGAAGTCCGGCGTGAGGCAGCGTAAACCCCACAGGCCCTCGGTTCATATATGTACTCGTATCGGGCCTTCGGACTCCACATCTCATCTGAGTTTATCCTCGAGCACCTGACTCCGTCGCAGTGCAACAGTTCCGACGTGTCGATTGGCGTCGCGGACCTGGAGATGGAGAGAGTGACTCATGGACTGCATGAAGTGGATCGCGCGTTCCTATCGACCGGAGCGGGTGTCGTCATGCATTGGCGAGGCGTAGGGACCGTACGTGTCCGTGATGGTCAACAGATCGAGGTCGACTTCGCCGCCACAGTCCCCTCGTCCGTGCGAACTCTCGCGCTGACAGGTCCGCCGATGGGCGTACTTCTTGAACAGCGAGGAAACCTCGTCTTGCATGCGAGCGCCGTCGTAATCAATGGACTCGCGTTTGGTTTTATGGGCCACAAGGGATTTGGAAAATCAACAACCGTGGCTGCACTGGGAAACGCCGGTCATCCTCTTCTAACGGACGATATTCTTGCTGTTAGCTGTGCCGGTCAGCACTGGAGAGCTGACCCCGGCGTGCCGGTGGTCAAGCTTTGGCCGTCAAGTTTCAAGGCGTTGTTTACTGATTGCGTGGAAGGTTCGGATTCCGAGAAGCGAACCGTAGCACCCCCGAATGTTCATGGTTCGTCCGCGGCGCTGGGTGCACTCTTTGTCCTTCGGGCCGGCGAACCGTCCGTAGATCTTATATCTGGAAGGGATTCATTTCTCAGCGTGCTCAGAAACACGTACGCATCTCGTTTCGTGGGCTCCGACGGCACGGCCCCGGATCTGTTTCGTAACTGTTCAGAGCTCGTACAGTCCGTGCCGGTGTACGCGTTGTACCGGCGGCCGTCGCTGGATGATCTCCCGCTGGTTGTCTCCATTGTCGAAGGGACCGCAGCGTCAGTTGCGGAGCAGCGTGCAGGAGGGAACTAAGGCTGTCGCGGCGTAATATCCCGCCGTGAGCGAAGCCCTTTCCCGCTGATGACTGATTTCGCAGGTCTGATCCATTCGCCGGCAGAACCATTGCCGCCGCATCTGGTCGCAAAGATGCTGGATGGTTTCGGCTCGGCAAGCCACTCATACCGCGACACCGGAGTGCTTCTTCTTCAGCGTGACGGGACCGAATTGGCAAGGCATGGTCGCGCAGTAAAGCCGCCGGCGGCAAAATTTGTGGCCGTCGGCGATGTGCGGCTCGATAACCGCGAAGACTTTCAGCGAACTCCTGCCGCAGGTCGTCGCGAAGACCTCTGGACGGCCGCGGGAGTCGTTCACGGGTTTGGCATCGATTCAGGATCCCGCCTCATCGGTGACTTCGCTCTTGCCCTCTGGTGCCCCCGAGATCGAACGTTAAGACTCCTGCGCGATCACTTCGGTGTACGACCGTTGTACTACGCGCGTGTCGGAGGGGCGCTGGCATTTGCCTCAGACATTCGCTTGCTTCTGCCACTCGATCCTTCGTTACACGAACTCGACCTCCTCCGTGTGGCGCAGTTTCTTGAATCCGAACCACCCGACGAAGAGCGCACCTTTTACCTACACATCAAGCGTCTGCCGCGCGGCCACGGGGCGGTGTGGGAGAGAGGCGCGCTACAGGTCACGCGGTATTGGTCACCTGAAGACGTCGAGCCGGAGTTTCGAAGGCGGGCGCCCAGTCAACAAGTCGACCGTTTTCGGGAGCTGCTGATTGAGGCGGTCCGGTGCCGTGTGAGTGGTGTTGAAACCCCCGGCTGTTTCCTCAGTGGAGGCCTCGACTCGTCCGCCGTGACGTGTGTGGCCCGAGAGCTCCTGCCGCGTGAGAAGTCGCTGGTAGCCCTGTCGGCCGTTTTTCCTGGAATTGACCCGCCTCTTCGACAACTCATCGACGAGCGTCCTTACATCGATGCCGTCTGTGAGCTCGAAGGAATTGAATCCGTGAGGGTCGAGGGCGATCACCTTTCGCCAATCGAAGCGATGGATGCGATCCTCTCGATACACGGGCAGCCGGTTGATCCTCCAAATGCGTATCTAGACCTCGCTATGTATCGGCTTGCCGCCGAACAGGGTGTGACCGTGGTGCTCGATGGGCTTGAGGGCGACATAACGATTTCACATGGTGTGCACGTCTTTGACGAGTATGCGCATCGCGGCGAATGGGGCCGCTTTTTCCGGGAGTCCAAGGTCCTCGAATCGCGGTTGGGTTCACGGCGAGGGACGGTCTTCCGGCAGCACGGACTGCCCCACCTGGAGCATGCCTCGGGGGGGCAATTGTTGGCGGGCCTGTGGCACGTTGCAGTATCGGGAGGATTCCGAAATGCAGCCCGAGCCGTGCGCGCGCGTTTAAACTCCGCCGCGGGCACAATCGCCGATCCGCCCCTGCCTCGGGTAGTCTCCGATGAGCTACGAGTCGCCGTGCAGGCACCGCAGGCGCCGCGCCCACCGCTCTTTCA
>JBFHWK010000092.1:0-10826 GCA_041589075.1 Rhodothermales bacterium
CCGCGACCAGAAGTCTACCATCGATCCGGATCGAATCCAACCACGTCGCACGTGAGTGGGGTCCGGGCCGTGGCGGCCGCCTCTAATTCTCGGCTAGCGAGGTCTGACGTTCGTCGTGATTCGTTTAGAAAAGTCTATCGACGCCGATCTCAACCATGATAGGAGCCGCCCATTTGCCCTGTTGTCGCGCTGCCCCCGCAACCGTATGTCTGACAGCACAATACGAATCCAGGAATCGGTCGAGGAACTGGATGACCTCGCTGCGGAAGAGTCGTCGCGCGCGAAGCTCAACAGGTTGGCGGTGCTGAAGCTGTACGCACTGTTCGTGCGCAGCGGTGAGACCGAGCCCGTTCCCGCAATCGCGCGATCGGTCGGCGTCGCAGAGGATACAGTACGGAAATGGCTGGAGACATATCGTCAGTCGGGCATCTCCGGATTGCTCTCGGGCGGTAAGAGGGTTGTCCGTGCGCCGGAGAGCCGGAAGCGCACATCGCAGGATGCGCGGGAACAGCCGCCCGAAGATGCCTGCGCCGCGGTTGCATCGGTTCGATTGACGGAGTCCGTTGAGGATGTCACACGATATGGTCGGGATGCCGAAGCGGAGGCGGCCGAAGAGGCTGCAGATGACGAGTCCGTGCACGTCGATTTCCAGCCTGATACAGACACGGAGCGATCTGTTATCGTTGCGAACGCTGCCGACAGGCACCGTCTTCTTTTTGATGAGATCGAAGAGGATGATCAGGAGGATAGCGACTCACCGGTAGCGACGAGCCCTCTGGCGGCAACCCAGAGGTCGTCCTTCAAAGACCAATTGCGTCTGCGGGCGAGAGCTGGTCGCCGGGCAGTCGGCCGTGCGACGAAGCGACTACTCCGAAAAGAGGATGCGGCGCACGCACTAGAGCGTGCCACGAGTACCGAAGCGTCGTTGTTACCTAAGGTGCACCCGACGCCCGCTTCCACCCAAAACCCGGTCAAAGGGGGCACCGGCGCCGCTGAGGAGTCTGCGTCAGATACAGAACGCGCAGTCCCACCGGCTTCATCGACCTTCAACTCCGAGGCGTTTGCCAAAGGCAAGCGAATCGATCAGAGCGCCGGCGGTCTTAACGGCGCCTGGGTACTCGTTGCCGAGACGGACGACATGATCGCGTCCATCATCCGTCATCGTCTCGAAAAGCAAGGTGCAAAGGTAGTGGTCGCACCGGACGGCATGGAGGTGGTTAGTACGCTGTGGAGGAGAGACTTCGACCTTCTTGTCACAGCCGTGGCTCTGCCGGGTCTCGACGGTTTCGAGATCACGAGATGGGTGCGCGAAAGTGCCCGACACACGAGAATCCCGGTCATGGTCATGTCCTGGCCCGGTAACGAATCCGATCTCGTGCGTGCCTTCGACGCCGGTGCCGACGACTTCATGTACAAGCCGTTCTCACCGGTGGAATTGATTACGCGTCTGAAACGACTGAGACGAAGTGCGGCAACCGGGGGTGGGACGACCGCGGCATCGGATGCGGCCTGACGGCTTCATATATCGTGAGGGCTGGCTTCTTGGATTACTGATTGCCGGCATACTCGTCATCTTGTTCGTGGCGGTCATGTTTGCCGCGCTCGCGATAGCGATCCGAATACTCAAGAGCAGGCGCGAAGCTCGAGAGGAGCGAATGAAGCGCCTCTGGCTTAGGCCGGTGTTGGATGCGACAATGGATAGTCGCACGGTGCCTTTCCGGCACTCGGTGCGGCGTCGTGATCGTCTGCTCTTTGCTGAGTTTCTGGGTCGGCTTGCCCTGTGTCTCACGGACACGGAGCGCCCCGCTCTTCACGGCATCGCAAAGCCCTACGTCGTTGAACTCAAGCGACTTCTCCGTGATCGGGACGCCGAGTTTCGCGCACTCGGAATTCAGCTTCTGGGTCTGTTGGGTCCGAACGAATTTCGTCGCTACATCCTTTGGTCGCTCGAAGATCGCACGCCGGTAGTTGCTCTGACGGCCATTCGCGCCCTGGCGTTGACAAATCGCACCAGTGACGTGCGCCGCATCATTGATGAGCTTCATCGATTCGATGGCTGGGGCCACACCCTGGTGACGTCGATCCTCGTCTCGTGTGGTTCGAAGGCCATCGCACCTCTGCGTGAGACCTTTGCCGACCCTGCCAGACCCGCCTGGATTCGAGTGGCGGCATGCGATGCGTTGCGTCTTCTTGACGATTACGCTGCGGCCGAAGTGGCAAGCCGCGTCATCCTGTCACGACCCGGTAGGGACGTATCCGCGTCCGCACTTCGACTGATACAGCGTCTCGGAATGCCGGGGCAGTCGTCACTCCTGTGGAAGATGGCCGCGGACCACGATCCGGTAGTGCGGCTTCACGCCGTGAGCGGTCTAGCGGCGGTCGGCGGTGAGGAGGCGGCGGATATGCTGGCCATCTCATTGAACGATCCTTCGAACTGGGTTGCAATTCGTGCGGCCCGAGGACTGAAGGCACTGCGAAGGTACGATATCCTCGCAGCCGCCGTCGCGATAAATCATCCCAGAGCAGCCCTTGCGCGGCAATTCCTGCACGGGGAGACGGCCCATGCGTGAACTCGTCGAGAGCGCCAATTACTTCTTCCTGGCCTATCTCGTTCTACTGAACGGGAGCTATCTGCTCATGAGTGTGATCGCAATTCGGACATTGATCCGATATGCACGGCGCATGCGTTTGCTCGACATTCATCAGCAGATTGCGGCGGCCATTTCTCCACCGATCGCAATCATCGCGCCGATGTACAACGAGGAAGCGGTGTGTGTCGACTCGGCGCGATCACTTCTCGGGATCGACTACCCAAGTTACGAGGTCGTCCTGGTCAACGACGGATCCAAGGACGACACCCTGAACGAGATCGTGAGGGCCTTTGAGATGAGCCCCGTGGAGCGGGCGCCAACGGCCGCGATTCCTACCGCCGGTGTGCGGGCCGTTTATCGGAGCGCCACTCATCGGCAACTTTGGATGATCGACAAAAACAACGGCGGTAAGGCGGACGCACTGAACGCGGGTATCAACTACTGCCGCGCTCCACTCTTCTGTGCCATCGATGCCGACACGTTGCTGGAACGAGATGGACTTCTTCGGGTCGTCCAGCCATTCCTCGAGGACTCTAACACCATTGCTTCCGGCGGAATTATTCGAATTGTGAACAACTGCACGATCGGGCACGGTCAGGTCGTCGATGTTCGACTTCCCGACAACGAACTCGCTCGACTGCAGGTTACCGAGTACCTGCGTGCGTTTCTAAGCGGACGTGTCGCCTGGGACGTGACGCAAATGGTTGTGATTATCTCGGGTGCCTTCGGACTCTTTCGACGCTCAGTCGTCGTTGACGCCGGAGGCTATTCGACGGACACGGTAGGCGAAGACATGGAACTCGTTATTCGCCTTCACCGAATGTGCCGCGAGCAAAAAAGGAAGTACGCAATTCGGTTCGTGCCAGACCCCGTCGCATGGACGGAATGTCCCGAGTCGATGAAGGTGCTAGGTCGGCAGCGGGACCGATGGCAGCGCGGTCTCGCGCAGGTGATGTTCCGCCATATCCGAATGCTGGGTAATCCGCGATATGGTCGCATCGGTCTAGTCGCGCTACCGTACTTCTTCGTGTTCGAACTGCTGGGACCGGTCGTCGAGGTCGTGGGCTATCTGATATTTGCATTCTCGGTACTATTCGGATTGATCTCTCCGACGTTAGCCCTGGCATTCTTCATGGTAGCTGTCGTGTTCGGGATCGCTCTGTCGGCTGCGGCCGTCACGCTCGAGGAGCTCTCGTTCCACAAGTACACACGACTCAGTGACCTCTTTCGATTATTCCGGCTGGCCGTTACGGAGAATTTCGGTTATCGCCAGCTTAACGCGTATTGGCGCGTGAAAGGCCTGGTATCGTATGTGCGTGGGGATCATCAATGGGGCGAAATGACGCGCACCGGTTTTCAGGTGCGTCCGGGAGGGACGGGATGAGAGATATCGGAATCTTGATCCTGTTTATCGCAACGCTTGTCGGATTTCCAGGCGCTTACGCTACCGGTGCCACGATACTGATAACGGAGGACTCGCTTTCGACAGCGGCGTCCCCACCTCGAACATGGATCGCCGATACACACGTCGGTTTGTCGCGCTTCTCAAGTGACAGGCCTAGCTGGTTCGAGAACGTCTTCCGTTTTGGTCAACGTAACTACGGTGGCTCGTCCGCCTTTTTCGAGGTGGGCCGTGTTAGCCGGCACGCGGAGCCGGACCTCTTTGCGGCGGCCGACCTCTATCGTGTCCTGCGCCCCGGCTCTTACGTAAACCTTCGGTTTTCCGCCGCACCTGGTGCCGACATCATGCCGCGGTTTGACGGATATGCCGAAGGCTTCCACGGCCTCGGCGAGGGCTGGGAAATTTCGAATGCCTACAGACTCGCGCGATTCACAGGCAAGACAATCCATTCTGCCGGTGCAGGTCTGGGCCGCTACATGGGCAACTGGTATCTGCGGGCACGTGCGAGCATAACGCCGGCGTCGGGCACGATGGGTCATGGGGTGCTTTTAGCGGCCCGCCGATACTGGGACGGACCCGACGAGTTTGTCGGGGTCGTTCTCGCGACCGGTCGGGACGTGGTGGCTTTTCCCGACGGACGTGTCGATCTGCGCAACGTAGTAGCGGTGTCGCTCACGATGCAACGTTTCGTTCGAGCCGCTGCCGGGGTGCGAATCGGCATCGACTATGTAGATGATGGGGATCTTTCGAGGTGGGGATGTGCCGCAGGCCTCATCGCGCGGTGGTAGGTCGCCTTTTGGGACGGTGGGCCGCCAACTGTCCGGCCTTTTCGAAGTACTCGTTCGTGATCCCGATACTCTCCGGATGCCGAAGCATGAGGTACTCGGTGTTCGGTCCGGCGGCATGCATGCACTGCGGCAGATGAGAAGGAGCGAAAGAACTTTCCGCGATCGATTGCCAGGCTTGCCGGTGACTGACGTCGTAGAAGATGACCACGTCCGGGCGGTGCTTCCTAATCTTCATTCGGATCATGTTGCGTCTTCTTGATGACCACTTCGAGTCCAGTCTTGCCCGACGTGTGTCGACGCCCGAGCCGGTTGCGTGAGGGCGCGCGTGGCTCTCGTGGGCCGTGGGGTACAGGTAGAGCATGCACGTCTCCCCACTCCGCGAACCAAGTTCGGTGGCCTGAAAGTGTCGAACGTCATAGTCCGACGTTACCCTGTTGGCGTACGACAACGCCAGTCGGGACAGCTTGCCCCATATTCGATGTAGCCTTGGTTTCGGATCGAACCAAGTCGACTCTCCGGCGGCCAGATGGAAGTCACGAAGGTCCTCCAGCTCCCGATGTCCGCGCCGGTGCCAGGCGAGGATCGTGCGCCCGCCGTCCTCTTGCTCGCGAGCGACGGATGTAACGAAAGGCCCCACAAACCACAACGGTGCCATGAACGTACCATAGCCGAGAAAAGTGTCGACAAATACCTCAAGTAGCGGGTCCGTGAAGTCGACTGGTGCTCTCATGCTGTTTCGTGACTTACCGATGCGACATTTTGAAGATCGGGGATTGGACGATAAAATGTGAGTCCCATGCCCGCACTGGCGCACCCGACGAGCGTGTCGCCAGGGCCTTTCCCAGCCAAATCCCAAACAGAAGGAAAAGATGACGACAATAACCCGGGCAGTTATGACATCAGGCGGCAAGCAGTTTTGGTGGCTTGTGCAGGCCGCGCTGGTCCTTGCCCTTGTGCCTGCCGTGTCTCCAGCCAATGCACAGCAAATCACGAGTCGACTGGAAGCTGATTTGATGGAAGGTCGGCTGGAATCGATCGACTCGCTGGGTGTGCGCCAATTTGCCGAACAAGTAACCGATAGCCGCAGGGATTCGGCAGAGGTCTACTACAACGTACATGGCGACCCGGTCGCCTGGAGGGCGTGGATCGACGGCCAATACCATGTTTACTGGCAACCCTACGGCCGTTTCCGGGTGTCGGATTCGACACTTGCTGCGCTTGAGGTTTTCAAGCGAGAGCGGCCGCTGCTCGAAATGCTGGAGGCGCTCGAACTCGTGGAGCAGGCGGCCAAGGCGGCGCCCTGAATCGTCGAAAGAAGTGGCCCAACAGGGGGGCGTACTGCCCGAATCCTGGTAATAAGACCGTTACCTAACCTTAACGATTACTTGACTATCCGTCCATTATTCCGATAGATCTTGTAAACGGTGAGACTGGAGAGGTTCGGTCATGAAGGCTGTTTTGGCGGTTCTGACGGTGGCTACGGCAGGCGCATTCTATGCGTGGTCCGTCCACCAGAGCAAGCGCATTCGCGCGATATACCGCAACTGGTAAATAAATGTGTTTTTGATCGAGTGGCGTACGCGTCCCGCGAGTCCTAACTACGCCTCCACGATCATATCGAGCAGGTGCGTCAGCGTGTCCTTGAGCTGACGCCGGTCGACGATGTGGTCGACGAAACCCCGGTCCTGCAGAAATTCCGACGTCTGAAAATTGTCCGGAAGGTCCTGCCCGATCGTCTCTCGGATAACCCTGGGTCCGGCAAAGCCAATCAAAGCACCCGGTTCCGCGAGATGTATGTCGCCGAGCATCGCAAAAGAGGCCGTGACCCCACCGGTGGTCGGATTCGTCAGCAGGACAAAGTAGGGCAGCGACTTCTCGGCGAGCCTGGCGAGTTGCGCACTGGTCTTGGCCATCTGCATCAAGCTCAAGGCTCCCTCCATCATGCGAGCGCCGCCGCTCTGCGCGATCACCAACAGCGGAAGATCGCGATCGTATGCGCGCTTGATGGCTCGGGCAAGAATCTCGCCGATCACCGAGCCCATCGAGCCACCAATGAATCCAAAATCCATCGCGGCTACGGACATCTCATGGCCACCCACCTTGCCTGTTGCCGCCCGAACCCCGTCGTTCATACCCGTTTTTCGCTGTGCTTCAGTCAGCCGCGCGGGGTAGGGCTTGCGATCGACAAAATCCAGGGCGTCGACGGCATGCAGATCCTGGTCGTAGAGTTCGAACTGCTCGTCGTCGAATAGCAGCCGCAGGTATCCGAGGCTCTCCATCTTGAAGTGGTACGCACACTTCGGGCAGACGCGCAGTTCGTCTTCGAGCTCGCGCCGATGGATCGGTTCCGAACAGCCGGGGCACTTGACCCATTGTCCTTCGGGCACCTCGATCTGCTCACTCGGATCGGTGAGGATCCCGGCTTTCTGACGTTTGAACCAGCTCATGGAAGTGTTTGGTGTCCCCGGGGCCCGCTTCAGAAGGTCAAGCGATCAAATAAGGACAATTCGGGCACTCGAGCGATGTAGTCCTTCAGATAATAGGGCTCAAACGTCTCTAAGTCATCTTCTTCGCCCCTTTGGAGCTTCTGCAGACCCAGTTCGGCAACCGCCGTGGCGTACGGCAAAAACTTCTGCAGAAACCACTGCCCGCGATTGTCCAGGACCTCGGCCAGTGCCGCGGCTGCACTTCCACCGATGGCGACGGCGGCGCTTTCACCGAGGACAGACTCGACGTGCTTTGCCGCCTCGGACAGGGTGCACAGCAAGGTCTCGGCGACGAACGTACCGTCGATTTCCAAAAGCGAGAAGTAGACCTGATCCGCTCGTGCTCGGAGCGCGACTGCGATGTGGCTTGCGGTTGCTTCGGCGCGCCGTACTTCCACGGCAATGTTTCGGGCATACGCGGCGGTCGTGGGCACACCGACCAGCGTGGCCCCGGATGCGGCGCAAAAGCCTTTCGCACTACTCACGCCGATTCTAAGGCCCGTGTACGAGCCCGGCCCGGCGGATACAGCTACAGCCTCGAGGTCGCGTAGATCTATAGATGCTCGCGCCGCCGCGGCCTTCGCCATCGGCACCACCATTTCAGCGTGCGAACGGGGTCGAAGCAATGTTGCGCCCGCCTCGTCACCGTTTTGGGTCCGAACTGCAACGCTGCAAACATCGCCCGCCGTCTCGATCGCTAGTATGTTCACGGGAGATTTCATGAATCGGCATCAATTGCAGCGTGGACGGTGCAGACAGGCCTTCTCGCGGGCCGCTTCCTCCTTGATTATGTCGGGCCGGGAGTGCAATTTTCTTGCGTGAGCGGAGAAGTGTGGTCCACTCCGAACCGGCCCCGCGGCGGAAACGGTGGAATGTAGAGTTTCGCGTGCGGTTCCGGCGTTTCTATCTCACGGAACGCGCGTCAGCCGTGATCTTCGGGCCACCGCGAATGGAAACCACCGCTCTTCTTGTTGATAGGGCGGTTTTGTGACGCACTTCTGATGGCAGGCGACTAACAAAGTGAGCAGTATGAAAGTCTACGACGGGGCCCATATACGAAACATCGCTCTGGTCGGGCACCAGGGCAGCGGGAAGACCATGCTGGCAGAAGCAATGGTCTATTCCTGCGGTTCGATAAACCGGATGGGATCTATCGAGGAAGGCTCGACCGTCTCCGATTATCACCCCAGCGAAAAGGAGCGGCAGATGTCCGTCTTCACGTCGCTGCTTCACGCAGAGTGGGAAGGCCACAAGATCAACATCCTCGACACGCCCGGTTACCCGGATTTTGTCGGTGAGGTCATCGCATCGTTAAAGGTGGCCGATACCGCGATCTTCGTGATGAATGCCGCCGAAGGCGTCGAGGTCGGCACCGAACTCGCCTGGACCTACGGTCAGCGCATCAAGATCCCATCGATGTTTGTGGTCAACCACCTCGACAAGGCCGACACGGACTTCGATTCGGTGGTTGAGCAGATCCGCGACCGGTTTGGCCGCGGCGCCACTGTCGTTCAACTGCCGGTAGGCGCGGGCAGCAATGCTGTGATCGATGTGTTGCTGATGAAGCAACTCACCTTTCCTGAAGGCAAGGGCAAGCCGAAGGTGTCGGACATCGCTCCCGAGTTACATGACCGGGCAGAACAACTGCATAACGAGCTCATCGAAAACATCGCGGAGAACGATGAGAGCTTGATGGAGCTTTACTTCGAGAAGGGCACGCTCACCGAGGACGAGATGCGGCAAGGCCTCCACGAGGCGATGCTCCGCCGCGAGCTCTTTCCGATATTTCTTACAAGTGCAACGCTCAACATCGGTGTGACGCGACTGATGAGCTTCATCGACAATGTCTTGCCGAAGCCGATCGAGATGCCTCCCGCCGCGGTAGCGGAAGGGGAGCCGGTGGAGTGTGACGAGTCGGGCAGTCCCGTCGTTTTCATCTATCGGACGATGGCCGAGCACCACGTTGGCGATTACTCTTTCTTCCGCGTGTACGCCGGGACGCTGGAGGCGGGGCTAGACCTCGAGAACGCGCAGACCGGAGCCACCGAGCGCATCGGTCAGCTGTTTGTTCTCGACGGGCGTGAGCGAGAAGCGGTCTCAAAGATGGTGGCCGGAGACATTGGTGCGCTCGTCAAGCTGCGCAACACGCACACGAATAACACGCTCCGAAAGAAGGGCACGAAGACGGTCATCGAGCCGATCGAGTTTCCGGAGCCTCGCTATCGGGCCGGAGTCAGGCCCTCGCGCGAGGGTGAAGAGGAGAAGCTTGCGCAAGGCTTCCATCAGCTGGCTGAAGAAGATCCCTCACTCAAGATCATACACGATCCGCATCTGAACCAGATGGCGCTCGGCGGTCAGGGCGAGATGCACCTCGAGATCGCCCGTTATCGTCTCAACAATCGTTTCGGAGTGGACGTTGAGTTCTATAAGCCGCGCGTCGCGTACCGTGAGACGGTGCAGACTTCGGCACGTGCCAGCTACCGGCACAAGAAGCAGACAGGTGGTGCTGGGCAGTTCGCGGATATCTCGATGCTCGTCGAGCCGCTTAACGGCGAGTTCGCTCCGCCTGACGACATCCGCGTCCGTCAAACTGCTGAGGCGACCACCGGATGGGGTTCGCGGATCGAATTTATCGATGCGATCGTCGGCGGCGTGATCGACATGCGCC
This sequence comes from Rhodothermales bacterium, assembly GCA_041589075.1. GTDB lineage: Bacteria > Bacteroidota > Rhodothermia > Rhodothermales > JABDKH01 > JBFHWK01. The sequence continues at coordinate 9,936 of JBFHWK010000092.1, forward strand.
GCTTCTTTGGTGCGATCCAAAAGGGCGTTCTGGAGGCCATGCAGGATGGACCGATTGCCGGCTATCCGGTGGGAAATGTGCGCGTGGTCGTATACGACGGCGGCATGCATTCGGTCGACTCGAACGAGAACGCGTTCAAGACTGCGGCGCGCATGTGTTTCAGAGATGGTTTCCGTCAGGCGCAGCCCGTGCTCCTTGAGCCGATCTACAATCTGGAAGTGCTCGTTCCGGAAACGTATACCGGAGATGTGATGGGCGACCTCAACACGCGTCGAGCGCGTATCCAGGGTATCGAAGCGGAGGGGGCGCTACAGCGAATAAAGGCGCAGGCGCCCGAGGCTGAGCTCTACCGCTATTCGACTGTCCTCAGATCGATCACCCAGGGGCGGGGGTTGCACTCGGCCACCTTCGCACATTACGAGCCCATGCCACGCAACGTTCAGGACAAGGTCGTCGCTGAAGCCGGCGAGCTGCAGGAGGCCTGAGACTGCGCGAGAAGGATTCCGCCAGTCGCGTTTCGGGGCATCGTTAACGCGGTCGCTCATATGACGCGTTTACGCGAGCGCGCCATATGTGTAGATCCGCAGCCACCCTCTCGTACTCGGCGTCCGTCTCTTCCAGTTCGTATGGTCTGCGCTCGAACGGGTCGAGACGCATATCGTACCTCTCCATCACGCGCCGCCCGAAATGATACACATACTTGGTATTGCCTTCGCGCAACGCCATTGACTGGTTCTCGATCCAGCCGGCATGATAGAGAGGTCGCCCACGTGATACGTCAGACGTAAGTGTGGTTCCGGGTAGGCTCCCAGCGGTTACTGCGAAGCCCGCGAGCTCCGTGATGGTGGGCGGGATGTCAATCTGCTCGCGCGGGCCGCGCGCCGTGTCCGG
>JBFHWK010000093.1:0-10783 GCA_041589075.1 Rhodothermales bacterium
CGATCAAAAGGTCTTCGAGCAGATGGTGATGCAACGACCCTCGGAAACTATCTGCCGTAACACGGGCCTTGACTTCGAGGCGGTCGCCGTGGCGCAGGAGCGCATCACACATGCGCTGATGGCCAACGGCAACCTGCATCTCATTCTCCGAAGTCCGGAGTCCTCGCTTGAGGAGTTGGGAAACGGAGATGACCGGCTGGCTCCACGATCGCTGCCGCTGCAGCATTCGGTGGACCAGATCTGGGGTGCCGTCTGCGATCTCATTCGGGAACTCCCGGAGCCACACAAGATCCTGTTGGACATGGTGTTCGACAAGGAACTGGATGCCAAACTCATACTATCTCGCGTGAAGGAACTGAAGCTCGATCTGCCGGTCTCGCCCCGTAGCGGAAAGACAACCATTCACACGATTTATCAGTCGGTCGACAGCCTGCTGAAAGACCTCGGTGTCGGACTTGAAACGCGGTACGCGGATCTTCTCACCGACGCCCGCAACTGGCTCGACGACGACACGCTGGAGACCTCGATCTCCGTCAAAGGCCTCAAGGCTCTTCTCAAGAACATGGGCATATCAAACGACGGTCAGCAGGACGCAGGCCTTCGTGCGCACGGGTAACAACATGGGCAAATCACACGACAAACTTACGAGCTGTCCGATCGGACAGATGTCCTTCGGGGAAGTATCTCGTTATCTCCAGGGCGGATTCGACAGTGCCGTCCAAACGGCCATTTCAAGCCACATACTATACTGCAATAGCTGCCGCGAGCAGCTCGATCGTTTCAAGACGCTACGCAGCGCCGGGCGACACATCATGGACGTGCACGTCGAGGAACCTGTCAGCCGCGACGACGAAGATCATTTTGACGACGGCATCTTCGCCGCATATGTGGACGGCACACTGGACACTTCGATGCGTGAGCGCGTGTCCGCGCATCTCGGCACCTGCCATGCATGCTACCTCCAGTTTTCCGCTCTCGAAAAAGAACTTGCGACTCCAGTTCCGCGTGCTCTGCGCGCACCGAGTGAAGTCACCGAGGCGATGAAGGTGCCTGTCGCACAGCCGCGGGAGGTCATCGGGTTTGCCGAACTCGGCAGACGTGTCGTTGACGTCGTCGAAGATTTTCTCGGTCTACGTTGGACACAGCCTGCTTTGGCGTTTGCGGTCGGCGTGTTGGTCATGCTGATGTTCCTGCCGTCCTCGCGCACGGTCATTCCTCTTCCGGGGTTCTCCCCTGTCCAGAACGGTTTTGACGACCGTGTCCGCAGCAGCGTTGACGGCCAGGTGGAAGAGGCCGACAGAGGGCCGGTGATCATGATCCCCGCCGAGGCCAAGGGCAAGCTGGAGTTCACGTGGCCCGGCAATTCGGGTCTGAAGGAAGGCGTCTACCGCGTGGAGATCTTCGATCAGGCCGGAATCAAGGTTTTAGATTCGCAGGAAGTCACCGAGAATAAGTGGGCGGCGGATGTGTCAATATTCCGGCCGGGCGCTCGATACGATATCCTGGTCAGCCGGATCGGAAAGGCCGGCGGCGTACAGCCCATTAGCCAGCAAACGCTGCTGGTCACGCCATAGTCTCCGCACAAGACCTCTACCTTTAGGGCGCGCACGCGTCATGTAGTTACACGAAGGAAGCATACGGCCACCACCGTTGCGAAGAAGTTCCATACTCATCCCACCCCCCTGGGTGCGTGCCCTCGGTATCGCACTGGTGCTTATTCCCACCGGACTAACCGCCGCACAGGAGTCGCAGTGGTATGTCCAGAGCCCCGTCGCGGCACAGGTTATCGACGAAGGCCAGCTATTCGTCTCGGTGCAGGTTACGGGTGAGGTAGCGCTTGACGAATCAGCGGTACATGTTTCGATCGATGGTGTCGACCTGACGCGTAAGGCGAAGATCACGACGTCGGCGGTTCGGTTACTCTATACGTCGGACCTCGGACCCGGTCGACACGATATACTCGTGACCGGTGCGCTCCTTTCCGGTGAACGGCTGCCTGACCTCGCATGGCACGTTACGGTTACGGGCAACCCTGCCGCGGCGCCGCGGCGCTCTTCGCTGACGCCGCGTTTCGACGTCTCCGGCAAGACACAGATCGACACGCGCAACTCCGATCTGTCCGGGGACCGCAGCCTGCGGCAGGAGCCCGTACGCAGCTACGCAGTCCGCGCCGACGCAGAGGGCCAGTACGGCGCGTTCACGTTTCCGCTGAAACTCTATCTCACCACCGACGAGTCCGCACTTTCGCAGCCGCGAAACCGAATCATGATCGGCGTCGAGGGACCCATGTTCGCGCTGCACGGCGGAGACTACAACCCGCGGCTCGCGCCGCTGATGCTGAACGGCGCACGCACGCGAGGTTTTCATGGCGAGTTTCACGGCGGCGGTTTTCACATTGAGACCACCATCGGTCGACTGCGCCGGGGACTCGAAGGCCGCATCCTCGACGTCCCGATCGAGGAACCGCTGCAGCAGGCTCCCGGCACGTACGCGCGAAACCTTACGGCGGTAAAGCTCGGCTTCGGCGATGACCGCTCCGTGCTGTTCTCCATCACTGGCATGAAAGCGAAGGACGACACGACATCAATCGGCTTCGGACAGAACCCGCTCGAAAACGTCGTGCTCGGAAGCGACATCACGGCACGCCTGTTGGACGGTCGTCTGCGCGTAGAGTCCGGAGCGGCCATCAGCCTTACCACGAACGATATCTCCCGAGGCGTCGCGACGAAGGCGGAAATCGACTCGCTGTTCAACACCGACATTCCGATAGACCCCGCCGACTTCGACTGGTTGATTACGCTCAACGCCTCGACGGTGCCCCTGCGCCTCGACAAACTCAACTCAACCGCATGGTATCTCAACACACGGGTTGCCGTGCCCGGGCACACGATCTTTGGGGAGGTGCGCACCGTAGGCAGCGCCTATTTCTCGGCGGCAAACCCATTTCTGCAGTCGGACCGCCGGACTTTCACGATCTCGGATCGATTCCGGCTTGATGGCGGGCGATTCACCGGAATGGTGCGATACCAGAACTACGGATCGCTTGCGAACGGAGGTGGCAGGCTTAAGCTGCGGTCTAACCTCGTCGAGGGCCGGCTGAACGTAGCGACCGCGCCGAACATGCCGCGTTTCACAACCGGCGTGCGAGTGCAGTGGCGGGAGCGCGGCGACAGCACCAACGACGTACTCGCTTCGAACCTACGCGTCGTCACGACCACCCTCGGCGTGGCCCACGCACTCCGAACCGGCTCGGTCAACCACACGGGCAATGCATTTTACACACGCACCGCTCGGCGGGACAAGATCAACAAGATGTTCGACAACACGACGCACGCGCTCAGCCTGGGCCTCGGGCAGCGCTTTCCGAAGAACATCCACACCAATCTTCAACTGACACACCTGATCGTGAACTATGCAAGCACGCTCGGTCGCCAGAATTGGACGACTGTTGCGGGAACGATGGGCTATCGCTTTCATCGTGACGCGACTGCCTCCGTAACGGTGCGCAACACGAGAGCCGGAGCCACTACGTTCAGCAATGCGTCCGACCGGATCGGCGTCATCCTAACGTCGGCCGTGCAGGTGCAGCACAATATGATGATCGAGCTGCAGGCAGGCTACGACGACTATTCCGAGGAGGCAGGTACCGGACAGTACTCCGAGCGTTTCATACGCTTGAGGCACCGCTATACGTTCTAGGTGTCCCGTCGCGGCCCTGGCGCGAAGGTCACCATCCTCCGCCGGCCCCTCCTCCACCGAAGCTTCCTCCGCCGCCGCCAAAGCCGCCGAAGCCGCCGCCGCCAAGGCCACCAAAGCCTCCGGATCCGCCGCGGGGTGCACCCCAGCTCCCGGGCCCGCCCCAGATGATGATCGGGGGACCGCCGCGCCTTCTTCTCGGCGGCGGCCGAAAACCATCGTCGTGATCGCGAGCGTTCCTTATAGCTGAGATCAGGAAGACTACCAGAATCAGCAGCACCAGCAACAGCGCGAGGTCAATGCCCTCCGACGAAGGCTTCTCCGCCACCGCCTTGAACTCGCCTCGTGCCGCCTGAATCAACGCATCGACGGCCTCGGAGAGCCCCGCGTAGAACTCACCACGCCGAAAGTTCGGCACGAGAATGTTGCGGTAGACGCGACTTGCCACGGCATCTGGAATGGCACCCTCCAGGCCGTAACCGGTGGCGATGAACATCTGCCGGTCGTTGCGCGAAGCGAGGATCACCACACCGTTGTCGAATCCGCGCTGACCCACCCCCCATTCGCGCCCCAGGGTGACGGCGTAGTCTGCGGCAGGCGCACCGTCAAGAGACTGCAGCAACACGATGACGATCTGCGTCGAAGTCGTGTCCGCGTACGACGACAGCTTGCGGCTAAGCGCCTCTTCCTCGGAAGGTGTCAGAAAGCCGGCGTTGTCGGTGACCCACTTGCCAGACGGCGGGATAACTTTTAGTTGCTGCGCGCTCGCGCCAACAGAAAACAGCGCCGCGATGACTGCAGCGGCCAGGACGCCACCGACGTAGATCCGTCCAGACAGGCTCACGTACCGAAGTTCACCTCCGGTGCTTTCTCGGCTCCCGGGTCGGACTCAAAGGGTGTGCGTCGATCAAAGCTGAACAGCCCGGCAATGATGTTAGCCGGAAAACGTCGAACACCCGTGTTGTACTGCTGCACGGCTCCGTTGTAGTCCCGGCGCGCCACGTTGATGCGGTTCTCGGTGCCCTCCAACTGGGCTTGAAGATCACGGAACGCCTCAGTAGCTCGGAGTTGTGGATAGTTCTCCGCTACCGCCAGTAACCGGCCAAGCGACTGGCCGAGCTGCTGTTGCGCCTCCATGTACTGGCGCATCTTCTCCGGATTGCCGAGATCGCTCGCGGAGATGGTGATCGACGTTGCGCGGGCACGCGCCTCCGTCACCGACTCAAGGGTACTCCTCTCGAAGTCGGCGGCCCCTTTGACGGTGTTGACAAGATTGGGTATCAGATCAGCGCGACGCTGGTATTGTGTCTCAACGTCCGCCCAGGCCCTCTCGACGCCCTCGTCGAGCGAGACCAGCCCGTTGTAGGTTCCGCATCCGGCGCATCCCGCAAATCCCACCAACAGGAGGACTACGATAAGGCCTATTGTACCCTTGCTACGCATGTTTTCGACGATTCTGGTGCTTGTTGACGCTATCGTAAGGCGTGCGCCTTTACGATGCTAACGCGCGACCGGTTTCTTCACACGCTCTTTCGGCAAAGGCACAGGCGTACAGCGTTCTCTGGTCCGACTACCGGCGTTTACTGCCCGTCCGCCTCACCGACCCCTCGTGAGTCTCGTGAAGGGCCGGTAATCCTCTATCGCACGCGTTACCAGCCGATCCAGATGCCCCTTCAGACGGGCAATGACCAGCTCTTGGTCGTTCAGTACAATCACGAGGACATCACGGACACGATCCCGGCGTGCTCGGTACAGAATCCACACGTGTTCACCGTCCTCCCGAACCTGAACCGCCGGCTCCCAGCCCTGGTCCACGAGTTGGCGAAGAACGGGCGCGCCGGTCCCCGGAACCGCGGGCAGCGACTCCGTCTCGTAAATCCCCACCTTGACACGATCGAGGTCGCTTACGTACCGGCTCAGGTTCTCGATATCATCGTCGTCCGCCAGCTCAACAAACCACCCCGCGGTTCGAAGTCCAAACGAACCTATGGAAAGCACGATCTTCTGATCGAACTCAGCCCCCGGAAACTCACGTTCGATCGTCTGCCGCGTACGATTGATTTCACGCGAATAGATGCATCCGCTCAGTGCCACACCGAGCACGAGAACAATTGAGAGTGTACTCCGCATTACGTCGGCTCCGTTGCTACCACTCTCGCTCTAATTCACGGATGTTGAACTTGCGGCCCAGTCGTCCGACCTGCTCCGGATCGATGTCACCGACGATGTTCACAAACACAGTCTCGTCATCCTCGTCCTTGACGACCATGATCATCAATCCTGAGATGTTGTTGCCGTTCGATTTCAGAAAGAGATCGACATGTTCGTCGTCCTGCCGAACCCTTACGACGGTCTCCCAGCCGTCGCGGGCCAGCTCGCGTGCGAATCCACTGGTCTTGCGGCGAATGTCGTCGCGATTTGCGCCGTCGTTCTTGAAGCCCCGCACCTGAATAGCTTTGAGCCTATGCAAGAGGTTCGAAAGCTCCTCGTCTTCCGATCGTGAGGCCTCGGCGACCAAATTCAGCAATGCGCCCTTGACGTTCACGAAGAGGAACGGCTCGTCGCCAAACCACGACTCCATCGTAGACAGGTTCACGTAGCCGGGCTCTTTGTCCAGGCTTGCCTGGGCGAATGCAGCGGGCACAAGTAGAGCCGCCGCAAACAGCCCGACGAGTATTGAACGTCTATTCATTGTCGGTACCGGTGTTTATGTTCGAGTTCGTTTGGTCTTCCGCAGGCAGCGCAACGTCGAGTTCTGCGGCTGTCTGGTCCAGCGCCCTTCTTATCGGGTAGATCAACTGTGCGTCCATGACCTGCCTTCGCAGCGCAATTCCTGTCTCCCGGCCGGCCAGATCTACATAGCCGAGTGCCACCTTCACACCGCGCAGCGCCTCGTCGACCTCATCTGCTGGCGGAGTCGGCTGGCGAACCCCGAGCGCAATGGCCACGACGATGCCCGCCGTGACAAGGCTTCCCGCAAGCGGCCTGCCCAGCCATGACCACGGCGCGAAGCGACCTGAAAGGAAGTCCATCGTGCTCGCGGTCTTCGTTTCGGCACGAACACGGCCAAGCACCGTACTGATGACCGGGTCCGGGCATGCGGGCTGCTCGAGTTGCCCGAGGTCTTCCTTGACGCGTCGCGCCATCGCCACGGACGATCGGATTCCTGGATCGCCCAGAGCAGCTTCGAATCGCTTCAGATCGGAGCCTTTCAGTTCGCCGTCGACGTACAGTTCGACACGTTCCTCCGCCCACTCGCGATCCATGTGATTATCAGGCAACTTCACGGTTCGTTACCCTCATAAGTTTATTGCGAAGTGTGCGCCGGCCTCTGTGGAGGTACACCTTGACGCGGCTCATCGGCAGGTCGAGCGCAGCGCAGATTTCGTTGTACGACATACGTTGGATCTCGCGAAGTATCACGATGCTTTTTTGAGGCTCCGGCAACTCGACGATCGCCTCGCGCAAGAGGGCGTCGAAATCGGCCGCCGCCGCCAACTCCTCCGGCGAGGCCTCAGCAGCGGCAAAGTCGTCCACCGCATCCGAGTCCACGTTGACTACCGAGCGGACCTTGCGTCGGCGCAAGCGGTCCCGGCAGAGGTTGCGCGTCACGCTGACGGTCCAGCCGTAGGCGCCCGAGCGTCGAACCGATCCTCGCCGCTGCCACAGCCGCAGAAACACCTCCTGCACGACATCCTCCGCGTCTTCCCGGTCTCCCAGGTAATACAGCGCATATCCGTACAGTCGGTCTCGCGAACTGCTGAACAGCCTTTCGAAATCCCGTACCTTCACGAATCCCCGCTCATTACTGTCACGTGACGTGGTATCGCCTCTTGGTTTACAAGACGCGCGTGTCCAACTAAAGGTTACAGATGTAACCGCCGAGTACTTCAGTTCACTCCCACTGCGTAATTTGTAGCGATCCTGTAGTAAATCGCACGTATGATCGCCCTTCGAACCCTTCCACACAGGCTCGGCTTTGAGATCGCCGGACGGACGGCCGTGCGGCGCGGCCAATCGGACCACGACGTGGCGGCGCGGGTCCGAGGCGCCATATCGAGGACCCTGCGCGGCGAGCTGGACGCCGGCGAACAATACTGGTGCGACACGATCGAGGCCCTGCGCGTCCGGCTTCGACGAGACGCAACCACAGTAACGTACGTGGATTTCGGGACGGCAAACGGAAGCGCAGACGAACCTCGCACCGTCACGCGGACACTGGCGGAAGTCGTCCGCGACAGCGTACCGCCGCACGAAGGACAGACGCTGTTTAACCTGGTCCGTGCGTTGCGGCCCGAGTCATGCCTGGAGCTGGGCACCTGCCTCGGCATCTCGTCTGCTTATATCGCCGCGGCTCTCGATCTCAACGAGACGGGTAAGATCATGACGATGGAGGGCGGCCGCGATCTGGCCCGCGTGGCCAGCATCAACTTCACGCGCATGAAGCTCTCCAACATCGCCTTGACCACCGGTCGCTTCGACGACAATCTGCAGCATGTGCTCTCGCAAGTCGCACCGGTCGACTTTGTGCACGTCGACGGACACCATGACGGCGAAGCAGCAATCGGTTACTTCGACCGCATTGCGGCACACACCGCCGGTCCAAGTGTGTTCGTGTTCGACGACATCCGGTGGTCGAGAGACATGCACGCCGCGTGGAAGACGATCGCTTCCCGGGAACAGGTCAGCGCAACGTATGACCTGTTCGCATTCGGAATATGCGTGATCAACGGTGATGAACACGAGCCCTCGTGATGAACCGAGCCGTCCTGGTCCTGGCTGTTACCTTTGTCTTCCTTGTGGGAGTCCTCGCCGGTGTACTTCTCTCGCGTTCAGACTTTATATCAGGTGTACGTGGGGGTGCCGGTGCGGATAAGCTCGAGGATGTGCTGCGGCTGATCGGCCGCGCGTACATCGAGCCGCCGGCCGATCAGGTTCTAGTCGACGGGGCTATTCGAGGAATGACGGATCTCCTCGATCCTTACAGCATCTATGTTGACTCGGAGGAGCTCCAGTCGGTGCGCGAAGAGATCGAGGGTAATTTCGGCGGCGTGGGAATCTGGTTCGAGATGGTTGCCGACACTGCGCGCGTGGTGTCGGTCGTCGCCGAGGGTCCTAGCGAACGGGCCGGTGTGATGCCCGGCGACCGGATCGTAGCAATCAACGATTCGGCCGCGATCGGCATCAACTCTCTCGACATTCAACGCTGGATCAAAGGTCCACCAGGGACGACCGTATCGCTGACACTGTACCGTCCCGCGCTCCACCGAATGCTCCCCGTGTTGATCCAGCGAGAGGTCATACCGATTCGTTCGATCACGGCGGACTTTCTACTCGATTCCGAAACTGCCTACATTCGGATCGGAAGGTTCGCATCCGGAACTGTGGAGGAGTTTCGTCGGGCAGTTTCTCGTGTTCGAAGCGCCGGGGGGAAAAGACTTCTGATCGACCTTCGCGACAATCCCGGCGGTATCATGGAAGCGGCGGCCGGTGTTGCCGATGAGCTTCTTCCTGAAGGCCTGGAGATCGTCCGAACGGAAGAGCGCGACGGTTTCGTTGGAGAAGTCTTTCGATCGACGTCCGACGGCGTCGCGACAACGCTGCCCGTGATTATCCTAGTGAATCGAAATTCCGCGTCTGCCAGCGAGATCCTCGCCGGAGCCGTCCAGGATAACGACCGGGGTCTGGTTGTAGGCCGTCCGACATTCGGTAAAGGGCTCGTCCAGACACAGTTTCAGTTCCGCGACGGAACGGCGCTTCACCTGACAGTGGCCCGCTATTTCACACCCTCCGGAAGACCGATCCAAAACCGGCTCTCGAGAGCTTCGCGTTTACAGGGCGCGCCGCATGCTATCGCGCCGCTGCCCGCCGAATCATTGACCGTATACACGACGGTGCACGGACGGTCCATACGCGGCGGCGAGGGCATCTACCCGGATCACGTGTTCGAACCGGCGACCGACGGGCCTGCGCGGCTGCTGAGCCTCGTCAGCGCCAGCGGACTCGATCTTCGCTTTGCGAGACGGTGGTTCGACGATCATGAAGCCCGGCTGCGTTCCGATTGGACCGACAAAGAGGAAGATTACGATGCTGAGTTCTCGGCTAGCGCGTCGATGTGGACGGCTTTCCTGACAATGGCCGAAGTCGAAGTGCCGAAACTCCGGACGACGTTCTCGCACGAGGAGGTTCGGGCCGCACGCACGGGCATCGAAACACTCTTGAAGGCGCGCGTCGCGCAATTGCTGTACGGCCCACGCGTCTGGCAATCGATCGCGAGCCGTGTAGACCCGGAGATTGCCTTCGCCGGCTCTTTCTGGGACGAAACCGTGGCTCTGCCCCTCTCACCGGGAAGACTCCCGGCCGATACGACCGCGGTGGCAGCACCGTGATCGCGCTCAAGCCCGGCTCACACTGTGTCGGGCTATCGCATCGAACCCGGCCGTCACAATTAGAGTCGCCCCCTAATGTCCAACAGTGCGTTCCGAAGAACTTGCGCAGGGTGGAATGCCGAACGGCCCGTTAGGTCTTTGATCTGCGCGCGGCAGGATGTGCCCGCCGCCACTACGATTCCATTCTTGTCGAAGGACCGCACGGCAGGTGCGAGTCGCCGTTCTCCCATGGCCGTTGATATCTGTTCGTGTTCCTTCTCGTACCCGAAGGAGCCCGCCATCCCGCAACAGCCCGAGTCGACGACGCGTGCGTTTCGGTAACCGGCCAATCTCAGGCACTGCAGTGACGCTTCCATGCCAACAAGCGCCTTCTGATGACAGTGCCCGTGTACGAGGACTTCGGTCGGCCGGTCACCGGTCGTAAGCTTCGACACCCGCCTTCCGTCGTCTCGTGCGACGAATTCCTCAAACGTCTCGACGGCCCCAGCCAGTTTTCGAGCACGCTTTTCGCCCTGCAACAGCGCGAGAAACTCGTCGCGTAAGGTAAGGATACAGCTCGGCTCCAGGCCCACGATCGTGTAACCCTTCTCCACGAAGGGATACAGGACATCGACCGTCTCGATCGCAAGTCGCTGCACTTCCGTCACAAAGCCCTTCGACAGGTAGGTGCGGCCGCAGCACACGCGTGATGTAGGAAC
>JBFHWK010000094.1:0-10708 GCA_041589075.1 Rhodothermales bacterium
ATCTTAACGTCGGTCCAAAAGTCGCCGAACGTCTCACGGAAAACGTCGTGATCCTCGGCGACCTGATAAGCGTCGTGCCCTTCTTCATTGTCGAAAACCACGACGAGGGCGTAGCTGTAACTCCGTTCGATGATGGGCCGGTCGGTGCCTGCTGGGGTCCCGTAGAAGCCGTGCCGCACGGTATCGATGGCTACCAGTGAATCCAGGCCGCCCTCGAAGGTTGCGAGCTGCTCATCGGTCAGCTCCTCTTTCAGCCAGAAGTATACGCAGTGAACGAATGTCCCGCTCCCTGCCGTTCCACCGAATAGCGGGACTACCGCGGGAGCACTGAGTGCAGTTGCTCCGACCGTGAGGCCGGTTCTGAGAAATCCTCGACGTTGCATATCGTTCGTTCTTGGATCTTACAATCGGGTGCGGACCGATGTGCGGTCACACGAATGAAGTTACCACCGGCTGCAGGCGCTTGCAAGGAGCATACCATCTGCACTAACCTCCCGACTCCAGTTTTCTGAGTGAACCTTCAGCCATCTGATTGCCGGGATCCATTCGTAACGCCGTCAACAACGCTGCGCGCGCACGAGCTTTGTCGCCAGACAATGCGTATAGCGATCCCAGGTTGATCCATGTGTTTATGTTCGTTGAGTCGGCGCGTAGAATCTCTTCAAGCACCCGTATCGCGACAGTAGTGTCCCGGCGCAGCAGGTGCAGCACGGCTAGATTGTTCCGGTATTCGAGATTAGCCGGTTCGAGAAAAAGGGCTACCTGATAGGCGTGCATCGCGTCATTGTACCGTCCGGCGCGACGCAGCAGCGTGCCCAGTCCGGCGTGGGCATGCGCGTTTGTCGGTTGCACGCGGACCGTGTTTTCGTGGTGCGATATCTGTGCCTGGAGATCACGCAGCTTCTCTGCACGGTCCTGGAACGCGCGGCCTTCCCGCCTGCGGCCGGTTCGTATGAGCGCTTGCGCCATGTTGTAGTTTGCCCCCTGATGCCACGGCCACTCATCAATTACTTTTGCGAGCGGTTCGACGGCTTCTACCGGACGGCCGAGTCGGACGAGATAGGACGCAGCGTAATATCGGTACTCATGGTTGTCCGGATCGAGAGCGAGAGCCCGGCCCGCAGAAGCCAGAGCCCCCTCCAGGTCGCCAAGGTCCTCCAACAGCAACGCCAGAGAGAAGTGTGCCTGGTGGAGTGTACTGTCGACGCTAATCGCACGTTCAAATGCGATCCGTGCGCTGTCGGTCTTTCCGAGCTCAACGTAGGCGCGACCTATGCCTCTCCACGGCTGCGCATCGCCGTGCGCGTCAAATTCGCGACGGTAAGATGATATTGCTTCACTGTACCGCTGCTGCCGAAAGGCTGTATTACCGAGATTATGCCATGCGCCGGGGTAGTCCGGCCGAATCTCAAGGACTCTGCGATACAGGGAGTCCGCTACGTCGAGCCTCGCCAGCTCGGAATAGACCCGTGCGCGCAGAAAGGGCACGTCCGCCAGGTCGGGAGCCACCAACTCCGCGCTATCAGCCAGCGCAAACGCACGGGTAAACTCGTGACGGCGCAAGGCTTCACTGCCCTGCTGCAGCAGCCGCTCGAGGCGCGGGGTCATCGGTTGCGCCTCGAGTTGCTGCGTCGGCCCACCGGACCGACCGCAACCCGTGGCGATCACCCCGAACGCGATCACGACGGATGCGAACCATGACCACCGCACCCTCTCTATCATCGTCATAATCGGACCGCCGCGTACAATCTTTGTCAGACTCCCGTGGACTTGCGCCTGCCCGAAAGCGGGCGAACGATCGGCGCCGCCTCTCCCTCCCTGACCCGAACATCGCTGCCAGCCCGCAGGTCCTGGTGTCGGTCTACGCGACCGCTCGGCCAGAAGACAACGAGGGAGTCCACATTCTCCGAAATGCCCAGTCCGAAAGTCGACTCTTTCTCCGAGACTGACAACATACTCGAACCGGTTCGCACTTGACGTTCCAGCCTGCGATCACCGGCATATAGTATCACGCGCGATGACAACCCGTCACGATTACTTGTCACCCCCTCAAGACCGACGCGCAAAACCCGTCCATCGGAGAGTTCGTTTCGAAGCAAGTGCGCCGGCCCACTGTTCTCTGTAATCAACACGTCCAGGTCTCCGTCGAGATCGACATCCGCGTAGGCCGCTCCTCTTGCGACAACCGCTTGCTCGAGCGCACCGCCCCATTGCAGAGCGACGTCATCAAACGTGCCATCGCCGTCGTTCACAAACAGATGGGGTCGCTGCGAGTACGCGATACCCTCCTGCGTCTGCTCGATCTCCGGCTGTACGTGACCGTTCGCTGCAAAGAGGTCGAGATCGCCGTCGAGGTCAGCGTCAAAGAGGAAGAGGCCGAACGTGAGTGTGAGCAAACTCGGTCTGCCAATTTGTGAAAGAGCGGCTCTGTCGATAAAAAGCCCGTTACCGATGTAGCGGTACACGCTAATCATCTCCTTCGAAAAATTACCAACGAACAGTGTGGGTTCTCCGGTGCGATCGACCACTCCCACATCGATACCCATTCCGGCCCGGGCCTTTCCGTTCTCGTCGTAGGCCATCCCACTTAGCGCACCCTGCTCAGTGAACGTGCCGTCACCGTCGTTCAGATAGAAGAGGTCTCTTTGCGTGTCGTTTGCCACGAGAAGGTCCGGCCAGCCGTCTCGATTTACGTCGTACTCCGCCACGCCAAGTGTCTTCCCGGGCGCCGATGCAAACCCGGCTCGCTCGGTCCAATCAGTGAACGTCCCGTCGCCGTCGTTGTGGTAGAAGCGTGAAGGCGTACCCACGTACAGTTCCGGGGTACAGTAACTGCGAATCTGTCCCTCAAGTACACACACGAGGTCGTTTTCAGGTGACCAATCCACATAATTGCCGACGTACAGATCGACGTAACCGTCGCGGTCGGCGTCGAAGAATATCGCCGACGTACTCCACTCGCCTGGCCCGGCGATCCCGGCGGCAGCCGCACGCTCGGTGAACGTTCCGTCCGTGTTCTCGAGTAAGAGGTTGTCGTGAAGTGCCGTCACGTAGATGTCCTGATCGCCGTCGTTATCATAGTCGGCCGCCGTAAGCCCGATGGTGTATGCGTCCAGACCGCCCAAACCGGCTTCTTCGGTCACATTGGAGAACGTTCCATCCGCGTTGTTGCGGTAGAGGTAGAGGGCACGGACGGGATCCTCTTCACCGCCCGACTGCTCAGGCCAATTGCCGCCGCCTGCGAGAACGATATCGTACCATCCGTCGCCATTGAAATCCACGAAGCCACCGCCGGAGCCCATCGACTCTGGGAACCACCTCTTGCCGAACGCGCCGGTCTCGTGACGAAAGTCTCCGAGTCCGGCTTGCTCAGCGATGTCGGTGAATGAACTGCCACCGCCTGACCGGGCGGTGCCGGTCTGCGGGCCGGAGGTCGTGGTATCACCGGAGCGACAGGCTGAGGTCGAACACATCACGACAAGAGTGAGAATCGCCGGCAGCGGCCGTCGAGAATGTCTTCGGCCGGTCAATTTGCGCGCAGTATCGAGACAGCTCATCGGCGCCCCTCGTAAGATTCGGAGGTCGTTCCAACCGGGGTTGCTGTCAGCGGCAATTCGCCCGCGACAAGAGGCTCCGGCAATTGCAGGGGCGAAAGTCCATGCTCGTGGATCGCCTGTGCTTCCCGGTTATCCATCTCGTGCTTCTGCTTGTACGGCGACGTGACGGCCATTGCGTCTTCATCCTCTTTATGATAAACGTAGGTGGCCTGTGCGGCGGTGAACTCGTCCTGGCGGCCCAGCGCACCTAGCGCCAGCATCCGGTTGTAAAGCCCACCGAGGTCCTCAGGATCGATCACTAGCACGCGATCAAACCAGGTGAGGGCGTCTTGGTAACGTCCGGCGAGATAGTGGACGCGGCCGATGCCGAGTACGAGCACACGATCTTGGGGATATTCCTGGTAGACGCGCATCCAGTCATCGAGCGTTTCTTCATAGTTCGCGAGGGCGCGATTAAATACGCCACGAAAGTAAGCAGTCTTGAGGTAGCCGGGCCGACGCTTCTCGGCTTCTCGGAGCACTTCGCCTGCGCGGTCGAGCTGCCCCTCGGACAAAAGTGCGCGCCCCATGTTGATCGGACCTTCAGGGCTCGCCGGCGCGAGTTCCGATACGCGCGCAAACGCCTCCATCGCCCCCCGCGTGTCACCTTCCTGCAGGAGACCTATGCCGTAGTCGTTCCAACGCTCCCACAATGGCGCGGCTGAAGCCGGCACGACTCCGGCTCTCCGGCGCGCCGACGCCATTGCGGTCACGGGAAGGTCCGGAGCGGGCGAATCGTTGAGTGCCCACGATCGCCGGTCAACAGACGCGTCAACCAGAGAATCCGCTTGTCCGGGCAGCGGGTATCCGCGAAACACCCAGTTGTTATAGTACCATTTGAACTTCCGGTGCTTCAGATTCGCATGCAGTGTCGTG
The DNA here is from genome assembly GCA_041589075.1 of Rhodothermales bacterium. GTDB lineage: Bacteria > Bacteroidota > Rhodothermia > Rhodothermales > JABDKH01 > JBFHWK01. The sequence continues at coordinate 4,473 of JBFHWK010000094.1, forward strand.
ACAGAACGCCCGGCCGGTACCGTGAAACGGTAGTGGATAGTATGAGCGGTTCCCGGGCCGATTGTGTGCGCGTACACCGTCGCAATCCAGTCCTGTGCGTTACGTTTGTCGATAACTTGACTGGCCCTATCGACGAGAACGGCTCCCCAGAAGTGTGCCGTCGAGTCCACCCTTCCATGCGCATCGACGGTGCCTGAAGACAGGACGACATCGCCCGCACTGTTCTCCGCGCGCAGTTCCAGCCACATTTCGTTGCTATCGTTCGTGCCGCCCGGGAGCATGTGCCCGACTTTGCGGTTCCGAACCACCACGTCAACGAGCACTTCCTGCCCGGGTCCAAGCGTGGGCATCGGGTCGCCGGGCCCGAAGTCACGGCCGCCGGCTGTAACCCGAAAAATGTCAACCGTTACGATCGAGTCCTCCAGTGCACGCTGCACAGCCTGCAGCTGATCCGCATGCCCGTTCAGAAAGGGCAGCGCGGAGTTAGCGGCCGCAAATCGGTGACTCCGGATCATGCCGTCTTCGTTACCGCGGTCGTTCGAGGGTACGAGCGGCATGTGACAACTCACGCAGGTTTCGGTTTGCGCCGGCAAATAGAACGACCGCACTGTGTTGCCGGACGTGCCGCTGGCCTGCCACGCATCCCATTCGTTCTGACCGCGCTTCCATCGGTACTGATTGACCTCGGGTGGGATACCGACCTTATGACATGTCCCGCAGAACGCGCCGGCTTCGTGGACCGGACGAAGCATCGCATCGCGGTGTGGCTCGGGCTTGATCAGAATGAGTTTGTCGTGGACATACTTACCTGCCTCACCGCCCGTGCGCGCAAAGGGATACTCGTCCGGTGGCGCAATCACGTATCGGCCGTTCCCACGAAGGTCGCGAAGACCGCGCACGGCGTGACATGAAAGACACGTGATACCCTCGTGTGCCGTCCAGTGCGAAGTGTCTACGGGCACGGTATTGCCGAAGCGGCCTGTGAACAGGAGCACCGGATCATGGCACGAAGCACACCAGCGAGTCGGCCCTTCACCGCTGCGACCTATCATCAACTCAACCGTCTTCGCATAGTACGGGTTGTTGAACGATGAGAATTTGTGGACCGACTCAGACCACTGCGCAAACACATCGGGGTGGCAGCCTTCCTGTCCGCACGTCTCCGAGCGGGCGAGGTCTTCCGCCCTCAGGAAGCCATCATGCGCAAGCATTGCCTGTGCAGATTCGAGTCCGTTCTCAATGCCCCCCTCGACGTATACGGCTTCCGATCGGACCAGGGGAATTGCAAACAGCAATGCCGACAGCAGCAGCCCCCCGGACATAGTCATGCCGAAGGGATGCCGAATTGCTTTGGTCACGCCGACTTTCCACGCCTCACTCCATTCGAGGAAATGGTAGCGCACGCCACGCTTCAGGGATACGTGGCCGACAAACCCGACGATAGTGACTATGGCGGTCACGATGTGAGTCGTGAGTATCCAGCCTCCGCCGTAGGATGCGCCGTAGATGAGGATGCCGAAACCACTGGCAAGAAGTGCTCCCAGTGACAGCGCCGTAAATGCACCTGCAACGGTGGCCGTCCGGTTGAGGTGAAACGGCATCTTCATGAGATGCAGTGTCAGGAATACAAGTACCGGCGCCACGAGAACCGAACCGAGTGCAACGTGCAGAAGCACGTTTGTCATGTACGCGAATGCCGTCGAGCTGTCGAAGATCAGCAGCAGGATGCTGTTGATCACAAGCAGCAAATAGCCGGCAAGCACGATGCTCACGAGCCTACGCTGATTGGCCGGAAGGCGGGCATATTTGCGGCGGCGCGCCATTCGATTATGTGAGGCCTACGCAGATCGGGAATTCGATCACGACGATATATTAGTTACTGAATCTTTGCGGTCGACGGCGCCGACTCAGCCTGCCCGAGAGCGGCTTCCGCCTCATTGCGTTGTTCGACGGACCGGGCTATCGAGAGCGCTTCGCGCTCCTCGCCTCTACGCCCGGCGCGCCCTAGCAGGTTGGCCACGGCGCGCCAGCGTGCCGGATCATTGGGGAAACGGGCCGCTGCAGCACGCGCTTGATCGATCTCTTGGTCGAGATCCTGAAGCAAATCCGTCAACTTCAGGTGCTCTCTACCTTCTTCGGCACGCCCAAGCGCGACAAGCACGCGACCAAGGTTGTAGTGAACGCCGGCGTTCCATGGTTCCACCTGGGCGGTCCATTCCAGCAAGCGAAGCGCCCCGTCCAGATCGCCCGACTTAAAGAGCAGCGTGCCTACCTTGTAGGCGAAGTCGGGGTTCCGTCGGTCCGCCTCCCACGCGTGGCGCGCCGATCGGAGGGCGTTTTCCGTATCACCTTGCTCATCGTACAACTCAGAGAGCCACGCATTGGCCTGGGCGTGCGTCGAGTCTATCTTCAGTACTTCTTCAAAAGCCATGCGTGCGCTGTCCGGTCGAAAGAGAAGCTGATAGGCCCTGCCAACCTGCAGCCATGTTTGCGGAACAGCCGATCGGTCGGCCTCAGCGTGAAACTCTTTGAGCACGCGGGGAGATGCGCGTATCACCTCTCGCTGTTTGTGATACCGGCGCACCGACTCCCGATAACGGCCCTGCTCGAACGCAACGTGGCCACGCTGATACCACGCGCCGCGGTGGAACGGATCCAGCTGCGCCGCCCGTGCAAACGACGCATCGGCGGCTTCGAGCTGATATAGCTTCAGCAGCACATGCCCCCTGAGAAAGTGGCCGTCCGGCAACTCCGGCGCGGTGCGTATAAGGCTATCGGCCAGTGCGAGCGCGTCGTGGAAACGCAGCGCGGCTTCGGCCTGATGAATCTCCTGAAGAAGACCGGCCGCCTGTTCGCCGGCAGCCTGCAGCCGCTCTGCCGGCGTCAATACATCGGGTGACGAACATGCCCACAACGACAGGGTCGCGAAGACACCAACACCAAAAGCTCTTTTAACCCGCACAAACACAGGAACCTCATATGCCGCCGCGCGGATCTTGGGTAAGTTCAACCGTCTCTGTAACGCCGACGCCTTCCACGATTGTTATCTCCGATCCCGCAGGCAACCCACTGAACGACTGCGCTTCTCCCCCCGGCCACTTGACGGTCAGCGTGTCCAGCCTCGACGCACCGTTCAGGCCGAGTGATATTGTCTTGTCCGAAGAAGACAAGTAGCTCGATCCGCTTCGGATGCGTCTGTACAATCGTCGCACTCCGACGACTGCGGTCACGTCTGAGCCGATGGCGTCGCGATTGCCGGCGCGGCCCTCCAAGCGAACGCGCACGGCGTTGCCGCCTGTCTGATCGTTACGAAGCAGATACGCGGGACCGCCGTTCTCGGTAATGACGAGGTCCTCGTCGCCATCCCGGTCGTAGTCCGACGCCGCAAGGCCACGGGCTATCATACGCAACTCGACGGGCGGACCGACGTCACTAAAGCTGCCGTCCGATTGGTTAAGGAAGAGCTGTGGGTACTGCCGGTACGATACGCCTTCCTGGACCCGTTCGGCGTCTTCGTCGATGTGACCGTTCGCGACAAAGACGTCTAGGTCGCCGTCGAGATCGACATCTGTCAACAGCAATCCGAATGTGAGCGTCGGAATTGATGGTCTGCCGATTTTCGACTGGGCGGCGCGATCCATGAAGACGCCATCGCCGATCTGCTGATAGAGGCCGATCATCTCGTTCGTGAAATGCCCGACGACAACAGCGGGCCGTCCCGACTGGTCGATGACGCCGATATCGATCCCCATGCCGGCACGCGAGCGTCCGTTCTCGTCAAACGCGATTCCACTGGCGACACCCTGCTCGGTAAACGAGCCGTCCCCGTCGTTGATATAGAGCAGATCCCTCTGTGTGTCGTTCGCGACAACAAGGTCCGGCCATCCATCCATGTTGAAGTCCCACTCCGCGACCCCGAGGGTCTTACCAGGAGATGTCGCGAAGCCGGCAAATGCGGATTGATCGGTGAACGTGCCGTCGCCGTTGTTGTGGTAGAATGTACCTGGGACTCCACTGTAGAGTTGAGGCGTGCAGTATGCTTTTCGCTCGCCGTCGATCGTGCACCGTATGTCTTTTTCGGGCGACCAGTCCACGTAGTTGCCCACGTAGAGATCAACGTGGCCGTCAACATCCGCATCGAAGAAAATGGCCGATGTACTCCACAGTTCCGCGTCGCCGACTCCCGCTTCGTCCCCAACCTCGACAAACACACCGCGGTCATTACGCAGGAGGAGGTTTCGGCCGAGCGTGGTCACGAAGATGTCGGCGTCACCGTCGTTGTCATAGTCTGCCACGGCAAGACCCTGTCCGTAGGCGCGAAGATTGGAGAGCCCCGTCTGGTCCGTGACGTCCAAAAAGGTTCCGTCGCCGTTATTCCGATATAGCCAAAGTGCGCGGGCCGGTGGATCGTCGCGACTCGGCCACGTTCCACCACCGACGAGCGCGAGATCCTGCCACCCGTCTCCGTCGTAATCGAGGAAGCCCGCTCCCCCTCCGACTGTTTCGGGAAACCATTTTTTGCCGAACGCTCCCGTTACATTTCTGAACGTGCCAAGTCCCGCGCTCTCGGTCACGTTTGTGAACCGAACGGTCCCAGCGCCTTCAGCTCGATCGCCAGACGCTGTCGCGGTACCGGATTGCCTGCCCCCGCACCCCGCGAGCACGCAAACCGCTATTGCTGCCGTGATAGATAAACAAACGACCCGTATGGAGAGCAGTTCGCTCTGAGGCTGCAAGCTCAGGATTCCAGTAAGCATGACGGATAGACCGGTAGGCGTTCAGTGTGCGCCTCGGGCTTCACTCTTGTTCGAGTTGCGAAAGGTACTGACGCGCCTCGGCGTGACCGGGATCGTGACGCAACGCGGTACGCCACGCATCGCGGGCCCCATCGTAGTCACCCGAGAGCGCGTAGACGGTGCCGAGGTTGAGCCAGATGTCGGATAGTGTCGAGTCGATCGACAGCAAGTCCTCGTACCTCGAGAGAGCGCCGAGCGTGTCGCCACGAGCAAGCATCAGATTTGCGATGTTGTTCTGCAGCTCAAGCCATTCGGGGTTTAGCGAATATGCGACCGAAAGTGCTTGAATAGCGTCGTCGATTCGGCCGGCGGTGCGTAGTGCGTTACCGTAGTTGACCCACAACATCGGTTCGTGACTGTTGGAGGCAAGAAGATTCTCCCACCGCGTGATCTCCCTCTGAATTCCCAACAGTGTGTCGGCGCGTGCTAGGTACCGAGCACCGCGCTCCGACTCGCCGAGCCCAAGTAGTGCCTGGCCCAGGTTGTAGTGCGCGGCATAGTGCCAGGGCATACCGTCCGTGACTTTCTCCAGTGTCCGAATCGCTCCCTCGAGGTCCTCAGTGCGGAGTTGCTGCACTCCAACGACATAGGCGTAGTTGAGATTGTCGGGTCGCAGCGATCGGCCCTTTCGTGAATACTCCAGGGCTTCCTGCATCGAGCCCTGGTCCTCCAGAAGCTGGCCGAGCCACATATACGCTGTCGGATTCGTGCTATCGGCTTCGATAGCTCGTTCGTATGCCCAGCGCGCGCTGTCAGCTACACCGATATCGGCGTAGGCGCGTCCAAGCTGTACCAGGTACTCTACGGAAGCGGCCGCCTCGTCTGACTCCTTCCGGTACATGCGCAGCGCCGCCTCGGGCTGGCCGCGCTGATACTCGACGTTTCCTAGATTGAAATAGACCCCGGGATACTCTGGATCGAGATCGAGCGTAGCACGATACTCCAGGACGGCCGGGTCGAACTGGCGCATGGCGCTCAGGATGCGGCCCCGCAGGAACGGCACGTCCGCCAACTGCGGTGCGTGTGCAGCCGCACTGTCTACAAGAACGAGCGCGTTGTTGTAAAAACCGGCTTCAAAGTACTGCTGAGCATCCACCAGGAACTCGAGCGCTTTAGGAGCGGCGGTCCGCCTCGCCTGTTCGGTCAAGGATTCGCTCCTGCAGCCCGCAATCAACAATGCGCTGGCTGCGACTGCTGTCAAAAGCGTCCGCACAGTTTGAAAACCTTGTCGTCGTCGACTATTACGACGTATGGACGTCATCTCACTCCTCATCCTCACAATAGACCTCAATCAAACGACGCTTGCTCGTTTGTAATGATCTTTTTCGACATAGCGATCGGCAAGGCCACCGTCTCGATGATGCCTTCGCCCTCCGCGACGAACAACTCAGTGCCCGCCTCCACGGCAACGAATGCTTCTTCGAGGCCGGTCGGCCAGAC
>JBFHWK010000095.1:0-10683 GCA_041589075.1 Rhodothermales bacterium
CATGATGTCTTCCGGCGCGACGATTGCCTCTGCCTTGAAGGCGACCGCCGGTGCAAAGATTCTCATCAGCGCACGATAGGCCGCCAGAATAACGACGGCTTCAATCTGGTTCTGACAGTTGGTGCCGAGCCGCTTCCAGAGAAACGGAACGGCGTCCAGCCTGAGTACATCGGCGCCTGCGTTGGCGAGGTAGATCATCTCGCCGAGCATTGCCTCGAAGACGCGCGGATTGGCATAATTCAAATCCCACTGAAAATCGTAGAACGTGGTCCACGCCCACTTCTGAAGTGAGGGCACGTAGGTGAAGTTTCCGGGCGCAAAGTCGGGAAAGATTTCGGCGAGCGTCTCCTCGTAGGCGTCAGGTGCTTCCCGGCTATCGTACAATAGGTACAAATCCTGATGAGCGGCGCTGCCCTGTAAAGCCTTCCGTGCCCAAGAGTGCTCGCGCGCGGTATGGTTCATCACGAAGTCGATCACCAGACTGATGCCCTCGTGGTGCAGGTCCCGAGCGAGCTTGCGAAGCTGCCGCATCGTCCCAAGGCGCGGATTCACCTTTCGAAAGTCCGTAACAGCATAGCCGCCGTCGTTCTGTCCTTCGCGCGTGGCGAGCAGCGGCATGAGATGCAGGTACGTCACGCCAAGCTCCCGCAAATAGTCGATGTGATTGTCGAGACCCAGGATGTCGCCGGCAAACAGGTCGACGTACATCATCATCCCGATCATCCGCTCGTCCTGAAACCAGTGCGGATCCTCGCTTCGCAGGCGGTCGATGTTCAGGAGCGACGTGTTTCGCTTACGGAGACCGGCGGCAATTTGCCGAAAGAGACGATGGATATTCTTGTTGAACTCGGGCCGGTCGCCATAAAGACGTTCGTATGGCTGAAAGAAGTCGTCAAAGAATTGCTCGATGCGCGACTCGAGAGCCGGGTGCTGATCGAGGAGTTCGGCCTCCGACTCGCGCAGCCACGTTATGATTTTCTGCCGGTATGTATCGCGCATGCCGACGGGCAGTAGCCGTTCAGTTTACGAATCGGGCGTAGTCCGCTTCATCGATGTCCGGCATGGCGCCCCGCCGTGTCGCAATGAGCGCCGCGTAACGATTGGCGAACGTCACGGCCGCCGTCGGGTCGTCTCCGCGAACAAGCCGATGCGTCATGGCCGCGATAAAGGCATCACCTACCCCGACGAAGTCCCCTCCTTCCGTATCCACGGGCGACGCGGGCACCCTTGCACTGCCGCTCAACGTGACCACGGCCGCCCCTTCCGCCCCGAACGTGCTGCAGACGAGCGAGACGGCCATCTCGGAGAGCAGCCAACTCGTGAGGTCCGTCCGACCGAATAGTTTCGAAAGTGTTTCGGCTTCCGACGCATTCAGCTTCACCACATTCGCCAGAAGAAGTGAAGCCTCGATAAGGGCGCGATCTACGAAAGGTGGACGAAGGTTCACGTCAAAGACTTTGAGGCATTTGGGTCCGGCTGCCGCAACAAGCTTCTGAATTTCCGTCCGTCCCGCCGCGCTGCGCTGCGCCAGTGATCCGAAGCACAACGCATCCGCGGAGGAGACTGCTTCGAGCGCGACAGGTGTTGCTTGCAAGTTATCCCATGCGACATTCTCTACGATCGTGTATTCAGGCTCACCTTCAACGAACTTCACCCGCACGATTCCTGTCGGGTGGGCTGAGTCTCGCTGGATGAGAGAGGTGTTCAGGCCGCGCTTGGCCAGGAAGCCCACCAGCTCATCGCCGTCCGCATCGCTGCCGACACGTGTGATTACACTTGCTCGATTGCCAAGCCGGGCAGCATGGTATGCCACGTTGCAGGGCGCCCCGCCGGGTCTGCGTTCATCCGGGAAGACGTCCCAGAGTAGCTCACCGATCGCTACAATCGAGTGTGACATCGCGGACCCGTCTTAAGGCCTACCACCACGTAATCACGAAGATGGCGATCACGACGAGCATCGCGATCGACTGGTACCGGTAGTTCTTGTACCAGGGCATTGCGGCGAGGGCAGCTTCCTCTTCTCTGAAGACGGCAGGTGACCAGGTGAGTTCGCGAACGACGTGTTCGTCTGGTCTTTCAGTGGCGAGGCTGACTGAGATCATCGCGACAACCGAAACTGTGAGCAGGATCGGTGCGAGATAGAGGAAGTGCACGACCGGTGTTCCCTGAGCCGCAAGCTCGGCAAGCTCTGGAGACAACGCGTGCGTCTGGACGATGATTACCTCGCTTAAGGCCAAGGCAAAGATGACCGCCGCAGCAAGGTGTCCGACTATCAGCGCGGCAAAAGCACCATGCCGGTTCGCCCGTTTCCAGAAGATCCCCACAATGAAGCAGGCAACGATGGGTGGGGCGAGATAAGCGAGCATCTGTTGCAAGTATGTCCAGATGTTCGGGAACTTGATGATCTGCGGCGCCCATAGAACGGCCAGCGTCATGAAGACGAACGTGACGATACGACCGGCGACGACAAGGGCATGGTTCGACGCGTTCGGTCTGAACTTCTTCACGAAGTCCATCGTGACCAGGGTCGAGGCCGAGTTGAGTGTTGAGTCAACGCTGGACATAATGGCAGCGATGAGCGCCGTGATAATCAACCCCCGGATTCCCACCGGAAGCAGATCGAACATCAACGTCGGAAAGATGAGGTCCGAGTTTTCGGCAAGAGCCGGGTATTCGGACACCGGATACATGAGGCGGCCAAAGATGCCAGGCAGCACCATAATGAACAGGATCGGGAGCTTCAGCAGGCCGGCAAACAGCGCGCCCCATCGTCCGTTGTTCAGATCCTTTGCACCGAGCGTGCGCTGTACCATGAACTGGTTGGTACCCCAGAAATAGAAGCCAAGCAGAAAGACGCCGGTGACCAGACCCGGCCATGGGAGGACTGGGTCGGTGATCGGGCGCACGATGCTGAGATCGTCGGCAGGCACGGCCGCCTTTACGGCTTCCCATGAGCCGCCCACGGCATTGAAGGAAAGGACAGCGACAAGGAATGCGCCGATGAGCAGCAGGACCGCCTGCACGGCGTCGGTGTAGACGACGGCTTTCAGTCCTCCTGCAATCGTGTAGATGCCGGCGAGGACACCGAGAACAACAACGGATTGCCAGAGCGGTATCTGTGGATAGATGATCTGGACGACGAGGGCCCCTGCATAGAGCGCGGCAGCCGTATCGATCATGATGTTCATCACGATCAAGAGTGCGGAGAAGTAGTACCGCGAGCGCTCGTCGAAGCGCCGTTCCAGAAACTCCGGCATCGTGAAGATGCGTGTCTTCAGGTAGAAGGGCAGGAAGAAGACGAGGAAGAAGACCAGCACGAAGGCAGCCATCCACTCGTAGTTGTAGACGGAGATGCCCGAGCTGAACGCACTCGATGAAAGGCCGATGAGCGTACTCGACGAGACGTTGGAAGCGAAGAGTGAAAACCCGATTAACCACCACGTGAGTGACCGACCTGCGAGGAAGTAATCGTCGGTGGTCTCGGTTCGGCGGGCGACGTAGAAGCCCATCCACACGATGAACACAACGTACAGGAATACCATCGCCAGATCGGCGATGTGGAGCTGGAATTCGGGCATGAGCGAGCGGCCTGTGGACAAGCGCGACGGCCGAAGAAACGGCCAATTTCAAGTCAAATAATACGAAAAAATGGCGACGTGATACGCCGCCAAACACTGTCCGCTTATCTCGGCTCGATCGCCAACGCCGCACACACTACGCATGCCGGGACGTTGATTACGGTCATACTCCGAACGTCCCGGCACCTCTTTGCTTGAAAACCTCTACGGGAGTTATGAGGCGAGAGTAATTACTTACGTGTCTAAACTCTGCAGGGACGTGCGACACTGTAGGCGTTGACGTCCACAGACGATAGTTGTCGTCCTAGCGAGTAGCCTTTGGGGAATCTCATCAACACACAAGTGTAGACATGCTCATCCGATGCAAAGTCAGCACTGTGATTGCACCGGTGCTGACGCTCACCTTGATGCTGCCGACTGTGACGCAGGCACAGACCCTGTGGATAAGTCCCAGCCAAGAGGCAACGGTTTCGCTTGAGACCGTAAAGCCGTTTTTCAAGAGCGAATTTGTCGCTGATCCGTCGTTCTTCTCTTCGGCGATCAACTTTAACGTTCGCCTTCCGGTCAACGACTACGCAATTGTAGCTTTGGAAATTCCGTTCTCTTATTTCAACGAGAAAGACTCGAATCTGGACAACACGCTGTCGATAGGCAATCCCTATCTAGGTGTCGAGGCTCATTCTTCGAACGACCTCTTTTTCGGCGAGGTCGGCGTGCGATTTCCGCTTGTCGGCGATGAGAGTAACGGGGTCGTTTCCGGGCTTCTGGGTGATCTCGGTCGCTTCGATGCTTACCTGCCGGACCGATGGTGCTTTGCCGGCTTCGGCAACCTGCAGTATCGCGCCGAGCACGGAAGCGGACTTCTTTTGCGTCTCCGATTTGGACCTGTCCTCAGCGTTTATTCGGGCGACCTGGACATTGACGACAAGACGGAGTTATTCCTGGCTTATGGTGGTCAGATCTGGTATACGCGGGATCGTATTACCGGGGCGATAGGATTGTTTGCGAGATCGTGGGTTTCAGAGAGTGACGTAGAGAATCCTACGGTCGAACACATGGGTCTGAGCCTTACCGTTGATGCCGGGGTGGTGCGGCCGGGAGTTCAGGTGCGAATTCCACTCGACGAAAATTTTAGAGATGTGACAGGACTTGGCATCGGACTACACCTTACCGTGCCTGTGAGCGGAATGTAGTCAACCGGCAATGAACGGTGTGTATTGGGTGACTTGAACACCGGCTGCGGGCGGCTACTTCTTCGTAGTAATGAGGATCACGCCGTTCGCGCCGCGCGCACCGTAGATCGCCGTAGAGGCCGCATCTTTGAGAACGGTGATCGACTCGATGTCACGCGGATCGAGAAACGTAATGACACCGCCGGGGTCGGGCAACACGGGCACGTCATTGACGACATACAGAGGGTCCGAATTGCCGTACAGGGATGTCGCGCCACGAATCCGGATCTTCAGCCCTCCGCCTGACTCGCTCACATAAACACCCGCAACGCGGCCGCGCAGCAACTCTGCGACCGAAGAAGCTGGACGCTGCTTCTGTGCCTCGTCCGCGTCGACAGTGACAACGGAGCCGCTGAGGTCATCGCGCTCCTGCGTCCCGTAGCCGATATCGACAAGATCTTTCTCGGCTTCTTCGTTATCGGTGACCGGTCCCGTCGACGCGCAACCACTGGCGATCAAGAAGATCATCGAGAAGAACGCAACGGCCCGGCTAGCGCCTTTGGTGCCGTTCATCGTAGCCACCAGTCTTTTTTGTTGCGGCGCCGTCCGCTTATCTCTGAATCTTCGTTATCGCGCCGCATTGAGATTCAACGCGGGCGGTTGCGGCGGTTCCTCCGGGCCGTTTTTTGGCCCCTGGTCTCCCTCAGAAAGCCGTTTGTAGGATCCCCGGATGACCTGGCTCAGATCCCTAGCTTTCTCTGCTTAACGTAATCTGACCCCCAAGGCCCGGTCCGGTGATGGTCCCTGTTATCCGATCACGATCATCGGAGACGTTCCCGCTGATGGTTCCCGGAGGCCGGTCGCCGAACTGTAGGTCAATCTCGAAAAGCGGGTGCTCGTAAGAGCCGGATACGTCGAATGTGGCGACCTCACTTGGTGTCGTGATAGTACCCGAACCCCCGACGACTTTGCCGCCGACCGGACTGGCCGCTCCTTCCGTCACCACGATTCGCACGAACACACTGTCGTTCGTGCCCGTAACCGTTCCACCGAATGTCCCGTCGAGTGTAGGCGGGCCTTCGTCGCCGGGATCTGAGGAATCACAGGCACTCGTTCCGACTATACAGACGCACGCCAGGCACATGACAACTATTTTGCTCACAACTTTCGCCACAGGTCGTTTCAATTGCGAACACCTTCGTCGTTGATATTGATTGCGAGATTGCGATCACGCAAGCTGACGCGCGACAGCACAAACTCACCAACTTTTTGGCCCTGATCGACGCCATCCTTGATGGCGGGCATGAAGTGAATGCCACCATACAGCCGACTGATGGCAGCCTCTGCAGAGGCTTCTTTGAAGGAAGAAAATGATCTCACGGGCAGACCGTACGCGACCTCGGTCGTATCTGAGAAGGCAAAGCCCTCGCCAAAGACATCGGTGAGAATCGTGGCGGCCGCCGTCGAGATCACACTATGACCGCTCGTGTACTCTGGGAAGGGCGGCGTCTGCAGCAGCGGCATCCAATCCTCATCCACGTACTTATTGATCACGGTCTCCGGTCGAACAAGATTACTGCGGTACTTCTCATCCCAACTGCTGATGAACGCATCCGACAAGGTGATCGCGGTGATCGCATACGCTGCTGCCGCCTTCATCATGTCCGAGTCCGCAAGGCGGTTGGCAATTGCCGTGATTCCGATCCAATGGCCGCCGGGTGTGATCTTCTTCGTAGCGAACATCACGTGGCCACGTGTATTCATCACGTACGGGTTGCAATCCCAGAAGGCCGCGATTTCCGCTTGCTCCTCGGTGAGATCGTTGCCGGTTTCGTAGACCTCGATTGCCTCCTTATAGAATTGGCTGCCCGGCTTCATGGAATACGGAGTGGGTGGTGGCGGCCGGAAGGCGTCCGCTTGCTCCAGGACAAAGGGTCGGATCTTGTTCCAATGAGGCTCTATCGCGGTGATGTAGGCAGGCGGCGTCGGTATCCAGCGCCCCGGTTCTTCTGTGACCGGGTACTTCGGAAAAGTGCGTGTCTCGCGATAGTTGTCGGTATCGGCCCAGGCGAGAATGTGTTGCGCAACCACGTCGCCCCAGTCAAGCGACCGCCGCAGAACGGAGGACGGTATTCCGATTTTCTTGTATCGTGCGAGTAGCGACTCGTGATACACGGCGATTCGCTCCTCGGAAAAGACGAGTTCTTGCGCTACGGTCAGAAACGCATGAATGGCCGACACCTCGAACACATGTTCCGCACCGTCAGGTTTCGGAAGAGGCTGGAGTTCGCGCAGCTGACCGGCGAGTGAACGATAATCCTGGTGGGCCGGGATCAAGGCTTCGTAGGCCGCGATCGCAGGGTATGCATATCCGCGGCTCGCCTGCGGTGGACTGAAGATGTCATGGACCATGACATCGGTGAGCTTGTCTGTCGCGGCATGCAGCAACTCGGGGTCGGATGCGGCGGCTCTATAATCGTGACTTACGGCGCTGCAGCCGGTCAGCGCCAGACAGCAGAGGGCACTGAGCCAGAGGGAGACGTGTTTCATTGCACGAGTGAGACACGAACTATCAATCAACGTCTGACTACGCATTCATTGACCTTCGGTTCGTCGCCATTCTACGAGGGTCCCGGTGCAGTTTTCAGCACCTGAAGCACCTCGAGCGATAGCCCGTTCCGCGCCACAAGGAGCAAGTCGCGCCCCGATCCGTCGCGTAGCGGGCTGATGTTCCGTACTTCTCCGTCAATAGTCAGACCTGACTCTCTCGGCTCAGCGGCACGGAAGTCGCCCGACGCATCACCGACGAGAAGTTGGCCGTAACTGGCGTCATAACGACCGCGGTCTGGTTTCACTCCGGAGAAATTCCCTGCGACTACGGCGTCAGGAAGACCATCTCCCGTGTAGTCATCGACGGCTATTGCGTACAGCGGCGAAAGTTGGGCCTGAACAGGCAGCGGCCGCAGTGCAAAACGCCCGTCGCCGAGATTCTCCGCGTACGAGCTGCTCAAGACGTACGCTTCCAGAATATTCGATCGGGCAATAACGTCTGCCTCAAAGATGTCTTCGATACGCCGTGCGCCGAACTGCGTAAAGGTTGTGTACTTCTTGCGAAGAGGCTGTATCTGCTGAGCGAGTTCTTCCACCGATGCAAACGGGTAACTTGTGTCACCGTTGTAGCGAGTGAGAATCTGATCGAGGCTTCCGTTGCCATCGAAGTCATTTACGTAAAGGCGCACAGGTTTTTCAGGCCCGGCTTTGATCTGGGAATTGAGGCCGAGGTTGCCGAGCAGTAAATCCTGGTCACCGTCCTGATCCATGTCGGCTGCAACGACCGTGTTCCACCACCCGTTCGTACCCGTCAGTCCGGATTCGCCCGTGCGGTTTACGAAGCGGCCGTTCTCCTGCCGAAAGACCGAGACGGGCTGCCACTCTGCAGTAACCACGAGATCCAGAAGACCGTCACGATCGTAGTCGGTCCACGCTGCGTCGGTGATCATCCCGAACTCCTCGAGCCCGGGTGCGATGTCAGGTGTGACGACCGTAAAATGTCCACTGCCGTCGTTCTCGAGGAGATAACTTTCCGGTGCAACGCCGTAATTTCGTGACACGACACGGCTTCCTATGAAGAGGTCGATATCGCCATCCGCGTCGTAATCTGCCGGTTCGACGTTTGCTCCGTTGTGGTAGAAATCGGGGAGCAGTCCGTGAGGTCTTGAAAACTGTCCGTTGCCGTCGTTGACGTAAAGTCGGTCGCGAAGGGCATCGCTCGTTCCCCAGAACTCGTTGCCGCCGCTCACTACGTAGAGATCCAGATCCCCGTCACCGTCTGCATCAAAGAATGCAGCGTCAACATCTTCGTTTAGTGAGTCGGCTCGCATGAGGATGCGATTCGACCTGACGTAGCGACCGTTGTCGCTGAGGAGTAGATGTGCCGATTGCCACTTCGCGCCACCGGCGAATATGTCGTCGACACCGTCGTTGTTGATGTCGGCGACGGCGAGGGCCGGGCCGTCCATGGACACTTTGTGCGGGATCAGTATCTCGCGGTTGAAATCCATGAACGTGTTTTCATCGTGCTGGTACGTCAGTCCAAACTCCGCGGACACGTCACGGAACAGTGGCCCGGCGGGATCTTGCGAGGGGTAGAGATACTGCCCCGCCGCATCCGACTGGCGAACGACTAGATGTTGGTTCGTCCGGATATTGGTCATGACCTGAAAACGCCGGTCCGGCCAGATGACTGTCAGCGAATCGATCGTGGCAGCATCCCCGAGTCCAAAATGCAGCCTCGTGTCCGACGCTGATTGCCATCCTCGCGTAGCCATCGCCGCACGATACTGGCGTTCGGTCCCCGTCGTCAGCACGACATGCGCTCCGATGCCCGACCTATTGCTTCCGTCTCCGGCAAGCTCCACTGTCAGGAAGTTGCCGGCCGGCATTTGCGCCGCGCGGTTTTCATAAATCCACGCTTCCTCGTTGACATTGTTGACGACGATGTCGAGATCGCCGTCGTTGTCCAGGTCGGCGAGGGCGGCTCCGTTGGAGTAGCCGGGATCCGCCAGACCCCACCGTTCGGCGGTGCTCTCGAACACCAGGTTGCCCGTATTTCTGAACGCGTAGTTCGGCAGCCTAACCTGCGGCATTCTGGCAATGAGTGCCGCATCAGCTTCCGTTTCCGCCTGACCCTGCGATGCAAGCACGGCCTGGTTAGAGATATAGTTGATGTAGTCGAGGTCGTTCGGCCGTCTGAAGATGCCGTTTGTGATGTGCAGATCCTGCAAGCCGTCGTTGTCGAGGTCGCCGAACAGCGCGGACCAGCTCCAGTCCGTGGCGAACACGCCGGTGAGGTACCCGATGTCACTGAATCGGCTCAGCCCGCGATTAAGCTGCAGCGTGTTTCGCGCGAACTGAGGGTGATACCCCACGTTTCGCTTCAGCTCGTAGAGATCGAAGCTCTCGGCACCACCGGACGTTTTGAGGATCGCCTCGTCTGCAGGCAGCATGTCAAGCACGGCAATGTCCGGCATCCCGTCGTTGTTGAAATCCGCCGCATCGGTGCCCATCGAGAAGCGACTTGTATGGCCCATCGACGAGACGATGGATTCGCGGAAGGTTCCATCGCAGTTGTTGTAATACAGATAGTCGTTCTCGTGGAAGTCATTCGCGACGTAGATGTCGAGGCATCCGTCAACGTTGAAGTCGCTTACGGAAACACCAAGTCCGTATCCAAGGGCACTTCCGTAAATACCGGCCTCAGCCGACACGTCGACGAAATGTCCCGCGTCGTTTCGGAGCAGCCGGTCTCCGGCACGGGGGTGGCGTTGGAGACGAAGAGCGCTCGTGCCGATCGTCCTCTCCGTATGGGTCGAGTGGTTCAAAAGGTAGACGTCAAGATCGCCGTCGTTGTCATAGTCAAAGAACGCGGCCTGCGTCGCGTAACCGACTTGGTCCAGCCCGAACTCCGGTGCCCGGTCGGTGAATGTGCCGTCGCCATTGTTGATGAAGAGCTCGTTCGATCCGCGCCTGTTGAGATACCCGCCAAGCACGGACACGTAGATGTCCAGGAGGCCGTCCGCATTGACGTCAGCCATCGTGACGCCGGTCGACCAGTCTGCAATACCCGCGACGCCTGCGATGTCGGTGACGTCTTCGAAAAGGAAGTCGCCTCGGTTCAGGTAGAGGCGATTTGGTAACAGGTTGGCAGTAAAGAAAAGATCGACCAGCCCGTCGCCGTTGACGTCACCAGTGGCGACGCCCCCGCCATTGTAGTAGTAGAGGTAGTCGATGATGTTGAACTCGGCCGCCTCAGGAAGCTCGTTCACGAACGTGACGCCGGTCTTCTCCGACGTGTGTCGAACGAACAAAGGTTTCTCCTCCGGCATGCCCGTGCACCCGACGCCGAGCGTGAGCAGCGTGAGAGTCGTTCTCAC
>JBFHWK010000096.1:0-10596 GCA_041589075.1 Rhodothermales bacterium
CCAACGAACGCGGGGCTCGGAGTGACCGTGTTCACAAGGCGGGCCTCAGCGACTACTTGCCCCCGGGCCGACGCGACGGGCAGAAGTAGCCAGAGAGCAACAGTGGTCCAAAGAACGTGCCTTATTGCAGGTAGAATCACCTCGTCAACGCGTGTGACCTGAGTGACGTATTCGCGTGGTCGTACGCCTGATGCGCGCCGCGTGACTTGATCCGGACAGGTTCAACGCCAAAGAGACGCTCAATCGTACGCCGGTTGCGACCGCGTTGTCGGAGATGAACGGACCGGTGTACGAGGAAGACCAAAAGGTCCAATCCAACCGTGCTGGCAGTTCGTCATCGCCACAGGTGGCGAACGCGATCGGCCGGCCACGGCACGGCCACTCGAACGTCAGGAGGGTACGGTGTGTGAGCCAGAGAAGCGAATCTTCGGCAAACGTTTGCCGCCCTGAATCAGTGCGGTAATACAATGGTGGTCTCGAGTATGCGCATCAAGAACTCGTACCGGTCGGTCGGTATGGCGATGCCTATGGTAGATCGAGCCGAGCCGGTGTTCAAGGTACAAACACGGGCAGGAACGGGGCGATGCCCCGGCTACCAACCGACTCTGCGGCTTCGGTTTGCTCGAGACGGCTCGGCTACGGCGACCCAGCCGACACGCGCGTCACTGGCTACGCCGTACGTGACAGCCCGGCTCCTATCGGTTTCAGGCTCGACACCGTCCGGCTCACGCAGGGCGAGTCGCGGAGATTCGGCCGCCGTGACCTCGCGGAGCGGCATAAGCCTGGTCCCGGGGAAGTAGTGCCTCAGAATCTCCTCGTGGTTATAGTCGCGCTTCGCCATCTCGTGCGCGCCCCACTGGCTCAAGCCCACGCCGTGACCAAAGCCCGACCCCGTGAACTCATAATCGTCGCCTCGTCGCTTGAGGTCGAACCTCGTGCTCTTCAGGGTTGTCGTGCCGAAGGTCGCTACCACCAGAGACCTGAATGAGGTGCCGCTGATTTCACTGTCGGGACCTTCAGTATGTTTGATCGTGACTCGTTGTACCCGGTCATCTCTGCCCTTGGCGGCTATGACGAGAGATTCGACATCCCGGCCGGTGTTACGCGCTACCGCCTCATGCAGAGCATCGGCTGAGATGCGGAAGGACCAGTCTTTGTACGGCGACGACGCGCTGTCGTATCGATCTCGCCGCGAACGCAGATAAGGCAATGGCTCACCGGACCATACGTCGGCATTGTTTGCCGAGTAGCCGCCGTTTGAAGCCGAGTAGACGGCGACAATGGGCGCGCCATCGTGACTGAGGATCGTACCACGGGTCGATTCGGCGGCCGCGCGCGACTTGTCGGTTATTACGTCCACACCGCGGTACACCTGCGCCGAGACACCGTCCGCGGCGGCACTGCCACCCTCGTTCATCGCCCTGACGGCGAATGTTCGAGCAAGAACGGCCATCGCCCGAGTGCCCTCGACGTCGTCTAGCGCATACTCCTTGGCCACAACCGATGCCACATACGTTTCGATGTCGACTTCGTTGACGACCTTCAAAGTGCGCGCGCCGGGGTCGCTTGAGAAGTGAAGCGAACCCGCGTAGGAGCGCCGGTAGCCGCCGCCAGTCGACGTCTCGACAAACACTTCGATGGCGCCTCCAGCCGCGTCGATCCAGGCTTCGCCCGTGTTGATCTCACTCTCGCGGGAAAGCAGGTGCAGATCAATCACGCCACGCCGAACGTACAGCGAATCGCCCACCGGTATCGTGGTGACGGGATCGTGATCGACGGCTGCTCGAACGACAAGCGGGCTTTCAATGGCCACCAACGTGGCGGAAGTCACGACATCGTCCGCGAAGATCCGAACACGGACCGCATCCGACTGCGCGTTCGTCGGGTAGGTGGGGAGGAACAGGGCCACGGCCAGCACGCCGTGCACGAAACGGTAATCCATGATGTTCTGGCGACGGTGGGGTCAGGTGGGAGGATAGCAACGCATGAGGTGGAACGGGGGTCCCGGTTCTTGACCGCGCTCTGATTACGCGGCGCGCGTTA
Organism: Rhodothermales bacterium; assembly: GCA_041589075.1. Lineage (GTDB taxonomy): Bacteria > Bacteroidota > Rhodothermia > Rhodothermales > JABDKH01 > JBFHWK01. The sequence continues at coordinate 2,044 of JBFHWK010000096.1, forward strand.
CGCCGTCTCGCTCGATCCCGGCTGGTCCTCGTCGATTTTCTTCCCGAAGTCCGGGTCGATGCGTATCAGCGCAGACACGAGGAAGCTGGGAATCGTTGCGATGAGCACCCAGCCAAAAAAGCCGACGTAGCCAAGCAGCTCCTGCACCCACCCCGAAAACATCCCCGGGATCATCATCCCGAGCGCCATAAACCCCGTGCAGAGGGCGAAGTGCGCGGTCTTGTGTGAGCCCTCGGCCACGTAGATCATGTAGAGCATGAAAGCGGTAAAGCCGAAGCCGTAGCCGAACTGCTCGACAGCAATACAGGAATTGATGATGATCAGGTCCTCCGGACGCGCGACGGCGAGGAATATGTATACAAGGTTGGGGACGTTGATCGCGACGACCATGGGCCAGAGCCAGAACTTCAGTCCGTGCCTTGCGGCCACGAATCCTCCCAGTAGGCCGCCTATGGTCAACGCGACGATGCCGACCGTGCCGTAGGCAAACCCAACCTCCGACGTGGACATTGCGAGGCCTCCCGCCTCGGTCGTATCGAGTAGGAACGGTGACGCGAGTTTTACGAGTTGCGCCTCGGCGAATCGGTAGAACAGGAAGAACGCGACGGCGCTCCATATGTGCGTCTTTCGAAAGAACGATGCGAAGGTCTCGACAAAAGCCTCCCATGCGCTCGCTCCATCGTGTCCGACGGACGGCACGTCCGTGGACGGATATGGAAGCACCAGCGCGTGATAGAGGCATGCGACGACAAAGAAGCCCGCAATCACATAGAACGTGGTGGCCCATGCCGCAGGAATGCTGCCTGTCGATTCCTCGAGATACCCGGCGAGAATCACGAGCAGCCCCTGGCCGGTGATCATGGCCAACCTGTAGAAGGTGCTTCTGAAGCCGACGAACCACGCCTGATCGTGTGTGGACAGGCCGAGCATGTAGAAGCCGTCCGCCGCGACGTCGTGCGTGGCCGAGCTGAATGCAAGCAGCCAGAAGAATGCGAGCGTGTACGTCAGGAACTTCGGGCCCGGAATCGTCAGCGCGACGCCGGCAAGGCCGGCTCCCACCAGGAGCTGCATGACGACGATCCACAGGCGCCTGGTGCGAATCGTGTCGACGATCGGGCTCCACAGCGGCTTGATCACCCACGGCAGATACAGCCAGCTGGTGTACAGCGCAATCTCCGTGTTCGAAATGTCGAGCTTCTTGTACATGATGACTGAGACCGTCATCACGACCACATAGGGTAAGCCTTCGGCGAAGTACAGACTTGGGATCCAGGCCCACGGATTGCGGTGGGTTTTGCGAGCCATGCGGTCCGGGAGAGGAATAAGAGTGGGGCGTCCAAACTAGTGAATCGGACACTTGCGTGCGCCACGCAAGAGGGCCCGCCACCGCGGAGGCGGTTCGAGCCCACGCCCTTCTTTCAGAAAACCAGTCGTTCCTTCAGGTGCTTCGATCGCTCGCGACTGGCGATGACCTCATGACCGCCGGTAAGCACGAGCTTGTACCTCCCGCTGAACCAGGAGATCATCTCGACGATGTGATCGATCTGCACAATGGCCGAGCGATGAACCCGCATGAAGTGATCGGGGTCGAGACTGCCTTCCAGTTGCTCGAGCGTGTAGCTGACGATGTGCTGCCGAAGTCGCTTCTTTGGTGTTGTATCGTCTTCATCCAGAACGTGCAGGCGCGTGATTCCCTCGGAGATCTCCGCGGAGATCAGCCGCTGAATCGGGACGATTAGAATCCTGTCCCGATACGGAATGGAGATCTGCTTCAGATATCCGGTGGCGGGCTTTCCGACGGTCGGTGCCTGTTCCTGCGCGTCCAGCCAGTCGAGGAGCTTTCCGAGCTTCTCGTCGCCGCGTCGTACATCATCGGGCGCCTGGCGCCGCTTCTGAACCCGGGAGACAGCCTCCTCGAGACGGTCCTGCGCGATTGGCTTCTGCAGATAGTCAACAGCGTTTTCCTTGAAGGCGCGTACCGCGTACTCGTCGAATGCAGTAGTAAACACTACGGCAGGGCGGTTCTCCGGCGGGATGCGTTCGAGCACGGCAAACCCGTCAAGCTCGGGCATCTTCACGTCGAGTAACAGTAGATCGACGTTGTTTTCGTTGAGGTAACTAACGGCCTCGTGGCCATCCTTGGCCTCTCCGACGATTTCTATCTCGTGCCTCTCGACGAGCGGCCGCAACAGCTTCCGAATACGGGCGCGTGCCGGTGCCTCGTCGTCAACTATGTAGGTTTTAAGCATAATCTTACAAGCGGCCTCGAGTCAGTTTTTATTTATGTATTGCTTTCGTCGACAGATTCGACGGAGGGGCCCGTTTTCGGCACTCGTATTCGCGCGGTCGTTCCCTGTTGCGGCAAGCTCGACATCTGCAGCAGGTCCGTTCTTCCGAAGAGATACTCCAGACGGGCGGAGACGTTGCGCAGTCCGAGGCCGAAAAACGACTCCTGGTCCGACCCGATTCCGTTGTTGTCATGCAGACTCGGTATTCCGACACCGTCGTCGGTGACTTCAAGGACTAAGTCGTCTCCGTGGGTTGTCGATGCCACGCGGACGGTGCCGCCGCTTCGGACTGTTTCAAGTCCGTGTTTGACGGCGTTCTCGACGAGTGTCTGTATGGCGAACGCGGGCACGGGTCGATCAAGATGTGCCGGATCCACGGCGATCTCGACCTGGAGCTTGTCCCCGAACCGGGCCTGTTCGATACGCAGGTAGCTTTCAACCAGAGACATCTCCTCGCCAAGTGTTACGAACGGACGATGACCGGCCTGCAGGATGTAGCGAAACAGGTACGCCAGGTTCTCGACCGTGGACTCGGCGAGATCGGGACGCTCTTCAATCAGCGCGGCAATGGTGTTGAGCGCATTGAAGAGAAAGTGCGGGTTAATCTGGGCACGCAAAGCTTTCAACTGCGCTTCTGAGCTTTCGCGGACGAGCTCTTTTTCGCGTTCGACCAGCTCGAGTCGATCGAAAGCGATAGCGAGGTGGCCCGCGAGGGAGCGCAGCCGATCGACGTCCTCGAGGTTGTAGACGGCGCGGCGGTCGCGCTTTCTTCCAAGGACCATTAGCCCGACAGCTTCATCGCGTCCCTTGAGTGGAATCGCAAGCACGGCTCCGCGGTCCACCAGGTGCAGCGCAGCTTCGCTCGGGAGGCCAGATAGATTCAGCTCGGGGTTCAATGCCCACGTCGAACCTTCTTTCCGGAAGTGCGGCCAAAGGGAGCGAACAACCCTCTCAGTGAGGTACGGCGGCTCGGGATGGTAGGAGGCCGAGTGCCACGTTTCCGGCTCCTTGTCCGTCTGGACGAACAGTACTGCGGACCGTACGTCGAAGGCCCGGCCGACGACGTGAATGGCTTCGCGAAGTAGATCGTCGAGGTCCACGTAGTCGCGTATGCGTTCCTGCAGTCGGTCAATGAGGCGAGCCGCCCGCTCCCGGTCCGTGGCGAAGAACTGCGAGAAGTAACTCCGCGCTCTCATGGCCACGCGTTCGAAAACCAGAAGCAGGAGGACGACAAGTACTCCGGCGACAACGCTTCGCGGCCACCCGTAGCGTGCCAGCAGCGGTTCGAGCAAGCCCATCAGACCGACGAACGCAAAAAAGATCAGACCCAGTACGGAGACGTAAGTAAGCCCCCGACTGACGACGCGGTCCATCTTCCCGTAGCGAAGTGTAGCCAGTGACACCAGGACAACCGGAACCGTGGAGAGTAACTGTGCGCTCACGACAAACCAGCCGGCTTCGTTGTTCGTCACCGTTTCAACAAGTGGAACGATACCGAGCACCGACAGTGCAGCGAAGACGGCCACAGCCAACATGATGGTATTTCCCAGGCGGCTTCGGCTTCCGGTGGCGGCTTCCGCGCGCGACTCCGGGGAAAAGCACAGCAGGACGAGTACGGCCGCAAGTCCCACGTAAACGCACGCGTAAAACAAAATCGGCGCGATGAGCCGGTCCGGGGTGAGCGGTCCGACATGACCGGCCAGCATTGATGCGACGGCGGAGATCACGAGAATGACCGCCGGCAGGTACAGAAGCGTGAGAACGGCGGTCTTCGCCCGGCGCAGTAGGTCCGTGTCCGCGAGAACGGCTTGGACGAGAAAAACCGGAAAGGCGATCCAGGCACCCAGCCCGAGCAACGAGACCGATCGAAACACGTTCGAGTACATTGTTGCCGGCATCGGCGGCCCGAGCAGTTGGATCATGACTAGCCTGGCGAGATTGCCGACAATCCACAAGGCGGAGACCAGGATCAGCAGCATCGACAATCTGGCGCGCGCTCCCCTGAGCGCCAGCGGCACGACAATGACGAGTCCTAACAGATGGAAGAAAGCGGCAACCGTGAATCCCCAGATTGAGAAGCGCCAGAGCCCGGGTGAAAGGGGATAGAGAAATGTGGGATACCGAGTGACCTCGACCGTCGCGCGTACATGGTCACCGCCGCGCAACAACATGTAGCTCACGCGGTCGCCCGGCGGAATGCCTTCGACGGCTCGCTGCAGCGTTTCCGCGTCGAAATACTGCTGCATATCGAGCATGTAGAACACGTCGCCGACCCGCACGCCCGCTGCAGCAGCCGGACCACTCGGAAAGACGTACTCGGCGCGAATGAGCCCGTCGCGGTCCTCCCAGACAATCCAATCGAAGCTCCTGGCATAGGAGACCTCAACCTCCGAGTCGGCGGTGAGACTGGAAACGCGGAGCCAGTCGAGACCGGTCAACACCAGGGGAACGAGTGCAACGAGAGGCACGAGGATCGTGCAGGCTGTCGCTATATTGGCTCGCCGTGTGGCCACGCTGAGAGCTTACCGGTCAGATCGACGTTAGCTAACCCATTGCCTACGCTGTGTCAAGTGGTGCGGTTCGTGCGGCGCAGCCGGAGCCCTGTCCGGTATCCAGACGACCGTGAACCGTAACGCCCCTGGTTAATATGATCGATACGCACGTACACATGTATCACGCGCAGTTTGACGCGGACCGCGAGGAGGCCATTCAGCGTGCTTTTGATGCAGGCGTCACGCGAATGCTGCTGCCGGCTATAGACGTCGATTCAATACACCGTGCCCTTGACCTCTGCGCTCGTCACGACGGGCTGTATGCGATGTCGGCGCTGCATCCGTCCGAGACGCGCGATGCCGAGGACCGCACATTCGATGAGGTCGTCCGACTCTGCGACGAGCCCGGCGTTGTCGCGGTGGGAGAGACGGGCCTCGACTACTACTGGGATCGGTCGTTCGATGATGCTCAACAGGATTTCCTGCGCCGTCACATTCGTCTTGCCGTTGAAAAGGACCTGCCGCTGGTCCTTCACAACAGGAACGCCGGTGAGGATCTCGTGCGTATTATCTCAGAAGAGAGAGCCCAACTGGATGAGCCCGAAAAGCTGCGCGGCGTCTTTCACTGCTTCGGCGGACCCCCCGAACTCGTGGCTGACATTGACGAGCTGGGTTTCTATTACGGGATCGGTGGAACCTTGACGTTCAAGAACAGCGGCGTGGCGGACATCGTGCGGCATATCCCGCTCGAGCGCATCCTGCTCGAAACGGATGCCCCCTTCCTCGCTCCTGTTCCCATGCGGGGCAAGCGAAACGAGCCATCTTATCTGCCGCATGTTTGTCGGAGGCTCGCGGAGGTGAAAGGGGTGGATGAGTGGGAAGTAGTTGCAATCACCAGTGCCGGCGCCGAGGCTTTGTTTCGGCTGTGAGTGCCGCGCAAAGTATGACTCGGAACATCGAGTTGGGCCCTAGCCGTCGCAATATAGAAAAGGGCTCCCGCGTTGGTGCGGGAGCCCCGATCTATCATGAACTACACGTGGTAGAGTGGAGTCTACTTCGGTTCGTCGTCGTCCTCAACGACCTCGTAGTCCACGTCGCGTACCTCGGACTCCGGCTCCTCCGTTGCGGCGCCATCACCTGCGGCATCGGCAGTCTCTGAAGCGGCGGCTTCTTGCTGCGCGGCATACAGATCCTGGCTGGCCTCATTCCACGCTTCGTTCAACTGCTGCATCGCCGATTCGATCTCCGTGAGATTGCGCGACTTGTGCGCCTCCTTCAAGCGCTCAAGCGAGCTCTCGATCTTGGCCTTCTTGTCCGCCGGAATCTTCTCTCCATACTCCTTCAGATTCTTTTCCGAAGTGAAGATCAGCGAGTCGGCGGTGTTGATCTTGTCGACTTCCGACCGCTTCTTCTTGTCCTCTTCGGCGTGGGACTTGGCGTCGGCGCGCATCTTCTCGATTTCTGCCTCGGTAAGTCCACTCGAAGCCTCGATGCGGATCGACTGCTCCTTGCCCGTCGCCTTATCCTTGGCGGCAACATGGAGAATGCCGTTCGCGTCGATGTCGAAGGTCACCTCGATCTGCGGCATACCGCGCGGCGCCGGCGGAATGCCGTCAAGGTGGAATTTGCCGATCGTGCGGTTGTCTGCCGCCATCGATCGGTCACCCTGTAACACATGGATCTCGACGGAAGGCTGGTTGTCCGTGGCCGTCGAGAATATCTCGCTCTTCCGGGTAGGAATAGTCGTGTTGGCCGGGATAAGCGTGGTCGCCACACCGCCGAGAGTTTCGATACCCAGGTTGAGGGGCGTTACGTCCAGCAGGAGCACGTCCGAAACCTCACCCGAGAGAACGCCGCCCTGAATGGCCGCACCGATCGCGACGACCTCGTCGGGGTTGACCGAACGGTTGGGCTTCTTACCGAAGAAGTCCTCGACCACCTTCTGAACAAAGGGTATCCGCGTCGAACCACCCACGAGGATTACCTCCTGGATGTCGGACTTCTGGAGCCCGGCATCCTTGAGTGCCTTCTCCATCGGCGGAATCGTTCGATCGACGAGGTCGTGTACCAACTGTTCGAACTTTGCGCGCGTCAGATCCATGGTAAGGTGCTTCGGTCCCTCCTGCGTCGCCGTAATGAACGGGAGGTTGACGGTGGTCTGTGTGGCGCTCGACAGTTCGATCTTTGCCTTCTCCGCCGCTTCCTTTAGGCGCTGCAACGCCATTGCGTCGTTTCGAAGGTCGATACCCTCGTTCTTCTTGAACTCGTCCGCGATGTAGTCGATCAGTCGCTGGTCGAAGTCGTCACCGCCGAGGTGCGTATCGCCATTGGTCGACTTGACCTCAAACACGCCCTCACCGAGGTCGAGTATCGAGATATCGTACGTTCCTCCACCGAGGTCGAAGACGGCAATCGTCGCCTCGTGCTCTTTCTTGTCGAGTCCGTAAGCGAGGGAAGCTGCCGTCGGCTCATTGATGATGCGGCGCACCTTCAACCCGGCGATCTCACCGGCCTCTTTCGTGGCAGTACGCTGTGCATCGTTGAAGTACGCGGGCACGGTAATGACAGCCTCATGCACCTTCTCGCCCAGATAATCCTCGGCCGTGTGCTTAAGCTTCTGCAGGATCATGGCCGAGATCTCCTGCGGCGTATACACGCGGTCGGCAATCGTCACGCGTGCCGTGTTGTTGTCACCGCTGGTGACCTCGTAGGGGATCGTCTTCATCTCTTCGGTAACTTCGTCGTACCGGCGGCCCATGAAGCGCTTTATGGAGAAGACGGTATTGTGGGGATTCGTAATGGCCTGCCGTCTGGCCGGAGCACCAACAAGACGCTCACCATCCTTCTTGAAAGCGACGACCGAGGGCGTGGTGCGCGCGCCTTCCGCATTTGTGATCACGACCGGCTCACCGCCTTCCATGACGGCTACGACGGAGTTCGTCGTGCCGAGATCGATTCCGATAATCTTGCTCATAATCCGCAGTGGGTAGGTAAGTGTCTAAGATGTCCTGTCGGCCCTTTTTCGGTCGGCGGAGTCGGGCACACCAGTCCGCCGGCCAATGACATGCTCAAGAACGGTGCCATTTCCGCAATGCGGACAACATGACAGTCCGTTGGTATTCTACCGCGAACGGCGCGCGTTCTGGCTGGTTTTGCGACTTCGTGAAAAGGCGGCGGCCTGCAAACATTGCAGGCTCCCGATACGCGTTTGTCCTATATTTTCCGGCCAAGCCCGCCTGTCCCGCGATGAAATACCTGCCGAACACCATCACGATCCTGCGGATCCTGGTCACGCCGATCGTGTTGCTGTTTCTACTGCAGGGAACGACCGCCGGTCTGGTCTGGGCCTGGGCTCTCTTTATCCTCGCGTCGATTTCCGATTATGTCGACGGCAAGCTCGCCCGAACCCTCGAGGTTCGCTCCCGACTCGGCCAGTTTCTCGACCCGTTGGCTGACAAAGTGCTCGTGATCGGCACGTTTGCCGTGCTGGCGTACATCGGCGCCGATGAGTCTTCGCGCCCGTACCCGCTGCTTGTCCCTTGGTGGGTCGTGATCGTAATCGTGATCCGTGACGTGGCGGTTACCGGGTTGCGGTCATGGGCGGAGTCTCATGGAGGATCCATTCGTACGAGCGGTGCCGCGAAGGCCAAGACGGTGGTGCAACTGGTCTTTCTCATCGGCACGCTGACTATCCTCGTCATAGATCGATTGCCGGGTGTGCTCGGTGCTGTCGGGCGTTGGATTCTTGAGTCCGATATTCTGTACGGACTGGC
>JBFHWK010000097.1:0-10477 GCA_041589075.1 Rhodothermales bacterium
AAGCTTCGATATCTTGCCCTGAGACGCGGAGCTCCGCCACATCGACACCATCGAACCGGGCCGTGTACTCCCGAAGAGCCTCATCGCCGCGCCGCTCCACCTCCTGGAAAATGCTCTCCACCGTCTCGGCCAAATCTTCCGCAGATACCGTGGGCCGCTTCGTAATCTCGCTCCAACTGTTTCGATCCGGTAACCGATAGCACCTCATAGGACCATCTTCTCGACGGGCGATACCAGTACACCCTGAGCCCCCGCTTCTCGAAGCTTGTCAATAACCTCCCAAAACTCGTCCTCGTGCACGACCGAATGCACGGAGCTCCATCCTTCGATCGCCAGAGGCATGACCGTCGGGCTCTTCATGCCAGGGAGTATCCGCGACACCTTCTCGACGGAGTCGTTCGGCACGTTAAGCAAGATATACTTGTACCGGCGAGCTCGGCGCACCGCGTTAATCCGAAATCGCAGGTGCTCGAGCACCGACTGGGCGCTCTCTGAGAGTGAGGGTCCGGCAATCAGCGCGGCCTCCGACGTTATGACAGTCTCCACTTCCTTGAGCCCATTGCTCAAGAGGGTGCTGCCGGTGCTGACGAGGTCACAGACTGCGTCTGCAAGGCCGATACTCGGTGCAAGTTCGGCCGAGCCGCTTATCTCATGGATACGGGCCTCGACGCCGTGTTTACTCAAATGGCGCCCGAGCAAGACCGGATAGGATGTGGCTATGTCACGCCCTTGCAGATCGGGCAAGGAATTGTACTCCATGGCCCGTGGGACGGCAATCGAAAGCCGACATTGTCCGAACCCCAGCTTCTCCAGGACGGCCACGTCCGCTTCCGACTCAGCCACCACGTTTTCCCCAACAATTCCCGCATCCGCGACCCCGTCGGCTACATAACGCGGAATGTCGTTATCTCTTAGAAAGAGAATTTCAAGGGGAAAGTTATGTGCCGGACAGCGCAGCTTAGCATCGTGATTGGCGAAGTGTATGCCGCACTCCTCAATCAACCGAAGTGAGGAGTCACTGAGTCGCCCGGTTTTCTGAAGTGCGAGCCGTAGTAGATCTGCCATAGGATGTGCCTTTCCGGTTGGCACGTTTGAATCGGACAGGTCACAAAGTGTTTCGCTGTCGTTGGCGGTCGAATTTGCGGTGTTGCTACGCTTCTATCAGCGTGTACCCAGCCTCTGTGATTGCTCGCGCCACATCGTGAAGATTTGACTCGTTGTCGTTTAGCTCGAGCGTAGCCATTCCTATGTCCACGGTGTCCACCCGAATGCCGTCAAGTTGTTCGAGCGCATCGCGGACCGCCATAACACAGTGGCCACAGCTCATTCCCTCGATCCGGATGGTCTTCCTAACAACTGCCATGACATCTTGCCTTAACTGAATCGCCTGAGGCGCAGACTGTTCGTTACGACGGAGACGCTCGAGAGCGCCATCGCGGCTGACGCAAAGATAGGGCTCAGCAGTATGCCCCACAGTGGATACAAGACGCCGGCTGCCACCGGTATAAGTACTACGTTATAAACAAAGGCAAAGAACAGGTTCTGCTTGATGACACGAAGACCGAAGCGCGACAGACGGATGGCGTCCGCCGCGACGCCCAGATCGTCTCGCATGATCGCGACGTCGCTGGCTTCAATGGCGATATCCGTTCCGCCGCCTAATGAGATGCCCACGTTCGCGCGGGCAAGTGCGGGCGCGTCGTTGATCCCGTCTCCTACCATACCCACGACACGTCCCCGACGGCGCAGTTCGTCGACTACCGCCGCTTTCTCTTGCGGCAGCAGCCGAGCCCGACGATCTCGAATTCCGACCTGCTCGCCGACGGTATCGGCAGTTTCCTGACGATCGCCCGTTACCATGATCACTTCGATATTCAGCTCACGGAGTCTAGCCACACCCCGCACACTGGATGGACGCAGTTGGTCCGACAACAGGACGGCACCAATCGTATTACCGTCGGCCTCAACGTACACTGCCGTCTGATCTCTGCTAACTCGACCGGCAAGTTCGCGAAGCCCGGCCTCCGTACCGCAGCGAGCTTGCACAAACTCGTACCTGCCGGCCGCTACCTGACGCCCTCCCACGTTGGCGGACACGCCAAGTCCTGGGAAGCTCGCAAACCCGACAACGTTTTCGTGCTTCGCGTCGCGCCGTGCAGCATAGTCGACGATCGCTCGTGCCAGTGGATGCTCGGACCGCGATTCAACCGCCGCCGCCAACCGCAGCACGTCATTCGGATCTTGTCCGTCGGCCGCCACAACTCCGGCAACTGCCGGCCGTCCGGAGGTGATAGTACCGGTTTTGTCCAGCAGCATTGTGTCTACGCGGGCTACCGTCTCCACGGCAGCGCCATCGCGGATGAGAATGCCGAGGGAAGCGGCTCGACCCGTCGCGACCATAATGGCTGTCGGCGTTGCCAATCCGAGCGCACAGGGACACGAGATAATCAGGACCGTCACGAATCTGAGAACGGCATTAGTCACCGCAGGCGCGGGGCCTGCCAACAACCAAACGACAGCCGCGATGGTCGCAACAACGATGACCGACGGTACAAAAACACCTGCCACACGGTCGGCAAGCCTTTGGATCGGTGCCTTTCCGGCCTGCGCCTCCTGAACGAGTCGGACGATCTGGCTCAGGACAGTCGATGCGCCGACGCGCGTAACCCGAACCGTGACGGAGCCGTCACGGCAAACCGTCCCGGCGAGTACCGTACTACCCGGTGCCTTGTCCGACGGAATCGGCTCTCCGGTCAGGGCGCTTTCGTCGATTGCCGCCGTTCCCTCTATTATCTCACCATCGAGCGGGATACGCTCGCCCGGTCGTATCTGCACGTGCTGGCCTACGACGATGCTTTCAGGATCGACATCCTCGACGCGGCCATTCCGTAACAGGTGCGCCACTTCAGGCTGCAGGCCAACCAGCCTGCTGATGGCTTCACTTGTCCGGCCTTTTGCCTTCTCCTCCAGAACCCGCCCAAGTAGAATGAGCGTCACGATGACAGCGGCAGCCTCGTAATAGACCTGAGCGGAGTGCCCGGCGCTCGAGAATACGGAAGGCGCGACCGTCGCCACGACACTGTACGCAAGTGCCGACAGGACACCCATCGCGACCAGTGTATTCATGTCGGCGCCGCCGTGCTTGAGCGCACGCCATGCACCGGTAATGAAGACGCTGCCACACCAGAAGACCACCGGCAAGGTCAGCAACAGCATTACCCATCGATCTCCGGTAAAGCCGAGAGCTCCGTGCGACATCGAAATGATAACGACCGGTGTCGACAGCAACGCTGCGGCCACAAAGCGTCGCAGAAGCTTTTCGTAGCGTGTCTGATGCGCCTCTCTTAAAGCATCGGGCGACTCGGTCAGCCCGGTGACGGCTTTGGACGGCGAGACGCCTGCCTTTCGGTACAGTTCTTCGTAGTCCGTGAAGCCAGATACCGTTTCTACGAGAATGACACCATCCGCGATCGAGGTTGTCAGCACGCCGGCGATCTCGAGCAGGCGTTTCGCAGCATCCTCAGCCTCACGCACCGACCATCCGTCTTGCATCCTTATTTCAGTAGTGCTGCGGCGGACGTCGTACCCCGTGTCGCGCACGACGCCGAGGAGATCACGGACGGTCGTCGTCTCGTCCGACACGTCGACAACAGCCTCCTCAGTGGCGTAGTTCACGGCCGCGCCCGAGACCCCAGTCGTATTCCGCAGCCTTCTTTCGATGCGGGTCGCGCAGGCGGCGCAGGTCATGCCATCGATCGGCAGTCGCAGCCTACGCGCCGTCTGCGATTGTTCCGGCTGCAGCGTCGCCTTGTTTTCGGCGTCCTTCATTAGGGCGTTCTTGGGGAAGTCAAAGCACCAATGCCTGTGGTTTAAAGCCCGTGTTCCGGAATGTTTCTTGGCGACGGCGTGGCCCTCGCGCAGCAATCCTCACGCCGTGCTATGCGGCGTGGCGCGGCGTGCCCGCGATTGCCAGCTCCGTCTCCGAATCAAAGAAATGCATCTTGTCCGTATCGAAGGCGAGCCGAACCGACTGCCCGGGCGCAGGCAGGTCTTGCGGGGATATCCGAGCAACGATCGACTGTTCGAGGCTGCGAGTGTAAAGAAAGATTTCATTTCCCATCGGCTCAATGACGTCAATGACCGTGGCCGTCTCCACTACCGGTCCCGGTATGTACGGGCTTCCGGCGATGTAGATGTCTTCGGGACGTACTCCCATAACGACCTCGCGTTCACCCTGCGTCTCTCCTCCCGGCCGGTGGTTCTGGCCAAGCTCCACCGTGAACGCATTCCCCTCCGCTCTGAAGTGAAGTCCGCCTGTCGTACTGATTCGGCCACGGACAAAGTTCATCGACGGGCTGCCGATGAAACCGGCCACGAATTTGTTTCTCGGGTGATTGTACAGATTCAGTGGTGTGTCGATTTGCTGGATGTATCCGTCTTTCATCACGACAATCCTGTCACCCATTGTCATTGCCTCGACCTGGTCGTGGGTGACGTAGACCATCGTGGCGCCCAGTTGCCGGTGGAGCTTCGAGATCTCAGTTCTCATCTGCACTCGCAGCTTCGCATCCAGATTCGAGAGGGGCTCGTCAAACAGAAACACCTGGGGCTTGCGCACAATAGCACGGCCGACAGCCACGCGCTGTCGCTGGCCTCCCGAGAGCTGGCCCGGCTTCCGATCGAGTATGACCTCGATGCCCAGAATCTGGGCCGCCTGTTGAACGCGCTTCTGCGTCTCCGCTTGCGCAAACTTCCGAAGTTTCAGACCAAACGCCATGTTGTCGAACACGGTCATGTGGGGGTACAGCGCGTAGTTCTGGAACACCATCGCGATGTCCCGGTCCTTCGGCTGAACACTGTTCACCAGTGTGTCACCGATATACAGCTCGCCTGAGGTAATGGACTCAAGGCCGGCTATCATTCGCAGCGTCGTGCTTTTGCCGCACCCGGACGGTCCGACCAGGACGACGAACTCGCCATCCTCTACCGTAAAGTCCGCGCCATGCACGGCCACAAATCCGTTCTCGTAGACTTTGCGAAGATCTTTTGCGGTGACGCTGGCCATAATGTGGGTTCGGGGTGGACGTCTATGGCTACGAATATACGTCGGCGGGCGGCGGGCAACGAAACCTCCGCCAATTCACGTCGGTGCACTGAAGACAGCCAATCGCTTGGCAAGAGGTTCGTATATTTTGGTCGTCACGGCTGCCCGAAGATGCGGCAGTCCGAAACGGAGGAAACCGACCGGTCCGGCGGTTCCGTCACCTGCATGGCTCCCGAGAAGACAAAGGCGACCATATACGACGTTGCGGACCACGCGGGCGTGGCAATCTCCACAGTCTCGCGTGTGCTGAACAGTTCTCCTGATGTATCGGACGCAACGCGTGAGCGTGTTAAGCGTGCGATTGAGGAGCTCCAGTATCGTCCCGACCGCACCGCAAAGTCCCTCGCCGCGGGACAGATACACACACTGGCCGTTGCTCTCCCCTCTTTTACAACACCGTTTCATACGGAGCTCCTGAAAGGCATCCGCGGAGTGCTCCACGAAACGGATCGAGATCTCCTATTGTGCGATCTGGGGTCGCGGGATCGTCACGTCCGTTTGATGAAGTTTCTCAAACGTGGTACGGTTGCCGGATTGCTGCTCGTCGGTGTTGATGTCCGTGACGAGATTGCCGCCGAGCTTCGGGCACTTCGCTCGCCGGTCGTATTGATCGGTAGCCGCTACGAAGGATTTGACTCCTACCGATGGGACGACTCAGAGGGGTCTAGGGTGGCCGTCAATCATTTAATCGATCGCGGGCACCGCCGTATCGCAATGATCCGCTCAATATCGAACAGCCCGCTACAGGACGAACGCATTTCCGGATACCGCCGGGCGCTGGAAGACCGCGGCATCGCGTTTGATCCCGAGCTTGTCGTAACGGGTACGACCGAAAAGCACGCCGGCTACTCTGAAGAAGCCGGTTTCGAAGCGATGGAAACGATCCTCAACCGCAATATGGGAGTTACGGCTGTCTTCGCCAGCTCCGACGTGCAGGCGATCGGCGCCATGAAAGCAATCAGTGACGCCGGAAAAACCGTTCCGGAGGACATCGCTATCGTCGGCTACGACGACATCAAGACGAGCGCATACATCGGCCTTTCGAGTGTCGATCAGGCGATGCAACAAATCGCTCGCTCGGCCACGAAGCGACTTATCGAACGCGTCGAGGCGACGTCGGAGCACGAGCCGAAGTCCGTTGACATCACCCCAACGCTGCGAATTCGACATTCCAGTGACTACATGAGACGACACGCACCAAAACCACCTGACACATGATCGATCGGAAGACAATCGAGAATCAACTGAATCACACGCTCGACGCCACGGACTTCAGCGAACTCGGCAAACGCTACCGGGGCAAGGTTCGCGATACGTATTCGGCCGGTGACCAGCTAATCCTGGTCACGACTGACCGGATTTCAGCTTTCGACCATGTGCTGCGTCAGACAATCCCTTTTAAGGGCCAGGTGCTCAATCGATTAGCCGCGCATTTCTTCGAGGCGACGGCGGACGTAGTGCCAAATCATGTGATAAGCGTTCCGGATCCAAACGTTACGGTCGCCGTGCGGTGCGACACGGTGCCGGTAGAGTTCGTTGTGCGTGCCTATCTGGTGGGTCACGCGTGGCGTACGTATCGATCGGGGAAGCGCGAGCTTTGTGGTATTCCCCTTCCAGAAGGCCTGGTCGAGAACAGCCCGTTTCCCGAGCCAATTTTGACACCGACGACCAAGGCCGTCGAAGGCCATGACGAGGATATCAGCCGCGAACAGATTATCGAGCAGGGAATCCTGGATGACGCCACGTTCGACAGCCTCGCCGGATTGGCGTTCGCACTGTTTGAGCGGGGCACCACAATGGCGAGAGACCGTGGCCTGCTCCTGGTCGACACGAAATATGAGTTCGGCCGTCGGCCCGACGGCACCTTTGTTGTTATCGATGAGGTCCATACGCCCGACAGTTCGCGCTACTTCTACACGGATGGCTTTGAGGAACGCCTTGCTGCCGGCGAGGCGCAACGGCAGTTGTCGAAGGAGTTCGTACGCGAGTGGCTCATATCGCGTGACTTCATGGGTAAGGAGGGTCAAGTGCTGCCTGACCTGCCGGACGACTTTCGCATCCTGGTTTCGCAGCGGTACATAGAACTCTACGAAAAGATAACGGGGCGCGATTTTGTACCGGACACGCACCCGGATCCCGTGTCGCGTGTTCGAGAAGCCCTAGCCGGCGTGGTAGCGTAGCGTCAGAGTACGTACGCGTCCGTACGGCGATCAGCAAACAGGTCGTTGTGCGGCGTCACGGTGCGAGTGCGAGACACCAGCGGATCAATAGACACTGTTGCCAGCCCGATAGCGTCACGGTCCATTCGCCCCAACACATCTCCATCCGGACTGCAGATCAGGCTCTGGCCAATAAACTCGAGCGTCTCGTCACCGGTCGTTTCCTTACCAACACGATTTGCCGTTGCCGTGAAGACGTGGTTTTCGAGTGCTCGAATCGGCATCGCTCTAGGACAGTCAGGACGGACGAGATTCGACGGATGAGCGATCACGTCGGCGCCGGCAAGAGCCAGTGACCGGGCCGTCTCCGGATAATACCAGTCGAAGCAAACCATGACCCCGAGACGGTAGCGTACGCCCGTTCGGTCCGTCACGTCAAACACAGGTAGCCCGGAGTTGCCGGGACTGAAGTGGAGCTTCTCCTGGTAGTAGAGATGTAGTTTTCTATAACGGCCGATGGGCCCGTCAGGCGCCACTACGACCGCACTGTTGAATAGCCTTCCCGAGCAGAGTTCGGGAACACCGGCCACAATGACACACCCGAGCCGCCGAGACCAATCATGCAGGCGTTTGGTCGTGGGTCCGTCCGGTACGGGCTCCGCGACAGATTGCAGGTCTTCCGTCGACCGAAAGAAGTAGCCGGTCGCAAAGAGTTCCGGCAGTATGAGAAGGTCCGACTCGAGGTCGGCGAGCATACTCTCCACACGGTCGAGGTTAGCCGCTACGGCAAGGTAGTCGGGTTCATATTGCAGAACGGATACCTTCACTTCCCTACGCTACGTCGCGTCGGTTCGTGTACGGCAAGCTCGGGCTTCCACTCGGTCGAGCCATCTGCATACGTTTCCTTCTTCCAAATCGGCACTTCTGATTTTAACGTGTCGATCAGATAACGTGACGCCGCAAATGCCTCGTTCCGATGCTTCGCCGACGCACCAACGATTACACTTATCTGACCGACGGGGACTGTTCCTATACGATGCGCGACATAAACCCGCTCAAGCGGCCAACTTTTCGCCGCGTTGGCCACAATGTGATTTAGCTCGGTGACGGCCATTTCCAAGTACGCATCGTATTCAAGGTGTACCGTCTCTTTGTGACCTGTCATTCGACGCGTGATTCCAAGAAAGAGGTCGACACCTCCCGGATCACCCCGGCCCAGAAAGTCGACCGCTGCCTCAACTGACAACGGCTCCTCCTGGATGCGCACAAAACTGTCCGTACCCAAATCCAAAATTAGCCTCCACTCGTCGGTGTGATAATCGCAACTTCATCGCCCGAACGGATGACATGGGTCTCCGGTACATATTCCCGGTTGACGGCGACCCGGATGACATGTCGGTAGGCTCGGATCGGCGAGCTGTCTTTAGCAAGAGAGTCGACGAGAGCACCTGCGGAGCACGGCAGCTCAACCGCGGCCACCAGTTCTCTCTTTCCGACGGCTTCCGCCAGAAGGCTAAATAGAAGAACCCTGCACTCCGTCATGGATCATTCCGGCCTGCCCGGCTCGAGTTTGATCGACCTGCCCCAACTATTGAAATCGAATCACGCGGATCGGATCCAATTGTGACGCGACGCGCGCCGGAATATAGGCAAACACGATACAGAGCAGCACCGTGGCGATACCCACTCCGACAAAGTCGACTATGTTCAGATCGATTGGCGCCGTGCTCATGTAATAGGCTTCCGGCGGCAACGGGATGATCTCGAACTTCTTCTGAAGCAGCGCGAGGGTGAATGCCAAAAGCTCGCCGACCACAACTCCGAACACCCCGATCATCCCACCAAGAGTTACTACGACGTTGCGCACAGAGCGTCTACCTGCTCCCAAACTTGACAGCACACCGAGTGACTTTGCCTTTTCGATCACCAGCATCAGAAGAATTCCTCCGATGTTGAAGAGTGCAACAAGCACGATAAAGCCGATCACCACCGGTATGATACTCTCCTGAAGCTTCACCCATGCGAAGAGACTTCGATACACTTCCCGGATACTCCGGACCATGATCGGGAAGTCGAATCTGCCGTCCATCATCACGAGGACCTCGTCGACGGCCGCAGCTGGTTTCAAATCCACGTCTAGACGCGACGCCTCTTCCGGCCCGTACAAAAAAAGGCGTCTCGCGACGTCAATGTCGCAGTAAACAAACGTATCGTCAAAGTCGGCAAGAGACGTCCGGTATATGCCGTTGACGACAAGCGACTTCACCCGCGGCCGAAGAGACACGCCGGCCTCGGAAGTCGGTGACCGGAAGGAGAAGACGACGACGGTATCCCCGACAGATATTCGGCTGCGATCGGCAAGTCCCCTTCCGATGACCACTCCGTCGCCGTTCTTGCTTGCGTAGTCCGATGCACCTTCCTCGAGATTCTCCACCAGGAACCGCGGCAAGACGGCGGTACCGTTGATAAGCACGCCGTCAACGTGCTTCGGCGATCTTCGAAGCAGCGCGAATTCCTGAATGACCGGACGCACGGTCGCGACCGCATCGAAGGCCGCGACGGACGAGGCGATGGCCGTGACGTTCTCGAGCGGCCGGTCCACTTGACTCTCAATCTGTATATCAGCCCCAAAACCAAGGATCTTTCGACCGATTTCGTTGCTGAAGCCGTGCACGATCGACAATGCGAGGATAAGGGCCGCAACGCCGACGGCAACGCCCGCGATTCCGACGATCGTTACAAAGCGGACGAATCCACGCCCTTCTCGCCTGCCGCCACGATCGCTGATGTAACGAAAGGCTATGAAACGCTCAAGAAAACCCATCCAGCAGATCTCTACCGACTCGCGGCACACTCCCCTTTGGAAAGCACCCCGCAGACGGTCTTGTACCACACATGTGTGCAGACGATTCCGTTATATGTCAGCTATATCACTTCGCTCCAGAAGAAAGTACACCTTTCGATGCAGCCAGCCACCCTCGTGGCGCTCCGCCTCAACCCGAAAACCCGCATCAGCGAACGCATCCCTCCACGCCGCAGCCGTACGAAACTCTAGAAACGACTCCTGCGGCTTCATCTTCCCACCTGAACGGAGACGGTTGACGAGTCGATCCAGAAACCGGAGACGCTTTCGCTCACTTCCGGATTCAAAGACGGACTCAACGACGATTGCCCGGGGGGCTACGGTTCTGCATTGCCGAAGCAGTGCATCCGC